>JADJIQ010000005.1:0-315000 GCA_016707005.1 Ignavibacteria bacterium
CATACCAAAACGATTAGCGCTGTTACAATTCGGCGTTGGTTCGTTTAACCACTGCTCGTCCCAGTACGCCAAGAACTCTTTCGAGTTTCTGGCGGATTGTTTTTAGTCCGTGAAAATCTTCATCACCGAGTTCTGCAAGAGATTCACAGAACCAGCTCCGCCATCGCGTGCGACACCGCAGCTGCACAAAGCCAGGTGTTGTTGCCCGGATTACGATCCCGCCGGCGCCGGATGTTGTGGTAGCTTTTTGCCCGCACTATTCGCCCGAAGCGGTGCGTCTACCGACTCCGTAAAGCCGGCCCCCGCGTCGGCATCAATTTATGAAAACGCTCCAGTGGTCTGTGTGGAGCTCCCGTAATAATAGTTGATCCGAGGTGCCGGAGGGAACCTCAAAGTCGATCCGCACGTCAGCATTTTGCATCACGCCTGAGTCCTTTATCCGGAAGAAGCCTTCAACGTAGTATGCCTTGTTCGGAGCCACGTAGAACCGCATATCCGTTGCATCCGCGTAAGCCTGCGCAGCCTCTGATCAATCGACTGTTTTCCCACCCAATATGATGATGGCAGTGGGTCCCATGGTGGAGCTTAAGCGGTGGTCACTGTATTGCCAGACACAGAAGCACTACCGAGGTGAAACCCGCAGTGAGTGGTGGGTCCGTCGGGAAGGCTGATCAGCCTGTTGCACGGTTGAACTTGATGGCAGCGTACGAATGACTGACCATTCGTTGGTTGCATGCACGGTTCTTATGCGTTGTGCTGTTGCGCCTTTGGCTGGGCAGGCTGCACACAGTGAGAAGAAGTGACAACAGTATTCGAGAAGAGATCATGATTGCTCGTTGGTTCTGAAATAAAATCGCAGTGCTGCGTAGTTACCGTCTTCTTGCCGGCACTACGGTTGTCGGCACTTCGGCGTTGTACTTGTGCCGGTATATACGGGATCATAGGAACTGGCTAGCTTTTCCGAGGTTTTACTGAGTTGCTTAGTCGATCGTACAATGCCCACTGATTACAAGACGTTTCTTACTTTCTTCCGCGTCCCAGGCTCGGTTCGCCCCCACGGCTTCGACTTCTCTTTAACTGATTTGTTGGCCGTTGGCAGTTTCTCATTTAGTCCGTAAGTGTACGAGCACCGACCACTAACCTGAGAACCAGATTGAGCTGAGCGTTACCAACAACGACTCCAAGGAGAATCCCTGTAATCGCAAGTAAGAGTGTTTGTGCGTTTCATTTGGATGATTCCTTGCTGATTGCACGGTTGTAGTGATTGCTGACAGGATAACCCGGCGAGCTTCGTCCCCAGAGTAGACAATGGGGGCGGCGATTGGCACCGGCGGTGCCGCCTGCAGATGCAGTGGCAGTAGACAGAAGTGACAATAGGCGGACAATAACGGCATTCGCACCAGCTGTTCCGGCTTCCTGCGGAAGCGTACACACATTGACGATCCATCTCAACCGGCAGGAAGAGACACATAGACTGTTACATATCTGTTTCGTTCGTTGCTGATTTCAACCATCTCCCAGTGTTCACAAAGGCGCCACTTGTGCTCGAAGTGCCTTAGTTACTGGAACTGACACATTGGCTTGTTCACCCATTGCGGTCTTGGTTGCCTCTTGACACCGGGGCGTTTGAACCGGTGGGCGTGCCATCTGAGTCGCCGTCTTAGGAGTGAATGTCACTGCAGTTAGAATTGAGATCATAGGATTACCAACAACACCATCGCCATTTATTCGGTGATCCCGTTGGCTGTACCTGCGATGAGTCGGGTATTGTAGGGTGTCTACACCAGTGCGAACAAGGATGCCTGTCAGATTTGCGCTCCAGCGGTAAAGGTAGATGGGGTCTGCATCAACCGGCTGTGCGCAAGGTTTCGGCAAGAAGCGCCACTGCCGTTGTTGAACCCACGCTACCGCCGTTAGCGATCGGAGGATGCCGGTGACTTCCGTTCTTGGCGAGATCAACTGCAGAACTAACCAAAATAGCTTCCTAATAAACTCGTTCAACTTAGACCAATCCGCGCCAGCAGTACAAAGCAACATTGATACGTCGCGGTTATTCACGGTCATCGTTGCAGTAACGTTCGATTCCTGTGGTAGCCCATCGCTGAGAATGGAAAGCTTCCAGCTGTTGGCACCCAGTGGCACACCAGCTGTGAGTGTCGAGACGTCGCCGTTGACTGCTGCTGCCATAGGGTTGTGAAGCCGAAAAACGCCGTTGACGTACAGATTGAATTGAATTGGAACGGCGGGGGAGTCCTGCCCCTGTTCCACCATTCGCTACGGAGACAGACCCCAATTGAGCGAGTCGTTGGGTTACCCGCAACACCGCTGCCATTTGCAACACTGATCGGAGATACACCAACGATTGTGCGTTGTGCATATGTACCAGCGCCTGTTTGGGAACAGCGAAGCCAGTGCCTGCCAGTCCAGAGATCGCTGTAGGTTCCGCATCTACCGGTTGTGCGCCAAGGGTTTGGGAGTTGCGCCACCTGCTGTTGGCGAACCATTACTGCGCACGTTAGCGATCGGGAGGATACCATTGACTTCCGTTGTAGCGAGATCAACTGCCGAACTAACCGATGAGCTCGTAACAAGCTCGTTCGACTGAATGAGTCGCGCCGGCAGTACCAGAAGCAAGATCGATGCCGTTATTCACGGTCATCGTTGCAGTAGCGTTCGTTCCTGTTGCGATCGCTGGGAAGGAAAGCCGAGCTGTTGGCACCCATGATGGCACACCGGCTGGCGGGTGTCAAACGTCGCATTTAGATGCTGCTGTTAAGGTTGTGAAATACCGACCGCGTTGGCGTACATGATTGGTCAGATTGGCGTTTACGGCAGAGAAGTCCTGCCCTCTTCCACCATTCGCTGGAACAATTCCTGAGGTAAGAGATCGTTGGGTCACCGGCAACACCGCTGCCATTGCAACACTGATAGGTGATACACCTAGGACAGTGCGGTTTGTGAACGTGCCTGCAGCTGTGCGTGCAACCATACCGTTACCGGCAAGGCCGGACAATACATTCGCAGTGATGGTTCCTGTCGAGATTGGCGCGAGTGATGAACCTAAACCAACTTCAAGTGTCTGACCTGCGTTCACACCGGTTGTGATAGCAGAGAACGAACTGCTAGCCGGGGCAGCCCAGCTAGGAATTCCGCAGGAATACCGTAGTATCGTCATGCTGCACAACCCCCACTGGAGTGTTGAGAACACGCCGGGGGGGCGCTTTTACCATGATGGGGCCGGCCGTTGCTGCTGAAGTCTTGACCTGTTCCGCCATTCGCTACTGGAACGATGCCGGTAAAGAGATCGTAGGATTGCCCGCAACACCGTTCCCATCAGCAACGCTGATCGGCAAAACGCCTACGATGGTGCGTTGTGCGCATATGTACCGGCGCCTGTTTGAACAGCAGAAAGCCGGTGCCTGCTAGCCCAGAGATCGATGGGTTCTGCCATCTACCGGTTGTGCGCCAAGATTTGTCGGGCGCTACCCGCTGTTGACAGAACCAGTACCGCCGTTAGCGATTGGTAGAACTCCTGCGAGCGACGTTGCACTAACAGGAGACCAAGAAAGGTTGCCAGCTGCGTCGTTAGAAAGCACACCAGTTCCGTTTGCTGCGGGCCATACGTACGGAACGTTCTTAATACCGGAGATCAGATCGCCGGTTGCGCTAACCCCGAAACTCAGGAAGCGTTACCAACGGTGAAACGAGAATTAGGAGTAGCGTCGCCGATACCGACATCAACATTCTCAAAGCCGCGGCGGCGTCCAATAGAGGGCACATACAAGGGGAGAAGTGGTTGAAGCCATAGAAGCTCAAACTCACCGTTCGCAGTGTTGGCAATATTCCTGAGCGAAGCGCCACGGGTTTCGAGGCGAATGTTAGATTGAACACCAGTGCCCGGCTTGAATCAAAGTCACGACCAGGCCGAGACCAGCTGGATCTGTTTCGAACAATGCCATTGGATCCGTTGCGATGTTGAAGACGAAGTCGTGAAAAGCCGAACTACGTCGGTGGAATGCTCAAGCACGAGTTCCGTTCCAGCCGCTGAGATTGTTGGGGTGCCTACTGCTGTGAAGCCCCGGGTTCACAGCTAATGCCAACTGATACACGTTCTGCTTCGAGCAGTTCCAATGCCGACCTAATCCATCAGACGCAATGAGTCGTTACGCTGAACATTGTTGTAAAAATCCGGTTTGCGTTTTACATCTGTGATACCAAGGATGTTATTAGCTCCTGCTTGATACCTGTGTTCCACCCGGTATCAAGCAATCGTGCTGAGATTCGTAAGTGAGTGGACGGCCCCATTCCAACGGGGATCTGATTCAGTGGCGTAGTACTGAGCCCGTACCCCCGTTAGCGATTGGAAGGACACCATTACTTCTGCGGTTGCGGGGTCAACAGCATTGGTTGTGGAACCGCTGCCGATGAGATCTATTTGCTTCAATGATCGCGCCGGCTGTTCCGAGAACAATCGATGCTGCATTGTTTTACTGTCATCCCAGCGGTGCTGTTGGCTCCAGTAGAGATCTGGTTGAACGGAACCGTTGTAGCTATTGGAAGCGAGCTCGACCACACCGGAACACCTGCAGGACCCGAGATTAGGATCTGGTTGTTACCTGGTGTGAGCGATGAATACGTATTGGCTGCACTTGCGTAGAGAATCGAATTGACTGGTGCAGTGCTTGGCCCCATGCCGCCATTTTACAACTGGAACCGGTGCCCGTGGTGAGATCGTTGGATTGCGCCTGCTACTCCGCGCTATCAGCAACTGCGATCGGTGAGGAACCGATGAACATCGCGTTGCATAAATACTGCCTAACGCCAGGAGCAGGTTGCCAGTTGGATAACTGGTGAGGATCGCTGTGAGGTCCGCATCCTGGAAGCTGACCGCCAGATTCGACAAGTTTTGGTAACTGCGGTGCTTGCTCGGTACCGCCATTGCGCGATTGGAAGGATGCCGTTTACTTCAGTGGTTGCAAGATCTACTGCCGGAACTAATTGATGTGCTCGTAATGAACTGGTTCGACTGAATGATTGCGCCCGGCAGTACCTAATGAACAGACGCACCATTGTTCACAGTCATTGCCGCTGTGCTATTCGTGCCTGTAGAGATCTGATTAAACGGATTGTTGTTGCTGTTGGAAGGAAGCTAGACCATGTTGGCACGCCCGCACCGCGAAGAGATACAGGATCTGGTTGTTTCCAGGGTGATTGGCGTTACCGGACCCGTACCCGTTACCATAGACGATCAATTGGCGGGGATGTTTGCAATTCAGGTACCACCGTTAGCAACGGGCAAGACACCGGTTGTATCTGTTGTTCCCGCAAGGTTGATCAGTTCACTAACAACCAAGCGCACCATTCGTCTGAAGAGGTAAGCCTGGTGAAGGTTCGGGAATGGAGGGTAGCTCCATTGATTGTAACTACGTCTACTCCATTACTTCCAAGTATTGTATTTCCATCAACTTGCAGGTTACCCGTCAGAATAAGATCCGTAAGGGTTGGGAATACATTCTCAGTGGGGCTGCCGACACCATGTTGATACCAAGGATGTTGTTCACACCAGTGATACCGGATGTGTTTCCGCCAAGTACCCACATGTCGCTTGCGATAGGCTTCCAGTCAGGAAGACCGCCGGTGACGCCTAGATACTCACCAGCCACGCCGATTGGGAGTGTTGAGTACGTGTTCGCAGCACTGCCGTAGATGATGTCTCCCAAGCCAACGGCATTGAGGCCTGTACCACCATTCGTAACCGGAAGAATACCGGTGATGTCTGCAGCTGCTGTGAGGTTGATCAGTTCAGAGACAACTTCCCCTGAGAGATTCGTCTGAAGGGGCAGACCAGGCGCAAGATTCGGGAATTCACTGTACCATTGATCGTGACCACGTCTGTTGGTAAATCACCGAGCGTGGTGTTGCCACCAACGCCGAGAGTTGCCCGTCAGCGTGAGATCAACAAAGGGTCAGGTTCGACGTCCAGTCAGAACACCTGATCCTGTGTTAACCATGAGCTGGTTCACAGTTCCGGCCGTTGCCGGAAATGAGGTTTCAACCCAGTGGCTACTAACGTGGCATCACAGGCGTCTGAAGCGTGATCCGATTCAGGTTTGCAGCAGTGCCTCCGTCGTAGAGGAAGAGCTGCCGACCCTGAAGCGAACCGGTTTGAGCACTGGCTATGCCGGCGCTCAAGGCCGTAAGGATGCCCCAGAGCCAAGATCTTGATAGTGCGTTGCGTGTTCATGAGTGTCCTTCATTCTCATGTTCTTTGTTGGGTTGGGGCAGCGATTACTGAACGCGCGTTAGCTTGATATAGGAGTTCGCGTGAACTGTGAGCGTTTCTATCGGAAGCCCTGGGAAGATCATCCGTGTCATCGCCCCCAAACGAGGAGTAACATTACCAGCAATATTCGTTGTGATGAAGCCCTTCACAAGCACCGTGATGCGTTGCGTAGGAGTGATATCGACACCGATGTTGCTGATTAGGGATCCTGAACCATCAACGTTTGACGGAGCCAGAGCCTGTCCGGCCGTTACGATACCGTACGAGATATCAGTAGGAGCACCAACAGGTCCGTCCACAGCAAGATCCAATGAACTCTCAGGAGAGTTTGAACCGCTGTACTGCACATAGATTTCAAATTCGAATGTTTGACCAGCAGCCACGGCGATTGTAAGATCTGGATCTACAGCCGGAACAACTCCGCCATTACGAACTTCTGTTGCGGCCTTACGTGCGAAGTACACGGCACCAACAGATGGGACGCGGCGAATCTGACCACCACCATCGATGACCAAACGATCATCAGACTGAAGTCCAGCCGGAATGTTCGCCATTGTCACAGTTGCCGAATTCAGCGCTGTTGAGTTCGCATTGTTTCCGATCGTGATCGCACCCGTATTGCCGGTTGTGCCGATGCTTGTTGTGAAGGCATTTGCACCGTCGTTGATCGTCGTGTTTCCATCAGCATCCGTCGTACCAAGAACAGTGTTCGTTCCTGCAGCATTACCAATATTCACAGCACCAGAACCGGTGTTGATGTTTGTTGTTGCCGAAGCAAGTCCGAGTGTTGTTCCTGCTGTCAGATCAATATTTGATGCCGACTGAGCCGTGATTGCACCTGCAGCTGCACTACCAATCGTTGTTGTTCCGGCGCCGGTTGTGCTGAGTCCAACGTTGCCGGTGTTGGCTAGGGTGAGCATCGTGTTGCCCGCCGTATTGAAGGTGAGGTTTCCACCACCACCTACACGTACGAACCGACCCGATGCGATCGGGGTGTTGCCGTCTGTGTGCTGTTACCTAGGCGGAACTGACCGCCTTCATATTGAATGCCTTGATCAGCCATTCCGGAGTGACGTTTGGCGTACTTGATTCGCACCATTCAAGAAGAGAAGGCTGATCGGCGTTGCATCAGCATCTACTCACCCATCACGATGTTACCAGCCGTACCCGCGTTGGGTGTTACGGATCCGCCAAGGACAGTCGTATTACCAATCACCGTGCTTGATGGCGAAACGCCCGTGTTGATGTTGGTTGTTCCCGAGATCGTGTTGGCCCCAACAATCGCAGTGATGTTGTTGTTCTGACCAGTGATCGCGTTTGTTGCAACAGCTGTGATGTTGTTGTTTCCTGTTGACGTTACCGTGTTCGTTCCACCAGATACAAGGTTCGTGGTACCAGTAATGGTGTTGGTTGATCCAATCAAACCAATGCTTGTGTTTCCACCCGTTGCGTTGATATTGACTTGTGGAGCACGAACAGTAACTGTACCGGCTGCAGCACTACCGATCGTTGTTGTACCACCACCTGTTGTGCTGATGCCTACGTTGCCTGTGTTGGCAAGATCAAGCATCGTGTTGCCGGCCGTGTTGAAGGTGAGATTTCCACCACCACCTACGCGAACGAAGCGACCCGAAGTGATCGGCGTAAGACCGTTGGTGCTATTACCAAGACGGAACTGGCCACCTTCGTACTGGAGACCTTGATCTGCCATTCCGGAGAGTGCCGTTTGACGGACTTCGTTTGCTCCATTGAGCGAGAGAAGGTTGATCGGTGTTGCATCTACATCTACACCACCCATAACGATGTTGCCGGTTGTTCCTGCGTTAAGAGTAACAGTTGTTGCTCCAGCGGCCGTGTTACCGATCGTTGTGTTAGCAGTACCGGTAACGTTTACGTCAGTCGTACCAACAACGGTTGTGATGCCGTTGATGTTGTTGTTCGTACCCGTGATGGTGTTCGTAGCACCGAGGATAGAAACTGCATTGGTTGCGCTTCCGATCGTTACAAGGCCTGTATTGCCCCCTGTACCGATCTGTGTTGTGAAGGCGCTCGCACCGTCATTAATGGTCGTATTGCCGTCTGCGTTAGTCGAACCGAGGATGGTATTGGTACCGGCGGCATTGCCAATGTTCACATTGCCTGTTCCTGTGTTCGCATTGATCGTTACAGCGTCGAGCGAGAGGGTTGCGCCTGCTGTGATGCTAGCGTTTCCTGCCGATTGTGCCGAGAAGACACCGGCTGTTGCACTACCAATGGTTGTTGAGCCGTTACCGTTGGCATTGATCTCAACATTGCCGGCCGTTGTGAAGCGAAGCATGCGCTCGCTTGTAAATGTGCTGAAGGTGAGTTGACCACCAACACCATCGAAGCTTACGTAACGGTCACTCACTAGTGGGTTTGTTCCGTCAGGTGTTCCGCCAAGGCGGAAGGCACCGGATTCAAATTCGATTCCTTCGTTCGCGATAGAAGTAAACGCCGCGCGACGCACTTCGTTGCCTGCTGTGATCCAGAGAACGTCTTGGATCGGGCTGAGCGAAAGGATGTTGTTGAGGATGAGGTTGTTCGTTGTGGCATTAACATCGATAGTGATGTTGTTGTTTGCACGAATTGCAACGGGGCTTGTGTTTGCAAGCGAACCGATTGTTGTAGCCGCGTTGCCCGTTGTGTTCACGTCTGTTGTACCTGTGATGGTGTTTGTGCCACCAAGGATCGAAACGGTGTTGCTTGTGTTTCCGATCGTCACAGCTCCAGTATTACCGGCTGTACCGATCTGCGTTGTGAATGCACTTGCGCCATCATTCACCGTTGTGTTACCGTCGGCGTTTGTTGTGCCAAGGATCGTATTGGTGTTCGTAGCTGTTCCAACATTTACAGCCGTTGCAAAGGCACCGGTACCAATGTTGATCGTGTTCGAGAGAATGGACGTTGTGTTGCCGTTACCACCGATCGTGGTTGCCGCAGCACCAGTTGCATTCACATTCGTTGTTCCAAGAGCCGTGATCGCTCCGGCTCCGTCTGCCGTCAGATTAAGACCGCTGTTTGCACCGCCCACGATCTGCAGTGGTGTGTTTGCACCACCGTTAGCAGTGAACGAGAGGTTGAACGTGTTGAGATTGACAAAGCGATTGTCGAGGAATGGTACGTCTGTGTTCGCAAGACCGCCCATACGGAAGCGCTTTGGACCACCTTCGTTCACGTAGCTAACACCTTGTTCTGCGATGGACGAGCCTGTCCAGATGGCGCGGTTACCCGTACCGTTGGAAAGGAGAATGTCGTCTACGTTTCCTTGACCGATTGCAACGGCGAATGTACCAGGACCTTCGATCGTTGGGATCAGATATCCGCGTACTGCAGCAAGTGTTGGATCAACATTGATCTGAGCAAGACCTGCTGGGGCACCGTTGTGGATGTTGAGTTGACCGTCATTGAGAAGGTTGCCGATGCGGACATCTGCAACGTTTGGTGCTGGCTTGGAAACTCGGAAGAGTTCGTTGAGCGTGTTGTCGTTAACGGTGAGAATATTTGCTCCACCTTGTGATGGACCTTCAATAAACTCAATGAGCGTTACACCGTCACCACCAGCTGGGTTTGTTCCGTCATCGAGAACATTCACATCACCATTGATGAGTACGTTACCATCTGCGTCGATGGCATTGAGTGCGCGTGTGACTTGGAGGCCAGTGACCGAGTTGTCGATAGACACACCAACGATCGGACCGACTGGATTGTTCTTGCGGATCAAGAGACCAACGCCCGTAGCGTCAACTTCGATCGCATTCACCGGGTTGCCCGTTGTGCCGATCTGCATACCAACGTCTTGGGCATTGGCAATGATGCCAACACCTGGAGCACCAAGTGCCGTTGCGTCAACATTGAGTCGGGCAAGTGCAATGGAAGGGGCTGCACCCATCCCGATCGTTTGGTCCACATTGCTGATCGTCATGGCGTTCACGTTGTTCGTGCGAACGTCGAGATCGACTGGATTGAGTGTACCAAGGATGTTGTTGCCATCCATGATCTCATTACCAGTCCGGAGCCATGCGAAGGCACCGATCACATCGGATTCATCCCACTTGACGAGGTCGCCGTTGAGATCACCAATGATGATGCCGTTCGTGTTCACGTCAACATAATCTTGCGTTGGGTCTGGTGTTGGGTTGAACTCCAGGCCGCCAAGGTGACGGATACGGACGTTCGGCATAGCCACAGCGTTCGTTTGTGCAGTACCGTTGATTGTCAGGAGGTGTGAGGCAGTTGCTACTTCACCGATACCAACCGTGCTTGTTGCACCATTGAGGTCGAAGAACGTTACGCCGTCAACACCCTCAGAACCATTTGTGAATCCGAGCTTGAATGCATCGAGGTTCACGAAACGATTCTCGTCGTACGAGTTTGTGCGAAGTGGTGTAGCGTCAGATGCGGCAACACCCAAACGGAACTTGCCGTCTTGGAAGTGTACACCTTCATCGTCGAGGTCTGCAAATGGAATGCGACGAACCTTGTTATCTGCGCGGATCCACAGAAGATCGTCGATTGGCATTTCTGTCTTGATATTGATCAGCTTGAGATCACCATTCGGGCCTACTCCGCCCCCTACTGCGATCTCTACGTTCTGTTGTTGACCTGCACCGGTTGGATTACCGATGTAGGTGTTTGCTTCAGTACCAAAGTTGATCTGTGCTTGACCGTATTGTTCGAATTCATCGAGAACGACAACCGAACCCATTTGATTGCGGATCACGCCGCGTGGGTCGAGCTCGCCACCGATGATCGTCTTGCTTACAGGGCTGCCGATCGTTGTGAGATCTGTACCCGTTGTATTGATGTTCGTTGTAGCGGTGATGTTCACCGATGGGAAGGCGCCGTTCAGGTTGATGAGCGTCCTTGTTCCGTTCACACCGGTGAAGTTCAGTTGCTGATTAGCAAGGTTCACGTACCGCGTTGAAAGAAGCGGGTTGATCGTGGTGTTCTCGCTACCCAAACGGAAGGCTCCGTTCTGGAATTGGATGCCTTCGAGTGCGAGGTTGGTGCCAAGCGTTTGGCGAACCTGACGGAATGGGTTGAGCGACAGGAAGGCATATGGTACATCAAGATCAACGTTCTCCATCGTGATGTTGCCATTGATGCCGGCAGCAAGAACGATGCTGGACGTGTTGCCCGACATCATACCGATGTTCGTGTTCGCATCAACGTTCGCATTGATGTTCGTAGTGCCGAACATCCAGTGCGTCCCAGTTGAAGAACCGATGGTGTTGGTTGAGTTTGCACCCTTACCGAACGAGTTGGTTGTGTTTGGATTCACTCCAACGTCTGAGTTCCCCTTCAACTCTGTTGAGCCGTTCACAACAAGATTACCGTTCGTTGTCACGTTACCAGCCGATGTGGCCAGAACGTTCGTGTTCGGAACCCAAGAATTCAGACCGGCATCCCAACGGACCGTTTGGTCATTGGCTGTGCCAGCTGCGAGACGTGCATCAACGCTAGAAACGATAAGGTTCGGATTCGAGTATGTGACGTTGATACCAGGACCAGCAACGATCGAACCCGAAGCAGGTGCGGTTGTTGGACTCGTACCAATAAAGATCTGCCCTGCCGACATTGGAGGAGCTTCAACGATCTTCCCGCCGTTCGACCACATGAGTCGGTTGTTGACGAGTGATGTACCGGAGTTTGTACCGCCGTATTGAATTGCCAGAACTCCGCTTGTGATAGCACCGGCGCTGATGTTCGTCAATTGCGACGCGTTCGCTGCAGGAAGTCTGTTCGATGCATCAAGAACAACAAGGTTGTTCGGTGTGTTGATGTCTGCATCGCCGGCAATGAAGTCCGTGCGAACAGCGTCTACGATACGTGAACCGGCACCTGCCGTTGCATTGATCAGCGGAGCAGGATACGTGCCCGTAAGGTCACCACCGGCTGCGCCAGATGGTTGTGCTGAGAAGATCTGCTGGCTTGCAGCTGCAGTGATGCGACCGTATTGGTCGATCGTTACGCGGGGAACGAAGCCGTTCGCGCCGTCACCGTACGTACCGGCCGTTACACCTGTTGTGTTGAGGCGGTTGTCGGCAAGCTTGCCAACTGTTGCGCCGTTGTTGATCGCTGTGAGGAGTTGATCACCGGCCGCTGGAGCAACCGTTGGATTCGGATAGCTTCCCGCAAGTGCACCACCGGCAGGGCCTGATGGCGGAAGTGTTGTTGGGATCAAGCCCGGCTGGAGGTCTACAAGACCGATCGTACCGTCAACGATCTTATTCGTTGTAACGGTGTTATCACCAAGCTTTGAACCCGTGACCGATCCGTCAGCAAGTTTTGCTGTGGTGATCACACCATTTTGGATCTGTGGGTTTGGATAGCTGCCTGTGAGTTCACCACCAGCAGGACCCGATGGCGGGAACACTGTTGGGATGATGCCCGGAGCAAGGTCAATAGCTTGAACTGTTCCGTCGAGGATCTTATCCGTTGTTACAGAGTTCGCACCGAGCTTTGAATTCGTAACGGCACCGTCCGCAACCTTCGGGGTTGTGATCACGCCGTCACGTACGAGCGGGTTCGGATACGTTCCTGTGAGCTCGCCACCAGCTGTTCCCGATGGCGGGAAGACCGTTGGGATGAGGCCCGGAGCAAGGTCAAATGCTTGAACTGTTCCGTCGAGGATCTTATCTGTTGTGACGGAGTTCGCACCAAGCTTTGAATTCGTAACAGCTCCATCTGCAAGCTTGGTTGTTGTAACCACGCCGTTTTGGATCTGTGGGTTTGGATATGTACCTGTGAGCTCACCACCGGCAGGACCAGATGGCGGGAGCGTTGTTGGGATAGTGCCGGGCGCGAGATCGTTGATCGTCAGCGAGCCGTCCACTACCTTGTCACCAGTTACAGAGTTCGCACCGAGCTTCGAATTCGTCACGGCACCATCAGCAAGCTTAGGTGTTGTGACGTTCGCATCAAGGATCTTATTCGTTGTTACCGCATTTGGCGCGATGAGCGGGTTCGGATAGGTACCTGTGAGGTCACCACCAGCAGGAACGATCCAAGGGAAGTTCGTAAGTGGGATGTTCACGATGCCCGTAACGCGACCCTTATCGTCTACTGTTACTTGCGGAATGTTCGTTGTGTTACCGAAGGTCCCAGCCGTTACACCCGTTGGCGAGAGCTTTGCGCTCGTCACCGAGTTATCGGAGAGCTTCGGAGTTGTTACCACACCATCAGTGAGCTTCGGCGTTGTGATGCTGTTGTCTGCCAGCTTTGATGTTGTCACTGCACCTGGAGCGATCAGTGGTCCAGGATACGAACCAGTAAGATCGCCACTTGCCGGACCCGATGGCGGAAGTGTGGTTGGGATGAGTCCCGGAGCAAGCTTCTGAAGAGTAATAGCGCCGTCAACGACCTTTGTTGTCGTGACCGCACCGTTCTGGATCTTCGCATTCGTTACTGCACCATCGGCGAGCTTCACCGTTGAGATCGCGCCGTCGCGAACGTCAACCGTTGTGTTCGGTCCGCTTGGATTGCCAACGTTGATCGTGTTCTCCGGGCTCGTGATCGACATGATGCCGTTGAACGTCACGGTGGATTCAATGTGGATCGTATCGCCGCTGCGCGTAACCGATACGCCGTTGCGACCGTTGATCACAAGATCGCCTTGTGCGCTATTCAGACTGCGAACAACGCCGGTTGCGCTGTCGTCAAGTCCACCAGCCTTATCAGCACGCTCTGCACGCACTGCATACGGTACAACAGCAAGGCGCGTCCGTGGGAACGGCGGCTGACCCGTAATGGCCGTCTCGAGATAGAGCTGCGTGTTGAAGAAGTCAACGCCATCGAGTGGTACGTTGGCACCCATCAACACATTGAAGAGCCCCTTCACAACCTGAGTCTGTTGAGTCTCTTCCCACACCAGGTTTCCACCTGTTGGTGCGTCATAGAGTCGAAGTACGAGTCCGTATTGACCATCCGTGATCGGGATGCCCTGCGGATTCGTAAGAAGACCCTGGTAGGAGATCTGGCGAGCGATCTGTGCTGTTGACACAGTGGAAGCCATAACCAGCAAAACGCCCACAAGAAGTGCGGCGATGCGGAAGCGGAACAAGCGGTTCATACAACTGACCATAGTGATGTTCATTATCGAAGGATGTTGAGCCGTTGCATACGGCGTAGTGGAGTACCGGAGGCCGTAGTGCCCTCCACTTCATACATGTAGGTGCCTGCGGCAAGGGGCGCACCATTGTTGTCGACTGCATTGAAGGCGATCTCTTGCGAGCCCGCCGCGGACACGTCTGCTGTGATCGTGCGGACAAGATCACCGATGAGATTGAAGACGCGTACTGTTACACGTCCATCCATTGGGATGGTAAAGCGGATGGTTGTGGACGTTGAGAACGGGTTGGGATAGTTCATCACGTCACCGGCCAAGGCGTTGTCTGACTCTTCATCCACGCCTACGAGGCCGAAATCGAGCGGGACCCAGAAGCCCTGGTGAGCGATACTGCCATCAGGTCGAACTTGGGTGAAGATCACCGTCTGCCCTACCGTTGACGACAGAAGTGTGCTACCGTCACCGGCCGGAAGAGCGAGAGTACCGCCATTTCCAACCACGGTTCGCACGAGCTGCGTCTGCGCCGGAAGGTATTCCGCGCTACACGTGACCAGCAATAAAAGGAGGACCAAACGTCCCATAGAGTTCCCTCTTCAAAAAAGTGCCCTACCTAGGGGTAGCGAAGATAGAGGGGTATTGTACCTGCCCGACTACGTATAACTATGACAATGAAGGTACTTGCGAAGATTGGTTGTATCTACGTACGGAGTTCATGGTAAAAGGACGCATAAAACTGCATTTAGAGCCGTAATACCACGGCCGTAGAACTATGCAGAGGCGGTTTATTACTTTTCTTTCTTTGCTTCTTGTTGGCGGTAGGCGATGATATAGGCAACGATTTCGTTGGTTAGATCGATCAGATCGTACGTGAGACTGTCAATTGTATGAAGGTCGCACGTCATACCCGATCGGATCTGCAATGCCGGCTTGTTCGAATCCGCGCAGGCGGAGTGCGCAGGAGTCACATGTGCCGCAGGCAGTATCCTCATTGCGATAGCACGACCACGTGTGTTCCAATGGTGCGCCAAGTTCTATCCCTCGTTCAACGATCTCTCGTTTTGAGAGAGTGATAAGGGGCGTCACAATTCGCACGCGTGGTCCAGGTTTCGTACCAAGGTGGACAACTTCTTCAAAGGCCTGGAAGAATACGGCCCTGCAATCGGGGTAACCGCTGGAGTCTTCCTCCACAGCGCCGATGTAGATGGCCGTGGCGGAGAGCACTTCTGCCCAACTCGCTGCTATCGCGAGGATATTCGCGTTCCGGAAAGGAACGTAGGACGTGGGGATCTCAGTGGCGTCGAGATGTGCCTCTTCTACGTCGATCGTTTTGTCGGTAAGGCTGGAGCCCCCTATCGAGGCGAGATGGGAGATGTCCACCACCAGTCTCTGCGAGATGGCATAGTGGTCACAGATCTGCGTAAAGGCTCTGAGCTCTCGGGCCTGCGTGCGTTGTCCGTAGTTCACGTGGAGAGCCGCAACCTCACATCCATCACGTAAGGCCTGTGCCAGCGTAACGCAGCTGTCCATTCCTCCGGAAAGGAGTACTACAGCCAGCGAACTCATTTAGCGGCCTTGATCTTTACCAGGAGTGCCTCGGTCTCTTTCACGTCAGCACCCGATGCCTTGCCACCCTTAATTGCACGCTCCGCTTCTGTGCGTGCTTCTGTGTAACGACCTGCCTTGTACAAGAGTGCAGCATGGGTATCAACCATCATCCAGCCAGCTTTCGAGCTTTGACAGATCTTCCCCATCGCATACAGGGCATCGTTGATCACAGATTTGTCTGAGCACTTTTCGTAGATACTCCACGACAACTCATTGATCTCATCAACGTGACGTTCGTAGTCCATCCGATCGGCCATCGACCGCGCAGTACTTCATACCATAGACCAAGTTCCCGTGCGCTGTCCGTAGAGTCCATTGTACCGATACATCAAGTGCTCTTGCTTTTCCAGAGGAAGGTCACTCTCAATCGCAATTGCCTTCTTGAGCCATGAGGGATCTTTCAATGCAACGGCTCTGTTGAAATAGCGCTGAGATGCCTTATTGCGCAGCTGGGCTACTTCGTCTCCATAACGAGAACGGTATTCAGACTCGTGAGCAAGTGCCCACTGTTCCCATTCTTCGCCGAGATCCTGACGGAGCAAAACGCCCCATGCTACTTCATCGTATTTGTACTGGTAGGACTCAAACCAAGCGCGAGAAACGGCTGTATCCGGGAATCTTCTCGAAGATCCCTTGAGGAATGAGATCCGATGCCATTCCGGGAAGTTGAGTTTGAGTTCGGGCGTCACCCCTGGGGCCTTCAAACGTTTGGGCCGGATCCTTGGCATCTGCTAACGAGACCAGCCATTTCTCAGGGGGCTGATAACCGGATACTCGATAGGTTGGGATCCCTTCTGCTGTAAAGACCATAAACGTTGGGTAGGACGAAATGCGGTACTTCATCGCAACATCCACGCCCTCACCGGTCTCCATTTCCATCTTCACGCAAACAAACGAAGCGTTCATCACCTTCGCTACCTTGGGATCACTGAAGGTCTCCTTGTCCATCACCTTGCACCACCCACACCAGTCGGTATAGGCATCCAGGAAGATCGGCTTCCCAGTGGACTTCGCCAAGGTGAGTGCCTCATTCCACGATGTGATCGTGGTGAAGGCAACTCCATCTCCTGCGCTGAGCATAGCAGCTGAGCACACAAGACAGACGGCAAGAACAAACCCACGCATGATCACTCCTCCATTACTTCTTTTTCTTTGGCCACAAGGATGGTGTCGATGTCCTTGATGTACTTATCGGTGTTCTTCTGAATGTCGTCTTCACCGCGCTTGCGATCGTCTTCGCTGAAATGTTCTTTCTTCTCAGCTACCTTCAGTTCTTCGTTCGCATCGCGACGGATGTTGCGAACTGCTAGCTTGCCTTCTTCGGCCATTTTCTTGCACTGCTTAACAATGTCTTTCCGACGTTCTTCGGTAAGGGGCGGTACAGAGATACGGATGATCTGACCATCATTCTGCGGCGTGATGCCAAGATTCGCAGCAAGAATGGCCTTCTCAATGGTGCCCAACACCGTACGATCCCATGGCTGAATAACGATCGAGCGCGCGTCCGGCACCGACACACTGCCAACCTGAGCAAGCGGTGTTGCTTCTCCGTAATACTCCACCTTGATCGCATCGAGCATTGAAGCCGAAGCTCTTCCCGTGCGAACCTTGGAGAGTTGTTGCTGAACGTGCTCTACAGCCTTGTTCATGTGAACAGCTGCATCATCGACGATGTTCTTTACTGGCATTGCTTATTCCTTAACGATCGTTGCTACTGGTTCACCGAGAAGGAGGCGACGGAGATTGCCGCGCTCATTCATGTTGAAGACGAGGATCGGTTTCTTGTTCTCACGGGCCATCGTAATGGCCGTCATATCCATCACACGCAGATCACGATCCAAGGTCTCTTTGTAGGAGATCTCTTTGAATCGTTTTGCATCGGTGTGTTTCTCAGGGTCTTTATCGTAGATACCGTCTACGCGAGTTCCCTTGATCACAACATCGGCCTCGATCTCCACGGCGCGGAGAACCGCTGCTGTGTCTGTTGTGAAGTAGGGGTTGCCGGTTCCTGCACCAAAGACAACTACTCTGCCCTTTTCGAGGTGTCGCATCGCACGGCGTCGGATGAAGGCCTCTGCGATCTGGTCCATGCGGATTGCGGTCTGGAGTCGCGTCGGTACCCCGAGCGACTCCAGCGCATTCTGAAACGCAAGACAATTGATGACCGTGGCAAGCATTCCCATGTGATCGCCGGACACCTTGTCGATGCCCATGCTCTCTGCCTGCATACCACGATAGATGTTTCCGCCACCGAAGACAATGCCCATCTCTACGCCAAGGTCGCGAGCTTCCTTAACGTCCTCTGCGAACGCGCGCAGAGCATTGGCATCGATGCCATACTGTTGCTCACCCATGAGCGATTCGCCGCTAAGCTTGAGCAGGATGCGCTTGTAGAGCGGAGCCATGGCTGCCTCTCGATGGTTGTACGGAACGAGTTAGACCTTATCGCCAAGATTGTAGCGTACGAAGGAAACAACCTTCACATCGCCACCAGAAAGCTTGCCGATCTCTGCAACGATGTCTGACACCTTCTTGCTCGGATCTTTGACGAAGGTCTGCTCGATAAGAACTTGCTCTTCGTAGAACTTTCCGAGACGACCCTGAGCAACGCGCTCAGCGATGTCTTCCTTCTTGCCTTCTTCGATGGCTTGCTGCTTGTAGATCTCGAGTTCCTTTGCAAGAACTTCTTGATTCACTTGCGAACGATCCACGAACATCGGCTGCATGGCAGCTACCTGCATCGCTACATCACGAGTAAGGGGCTTGATCTCATCGCTACCGGCGGCTCCATCGAATTCCACGAGCACACCAAGGCGCGAGCCGGCGTGAGTGTATTCCATAACGCGACCATTTGTAGCGATACGCTCGTAGCGGCGCAGACCGATCTTCTCGCTGAACTTTGCAAGGATCTCATCGCGGAGATTGCCAAGTGTCTTGCCGTTGGATTCGATCGTCCAAAGCTGATCTTCAGATGTGATCGGCTGAGCAAGGATAGCATCGCAGATCGCTGTAGCGAACGCAACGAACTCATCGTTGCGAGCAACGAAGTCTGTCTCGCAATTCACTTCTACGATAGCTGCCGTCTTGCCGTCTGCCGATGTCTTCACAACTACGATACCTTCGTTGGCATCGCGGTCTGCACGCTTCGCTACCGAAGCTGCTCCACGCTTGCGAAGCCAATCGATGGCTGCCTGCATGTCTCCGGCCGCTTCTTCAAGGGCCTTCTTGCAGTCTGCCATACCGGCACCGGTCTTCTCGCGGAGTTCTTTGACTGTTTGTGCGCTGATCATGATTCGATTTCCGTTCTGTAGTTCAGTTTGTGAGGATTAATGCTCAGAGCCTTCGGTCTTGCCTGGCCCCTTGCGGGTGCGGAGCTGACGGCGAACCTTTGCATCGTCGCTCTCGGTGTCCTTCCCTGCTGCTTCACCAGCGGCTGAGAATTCTGCAGTCTTTACACGTGCGATCTCGCGACCTTCGGCAATGGCATCAGCGATGACCTTTGTGATGAGATCGACCGACTTGATCGAATCATCGTTGGCCGGGATCGGGAAGTCTGCTTCGCCCGGATCGGAGTTCGTATCAACGATACCGATCACCGGAATGCCAAGGATCTTTGCTTCCTTGATGGCGAGGTGTTCCTTCTTGATGTCAACTACGAAGAGGAGACCCGGGATACGCGTCATGTCCTCGATACCGCCGAACACCTTACGCAGACGATCGCGCTCGCGACCGAGCATGAGGCGCTCTTTCTTGGTGATCTTCTCAAACGTTCCGTCGATCTCCATCTTATCGATAGCACCGAGGCGCTTGATCGACTTACGGATCGTTGTGAAGTTGGTGAGCATTCCACCTAACCAACGCTCAGAAACGTAATTGGAGCCCGAACGCTTCGCTTCGTTCTCAACAGCACCCTTGGCTTGATTCTTCGTACAAACGAAGAGTACGCCACGGCCCTGCGATGCTACTTCCATAGCAGCTTCACGCGCGATGTCGATCAGGAGTTGTGTCTTGCGCAGATCAATGATGTGGATCCCGTTCCGTTCCATGAAGATGAACGGACGCATCTTTGGATCCCAACGGCGCGTAAGGTGGCCGAAATGTGCTCCGGCTTCGAGCAGTGCCTCAACGGTGACTGCTGGCATAATAGACCTCGAGTTGTAATGGATGAATCCTCTGTGTGGTTCGAACCCCCGGACCCATTGCCCCCTTCGACAAGCGAAGAATGACAGCGGGCTCCACCGGGGGAATTCCCACACATGTGTGTTGTTGTTTTCTTATCGCTTGGAGAACTGGAAGCGCTTACGAGCCTTCTTCTGTCCGTACTTCTTGCGCTCAACCATACGCGGATCGCGTGTGAGAACGCCAGCAGGACGAAGGGCTGCACGGAGCTCCTCGTTGTACGTGACCAACGCACGAGCAACACCAAGACGGACAGCGCCGGCCTGACCACTCTTGCCGCCACCACGTACGGTCACATACACATCGAACTGTTGGTTCGTCTTCGTCAGCTCAAGCGGAAGCAGAGCGTCGTGACGGTAATTCTCAACAGTGAAGTATTCTTCGATCGGTTGGCGGTTCACAAGAACGTTACCCGTTCCGCTCATGAGGCGAACTTGAGCTACACTTGTCTTGCGACGGCCGGTTCCAGCATACATCTTCATAAGGTCTCCAGGTTCACTTCGTTCCGAGGTGCAAATACGGCAACTCGTATGGCTTTGGCATCTGCGCTGCGTGTGGATGCTCACTGCCTGCATAGACCTTGAGCTTCTTCACGATCGTGCGGCCAAGGCTGTTCTTCGGCAACATACCCTTCACTGCCAGCTCAACCACTTCTTCCGGACGTGTCTGCATGAGCTTCGTGAACGAACGCATACGACCACCACCCGGATATCCCGTGTTGTGGAAATATTCCTTCTGCTCTGCGCGCTTGCCTTCCATCACAACCTTGTCTGCGTTGATGACAACTACAAAGTCGCCACAGTCAACGTGTGGTGTGAACAATGGCTTATGCTTGCCGCGAAGAACTGTTGCAAGCTGGGTGGCGAGACGGCCTACGGTCAATCCCGCTGCGTCTACTACCCACCAGTCACGCTGCACATCTTGCTCGCGTATCGATTTGGTGATCTTACCGTGCTGATTCATGGTCATTCCCCGGAAGGGGCTCCTGCGTCACATTGGATTTGTTAGAGCTTGCAAACATACGGGAGCCAGCTCTTTTTACCAAAAGCTCCACGATATATGGGCTCAATGGAAGAGAACGGAGGCAAAACTGACGGCGCTTTGGGTCTCGGTCTCGTCCCAAATGTCGTAGGCAACCACGGAACCGGAGGTGGGCCGAACAGCCGTAAGTGCCAATACTGTAGGGGCATGGCCACAAACACGATAGGCGTGGTCGGTGGCCACGATCTCAGAATGATATGCCTCGGGCGAGGCAGTACGCAAATGTTCCAGAAGGCGCTGGTCTGCCCCCTTCACATCACCAATAAACGCCTGGGCGGGCAGATCATCTCCGAATTTCTTCCCTACATGGGCAAGATCGCCGCTGATAAGCCATATGGCCTTGCGTCCTGACTTGGCAACGGCCTCTCGCAGAACCTCTGCTGCCTGCTCCAGCACACCGTCTTCTAGTGCGGCCATGGTCACGAGAATGGGAACAACGGTGTAGGACCTGCCCTCCCACGTATGCTGAAGGCCTACCAAATGGAGCTCCAGGGAGTGCTCCGGACGATGGGCGATGTCCGTTTTGGCCACGCCAGGCAACGATTCTGAAAGTGCTCGAACGAGGTCAACGTCTGTCTTCACTGTCCCCAATGGAGTAGTGAAATCCTTTTCGGTCAGGATAAAGGCATCATCAGCCCAATAATGTGAGGTGCCTACCATGATCACGAGGTCTGCATCGTGATCTTGCAAGGGGGCGAACCCCGGACCGTACACTGCGGGCGCTACCCGAAAGTCGATGTGCGGCATCAGTATCGCAACGGGTGCTACGGCAGCCTCGTCATTTCGACCTTGAGTGATTTCGTCACTACGTCGTTCCGTAGTTACGTCATTTCTCAGAAGGGTTTCCATGTAGTCCCGCAATTCCGTTTCCTCCGCAGGATACGTGCCACCTGCGCATATGGCCGGACGTTCTGTGAGCGCTGCCCAGGCGTCCAGTTCGTTGAGTTTCCGTTGTTCGTAAGAAGCCCCCTCGAAATACCCCATCTCATCCATCTGACGAAGGAAGAGAATGAGTCGGGTCATCTCCGGTCCATCCACTTCAACGTTGGCAGCTTCGGCGAGTTGAGCGATGGTTGTGATGCCATCGCAGCTTTGAAGGACGTCCACCATATCGGAGTGGACCATGATCGGACCGTCTGCGAACGAGAACGGGTCATGCAAGACCAAGTAGCTTTCGCCATCCTCCTGATGAACGGAGATCTGTACGTCGTGTCGGAGGATAGGAAGGGTGGTCATGGTCACTGCCCGCTGATCTTCTTCTTGAGATTCCCAACAACCCAAACACCTGCTCCACCGCTAGCAACGAACAACACGCCGGCAACGGCATAGAGCCACTCACCGGTAACCACGGCAGCGGTCATCGTCAATGCAAAACAGATGAAGGACGATATCAGGATGATGGCCAGAGCCGATCCCAGTGATTGTTTCTTCTTTGTTGTCATCGGTCTGTCCTCACGTTGGTGTTGTTGCGATAGGATGCAACATAGTCGATATAGTTCTGAGCGCTCTGTTCAAGCTTCTGCATCTCGGCCTCTGTTAGTTCCCGAACGACCTTGGCGGGCACACCGGCTGCAAGTGTTCCGGGCGGGACAACAAAACCTTCTCGAACTACGGCACCTGCTGCTATCATACTGTGATGTCCGATCTGTGCTCCATCGAGGATCGTGGCATTCATCCCAATGAGGGCATAGTCCCCCACCGTACAACCGTGAAGCATTGCACAATGTCCAATGGTAACACCGTCACCGATGTGCAACGGATGTTTGTTATACGTTACGTGGAGCATTGAGAGATCCTGCACATTGGTGCGCTCACCAATTCGGATCTCGTGCACATCACCACGTATCACAACATTGAACCACACGGACGATCCGGCACCGATATGCACATCACCAAGCACCACTGCCCCGTCAGCCAAGAATACTGATTCGTGGATCGTAGGCTCAATGCCTGCATAAGAGATGATTTTGGACATGCGCCTAACCTCTTCTTGAAAACTGTGCTGTCTTCCCATCTTCTTTCCATTGCTCAAGATTCTCGAAGAGATAGGCGCGAGCAGCATTGATCTCGTTGGGAATGATGCCATCAAGGATGGCTTCTTCGATCATCCACTTCATGTACCCAACAACACGTGACGGACCAAGACCGGTGATCTCCATGATGTCCTCTCCGCGAAGGGGGCTTTGGAATGCCCGCAGTTGATCACGCTCGCGCACGTCCTCAACCTTTGCTTCTACGATAGCGTAGTTGCGCAGGTACTTCGACGCACGATGTTCATTGCGTGTTGTGATGTCCGCCCGACAGAGCGTGAAGAGATCATTGATCGCATCACCGGCCTGCACGGCAAGCCTGCGGATCGCCGAATCCGTTACACCTTCATCAACAAGCATCATCGGACGCTGATGCAAACGAACAAGCGTCTGTACATAGGCGAGGTGGTGCATCGGGAGTTTCATTCTTCGGAAGATCCGCTCTTGCCAACGAGCACCAACTTCTTCGTGACCGTGGAATGTCCAGCCGGTTCCTTCTACGAATCTCTTCGTGCGCGGCTTTGCGATGTCATGCATCAGTGTTGCGAATCGCAACCAGATGTTATCCGACCACTCTGCAACGTTGTCGAGCACCTGCAGAGTATGGTAGAACACATCCTTATGTCGGAACTCACGCGCTCCAGCTTGAACGAGGTCAACCCCGGCAAGGTTGTGCACCTCCGGGAAGATGTGCTCCATGATACCTGTCACAAAGAGGATGCGAAGTCCGATGCTTGGCTTCTTTGCGGCAAGGATCTTCAGGAACTCATCGGTGATGCGTTCTTGAGAGATGATCGTGATCCTCTCGGCGAGCGACGTGATCGCTTCCATCACCGTGGGTTCGATCTCAAACTCCAGTTGCGCGGCAAAACGAGCGGCGCGCATCATTCGCAGCGGATCATCGCTCATCGTTACGATCGGATCGAGGGGGGTGCGGAGGATGCGACGTTCGATATCATCTGCGCCGTTGAACAGATCAACGATCTGCCCGAGGTTGTGAGATTGCAAGGAAGCTGCAAGAGCGTTGACCGTGAAGTCGCGCCGACGCAGGTCATCCTCCAACGTTCCCTCAACAACGATCGGATTTCGCGAGTGAGCCTCATACTGCTCACTGCGCGTGCCAACGAATTCAAGGTGATGGTCACCAACTGGCACTAGTGCCGTTCTGAACCGCTCATATTCTACCGTCTTCGATCGAAAGACCTCGGCAACAGCTCTGGCGAACTCCAGTGGATCTCCAACGACCGTGATGTCGATATCAGTGCGCAGGCGCCCCATAACGGCATCGCGGACATAGCCCCCTACCACATAGGCATCAACACCGCGTTCTTCTGCCAGTGCGGCAATGCGGATAAGGATCGGATCCGTGATGTCGATCCGGATCGGATCTCGCTGAGGTGACATGGGAAAACTCTGGGATTCGATCAGGCAGTGTAGACGGGCACGTCTTTGATAGCGCGCACTCCACTGCTTCCCTTATCGCGACGTTCCATCGCAACAAGTGCAGAGGCGTAGATCTCTCTCCATGTAAGACCGAACTTGACCATGAGTTCTTCGGGCTCACCGGATCCGCCGAACGAATCCTTCACGCCTACGAACTCGATCGGGACAGGAGCGTTCTTGGCAGTACACTCAGCTACAGCGCCGCCGAGTCCGGCATGGACCTGGTGTTCTTCTGCTGTTACAATGCAACCACATTCGCGGGCTGCTGCCGTGACGGTTTCAAAGTCGAATGGCTTCACCGTATGAACATTCACAATACGAGCAGAGATACCGCGCTTGGCCAGTTCTTCTGCAGCAAGGTGGGCTTCCCAGACAAGGGCGCCGTTCGCAATGATCGCTACATCAGAACCTTCACGAACAACATTGGCCTTCCCAAGCACGAACGGAGTGTCCGGCGTTGTGAAGAGCGGCACCGGTGAACGACCAAAACGAATGTAGGCCGGGCCAACCATCTCGCCCATGGCAACTGTTGCCTTCTTGGCTTCTTCGTAGTCCGCTGGGACGATCAGCGTCATATGCGGAAGGGTGCGCAAGAACGCAACTTCTTCCAACACCTGGTGTGTGGCTCCGTCCGGACCAACGCTGATACCAGAGTGTCCGCCGCCGATCTTCACGTTTGCCTCATTGTAGGCAACCGAAATGCGCAGCTGGTCCGCATTACGAAGGGCACAAAAAGCCCCATACGAAGCAAAGAACGGGATCTTGCCACTCAACGCCAGACCCGTTGCGATCGTTGTTGCATTCTGTTCGGCAATACCGATCGAGAAGAACCGATCCGGGAATTTGTCTCTGAACAGCGACGTCATTACCGACCCGGTGATATCACCACCGAGCACAATGATATTGCTGTGGCGCTCGCCTAGTTCAACGAGTCCGTCACCAAATCCGAAACGCGTGGGCTTTGATCCGAGAAGTTCCATTGTCATTCTTTTGTGAGTTACGAGTTACGCCAGTTCAGCAAGTGCGGCAATCGCTTGATCTTTTGTAGGGGGCTTGCCGTGCCATTCGAACTTGTCGTTCATGAAGGAAACGCCGTGACCCATGAATGTCTGGCAGATGATGGCCGTTGGCTTTCCGGTACCGTTCTTTTGGTTTGCGAGGAAGTGATCGAAGCCACGTTGGAGGTCTGCGTGGTCGTGACCGTTCACGACGATCGTGTCAAAGCCAAAGGCTTCGCACTTCTTGTCGATCGGATACACGTTCATTACGTCCGGCACCCGACCGTCGATCTGGCAGTCATTGTTGTCGATCAGCCAGCAGAGGTTATCCAGCTTGAAGTGCGAAGCGGCCATAGCTGCCTCCCACACGGAACCTTCTTGGAGCTCTCCGTCGCCCGTGAGCGTGAACACACGTCGGTCATTCTTGTCGACCAGTTTGTCAGCCATGGCCATGCCAACGGCAATGGAGATACCCTGTCCGAGCGACCCCGAGGACGTCTCGACGCCCGGGAGATGCATATCTCGACCGGGGTGACCTTGCAGACGGGTGTCGTACTTGCGGAGGGTTTCCTGTTCCTGCTTCGGATAACATCCCGCGTTGGCCAGGGAGGCATACATCACGGGCGCCATGTGTCCGGCTGACAGGACGAAACGGTCGCGAGGGGCCGACATATCCTTAGGGTCATAGCGCATCACGCCACTGAAATACAGCGCAGCAAAGATGTCGGCAGAACCCAATGGGCCGCCACTATGACCCGATCCTGCCCGTACAAGCATCCGAATGATGTCTCGACGGATCTCATCGGCGATCGGGGCAAGTTCTTCCGGAGCACGGCGTTCGTTCGAGAACGTCACGTCATTGAAGTCAAGCGATCGTTTGGTTTCTACGGTCATGCTGGCAATGGGGAGTCGTGAGAGAAACAGCCCGCAAAACTACGAAATGCCACCTCTACAGCATTGTGGCTTTTCACTAGATTTCGAGATGCCCACTACGTTCGCAAACCTATCAGTACGGTGCCTCCTCCGAATTGCGGTCCTTTTTGCCGCACCTCATCTCTATGGGAAGGAGCCCCCTACTCCTTTCACGTCAGTCAACGGGGCAAGCGGGACCGAGTTCTGGATAGCAGTTCCCCCTAGCGAGACAGAGGCTCATCCAACGGAGTTGTTGGAGGTGATCGTCACGTCGCAGCAAGCCACCATGGTTGAGGTCTACGATGCTAGCACCGGCAGAACGTTCGTTCGACAGATCGCAGACAGTGGCGTGATACGGCTGACCAACGCCAATGGAGATGTATCCTGGCTATCGGAGATCAGGGAGTCGGAGCAGCCCACTGCAAAGGGCATTCGCCTACGATCTTCATATCCGATCTCTGTTTTTGTGCTGAACTCAAAGCAGTACACGCATGACGGTTATCGAGCCATACCAACACAGTGCTGGGGTAAGGACTATATCGCTGCGGCCTACTATGATTACAAGGAGTTTGCGGAGTGGGCAGGGGGCTTTGTGGTTGTCGCACGCGAGCGGACAACCGTAACGATCACGCTACGTGGCAATGGGGAGTCTGAAGCGAAGACGTTTGGCGGACGAAGAATCAACACGGGGATACCATATGACGTGACGTTGGAGGCCGGAGAAGTCTATATGGTCCGCGGAGATGGCAAAACGCGCGGGGTCTTTGACCTGACGGGCTCGTCGATCCGCTCGGATCGTCCGATCGGGGTACTCGGTTTTCACATGAAAACAACCATGCCCAATCTCCTATCAGAAGTTGGAGGGAGGCAACATCTCGTGGAAATGCTGCCGCCAGTTTCAGCGTGGGGAAAGACCCATGCAGCCATCGAATTCACACGAAGGGACTCTAAAGGGCCAGGAGCAGGAGATGTTTTCCGTCTTGTTGCCAGTGAACCCAACACGCGGTGGTCGGTACGCTACTACCACAGAGCAACGAAACAGCTCCTTGGCCAATCTGGCGGTATTCTTCTTAAAGCTGGCGACGTTGCAGATATCTCGCAAGTTTCAGCTCCGGCGCAGCTTACTCAGGGCTTTTCGGTTTGGGAGGCAGAGAAGCCAGTGCTGTTGATGCAATATGCCTGCTCGTGGACGTGGGACCGGAACAGCAACCTCGACCCGTTTATGGTTCTTGTTCCGCCAACAGATCGCATGGTTCACTCGTCAGAGTTTGTGTGCTCAGGGAATGCCCGGTTCACAGAACATCTCGCAAGTCTGATCATTGAAGCCGATGCATCGAGCCTTTCGTACGAGGATGATCTCGAGTCGATCACGCTTGATGGAATTCCGCTATGGAATCACCCCCATGCTCTCATCCCTGCGCTTAAGTTCAGTCGGGTTACAGAGAACTTGCATTTCGTCGTTGTCAGACTTGCGGATCCGGACGGACGCCATGTCCTACGTTCGAATGACCGCGTTCGTCTAAGCGGCTATCTGGTAGGATCCGCAGCAGACGAAGCATATGGTTGGCCCATTGCAGCATCGTTCCAGCCCGGAATGACTGACGATGCTTCGCCCCCTACCTTCGTCATAGACACGGGAGAATGTGGTGATCGTGCCATTGAGGCTCTTGATCTCGGATCAGCGTCATCAGGCATTGCCGTGGTAGGCATCGTCCCGGACTCATCCTCATACAACTATTTCTTGGAAGGGGCTGGTACAGAACCAATCGGTCGATTGCCCGCACGGAATTCTATTGAAGCAGTCCTCCGTGTTGTGAACAAACAACGTGATGCATTCTGTGTGTTTTACGCGCAGGATTGGGCAGACAACATTGTGATCGATTCTGTACGATATGTTGCTCCCCGTGCTGTGGATACCCTTGCTCCAGTTATCCAACGGGACAGGACTACGTCAACCTCCGTTGAGTGCACTGTCTACGAAACACGCAACGATCCGCCTCGCACCATTGTGGATTGTGACAACCCTCACCCTCAGATAGAGACAGGTATTGCAGCCATTCGAGTGGACACGTTCAGCGATAGTTCCAACATCAAACTCGACGTGCTTACCCAAACACGCTTCGAACGGGAAGATCCTGACTCTGTGATTCGGTACCGTTGGGTTGCAATTGATTCAACAATTGCCGCTCGCGTTGTGTATCGGGTTGTTGATTGGGCCGGGAATGCCATGTCCGACACCGTCATTCTTAGTGGTGTAAGCAACATTGATCACTGGGCATCTCCTCACTATCGAATAACAGCCTCTCCGAACCCTTGCCAGGACTATCTCAACCTCACCTTCCCTGTTACGACTAATTCGGCATACTATGTGCTATATGATCTCCTCGGTAGGCTTGTATTAACGGGAGAATTTCTGCGAGAGACAGATCGTGCAACGATTGATGTCCGCAACGTTCTTCCGGGAACCTACCTCATAGCTATCATGGACGATCAACGATATAGGGTGTCCACGGTAATTGTCAAATAGGTCGCTTTCCAGACGAGGGGTGGCATTCCATCAACGATCTTCAGGTAAGTGTCAACATAAGCCCCTTACCACGAGGCCTGTATAACGCACGGCTGCGCTGCGATCACGAATGGGTTACCCGACGCTTTCTTGTTCAATAACACAACGAACCAATACGATCACATCTTCTAAGTGATCATCGTCGCCGAAAGAGGGGTACTTGAAATGAAACATCTATTGATACTCTTGCTCGTGTCTATCGCATGTGCACGTACAGCAACGGCTCAGATCCCCAAACCTGTTGAACAGGCTCTGGCTGCCGAGAACATTGCCGAAGGCACTGAGTTTTTCATAGCGATCCCCCCGAATGAGATCCTTCCATTCTCAGTTCAGTTCTTGTCAATTTTTCTGTCGTCTGCCTATGATACAGAGGTTGTGGTAAGCGACTATACATCGGGGAAAACGTACAAACGGAGCGTTAAGAAGGGTGAAGTACGAGAGTTAAGTGACAAGAGAGGAGAAACGAACTGGACATGGGAACTGCGAAACAGTGAAGTGGTTGTGGGTGGCGGCATAGCCCTGCGGTCGGCAAAGCCGATATCGGTCTTTGTTATGAATTCAAAGACTACGACGAGTGATGGATACATGGCTATCCCGACATCTGCATGGGGAAGAGAATACCTACACGTGGGCTACTACGATTTCAAAGAATCCCGAGCTTGGGCAGGGGGCTTTGTGGTTGTAGCCAAGAACAGCAACACCACTCTGAATATTCTCCTTAGAGGCACCGGGAAGGACCTGGCAAAAACGGCAGGTGGCAATACTATCAATACTCCGAAACCCATTACCGTTACGTTGAATCCCGGTGATGTGTACATGGTGAAAGGCGACGGTACAACACGGGGCGTTTTTGATCTCACGGGCACAAAGATCTCATCCGACAAACCTGTTGGCGTGATCTCTTTCCACGAACGGACAACGATGCCCAACCTGTTGGTGAACGGGAATGGTCGCAATCACCTAGTTGAAATGCTCGCACCTACATCGAAATGGGGCACCTCATTTGTCTCTTTAGAGTTACCGAGAGAATCACTGAATGGCACGGGTACGGGTGACGTTTTTCGAGTTGTTGCAAGTGAGGCCAATACACAGTGGACGTTGAAGTACTACGATGAGGTTACTGGGCAGCTTCTAGGTCAAGCCGGAGGCACTCTTGAGAAGGCAGGTGACGTTTCAGATCTCGGGAACGTATCAGCGCCAACGCAGATCACCAATGGCTTCGCAATATGGGAGACCACAAAACCCGCGTTCATCATGCAATACTCGTGTTCAAGTTCGTTTGATGGTGATATAACACTTGATCCCTTTATGTTCGCCGTGCAACCCGTTTCAGCCTTTTCTGACAACCTCGCATTCAACGTTTGCTCGGCACTACAATTCGATAAATCAACTGTCTCGTTGGTCGTGAAGATCAAACCTGGAGTGCAGGATACGTTGGCAGCCTTGAGGTCGCTGACAATTGACGGAGTCGCCATATCGACCCATGCCAACGCAACCACACCAAAGCTCCTTACCACAAGAATGCCCAATGGCCTGTATTGGTGTAGGATAGGGTTATCGAATGCCCCAATTCGTCACGTCGTCGCATCTAACGATTCTGTCCTTGTAGGTGGATATGTGTTTGGGCGTGGTCAGTTTGATGCGTATGGATGGAACATAGGCGCAGCCGCAGAACCTCCTGTTACCATTGACACGCTTCCACCACTCATCGTTCGAATCAAGGACACGTGTGGGATCTTGACGTTGGAAGCAACCGAGCTGCGCAACATTCCTGATCTGCCTATTGCAATAACAAATGACACGAATCAGGTTGAGTCCGGTATTGCGATGATAGACACAGTAAAAGGCCCGACGATAAGCAACTACAACTATAAGCTGACCCTTCTCACAAACAAGTCTTTTCCCAATGACTCGTCGTACAGGAGGTTCCAATTCCAATGGTCTGTCGTAGACAAACTCAAAGCGGCCAGAGTAGAGTACTTTGTTCGCGACTTCGCAAACAACAAAGTATATGACACACTGATCTATCAGGCACCTGTGTTTGCTGACACCCTGCCACCAGACACATTCATCACGTCTCGAAGTGACACTCGTTGGAGCTTTACGGCAACCGAACAACGCAACCGCCCACAACTTCCAGCAAGTTGTCCCGAATCCGGACAACAACGCGAATCAGGATTAGCAGGAATCAGACTCGAAGATGACGCGATCAACTTGAGATTTAGCATTACGTCTGGCTCTACGTTTCCACCCGACTCGTTGATTACACGCGCAACATTTGTGGTTGATGTGATCGACACGACCGTAGCCGGATCTGGTATTGTGACATCAACAGACAGAGCCGGAAACTCAACTCATGACACTTTGCGATTCGATCTTTCTACTTCCGTCACCGAGGGTACGTCTGGCAGCGACATGCTTACAGTAGCTCCCAACCCCGCTTCGGACCAATGCCGTCTGGCATGGACAGAGGATCTCCAACCGAGCACGCTTGAAGTGATCGACCTCAACGGCAAACTTTTGATATCGCAAGCAATTGCACTTGGATCAACAGAAACAGCGATCAGCACGATCTCTCTTCTCAAGGGTCTATACACGGTGGTGTTGAAGGGGCGGAATGAGACTGCCACACAACAACTCATCATTCAATGAAACGGAATCAAAATTGTTAAGTCTATAACGCAGTTCACCACATTGATCGAGGGGTTTCCATGTTGGCTCGCATACTCACGCTTTTACTTGTAGTTGTTTTTCTTCCGCAACTCTGTCTAGCTCAGGTTCCGCCCGAGGTTGCCAAGGCACTCCTCAGCGTCAACACTACGCTGGGTAAGGATTTCTGGATCGCGATCCCACCGAACGAGGTAAATCCGTTCCCGACGAATGAGCTCGAGGTTTATGTTGCGTCGGCGTTCGATACCGAGATCACCGTCTTTGATGCCTCAGGCGATAAGTACTACAAGCGTCAAGTAAAGGCGAATGAGATCCGCACGCTGTCTGACAGTCGTGGCGAAACGAATTGGACGTGGGAGATCCGCGAGTACGAGCAACCCGTCCGAAAAGGCGTTCGCATCACGTCGAAGGAACCGATCTGCGTCTATGTCATAAACTCCAAGACAACCACTTCCGACGGGTACCTGGCCGTACCTGTCTCTGCATGGAACACATCCTACCTCCATTGCAGCTACTACGACTTCAGAGAGGCGCGTGCATGGGCAGGGGGCTTTGTGGTCCTTGCAGCGGAAGACAATACAGTGGTAACGATTGCACTTCGTGGTACGGGGGAACTTGATGCCAAAACTGCAGGCGGGCGTTCGATTGGAAGCCCATCGTTTGATGTAGTTCTCAACGCAGGTGAAGTGTACATGGTAAAGGGCGACGCAACAACACGTGGCGTGTTTGACCTCACAGGGAGTGCCATCACCGCAGATAAGCCGATTGGTCTATTGAGCTTCCATGAACGAACAACGATGCCCAATCTCCTGGTCAACGGGAATGGCCGTAACCACCTTGTTGAAATGATGTATCCAACGTCTTCATGGGGCAAAAAGTATTCAACGATCGAATTCAATCGAGAACATCTGAACGGTCAGGGAAGAGGCGATGTGTTTCGTGTAATCGCGAGAGAACCCAACACAAGGTGGTCGTTCAAATATTGCGACCTAACAACGAAGGAAGTCATTGGCATAGGCGGGGGTGTACTTGCTCGTGCCGGAGACTTCGCCGATCTGTCGCAGGAAGGTGCCCCACGTCACCTCCCGAACGGGTATTCCGTGTGGAGTGCCGACAAGCCCATTCAGGTGATGCAATACTCCTGTTCGTCATCGTGGGATGGTGATCCTATTCTCGATCCCTTCATGATCCGGCTCACGCCAGTAGATCAATTCGTTACCGGCACCTTCTTCGAGTTCCCAACATCCGCGAAATGGGGAAAACATCGGCTCAATGTGATCGCAAAGGTCGACACAAGCTCGCCAACCTATCTCGATGACCTCAAGTCACTTCAGATCGACGGCATCCCGGTGCATCAATATCCGGACCCATTGGCGTCGCGGATCATCCAGAACACCATAGGAGACGGTTACCACTGGGCATCGGTCGACTTTGGACCGTCAGCCGCCGCACACACCATCTCAGGCAACGGCAACGTTACCTTTGGCGGATACATCTACGGATACGGCCAGTTCGATGCGTATGGCTGGCCTCTTGGAGGTAGCACCAAGGAGATGGGCTCGATCGATACAATGCCCCCTATCATCAGTCGGGGTACAGAATTGCCCACGTCGTACTCCTTTGCCGTAACCGAGCTCAGAAACGGTGGATCTACATCTGGTGGTACTTCACAGATCGAGAAGGGGCTTGCCGTGATCGATACCGTAGCGGGTGCCGGGAGTTTCAATTTCCGCCTTGTTGGACCGGACCCGAAGACGATGCACCGCTATTACCGACTCACATCAGCCCAGTATAAATGGGAGGTCATAGACCCAACGAAGGATGCTCGGTGCGTGTATTTCGCCCAGGATTGGGCCGATAACAGGGTCGTTGACTCCGTGACCTACCGCACAACGACCAGTGTCTCCGAGGGAAGTCTGTCCGCCGACATCACCGTAACCCCCAATCCTACAACAGACTTGGCCTACATTTCATGGCCAGCTGGCGACGCTCCGTCCATGGTCTGCATCACAGATATGCAGGGACGATCACTGAAGTGTGACGAATCTCCAACTGATGGGTTATCCAAACTAAGTGTGTCCGACCTTGTTGCCGGGAGATACATCGTGACCGTAACGGGTCACCGCGGAACAAAATCCGCCGTCCTCACGGTTTTCAGGTAAAGTTGGCTCTAACCCCAAAAAGCCCTGACCATTCGGTAACGCAATGGTCAACTTTTTGTTTATCATAGTGCTGATGTACCGGGCGTATGAATTTCACGGTACTTCGCTGAGTAGATATTCTGTTGTTTGGAGGTTTTCATGATCATGCGATACACATCGCGGACGCTCTTCGTCATTGCATTTCTTGTTGTGACCGCTTTCTCAGCGAACGCACAACGGAAGATCCCCTCGGCCGAGCAAATGTTGAATTCAACAGGAGCCCTGGGCACTGACTTCTGGATCGCGGTTCCACCAAACGAGGTGAATCCGTTCCCAACGAATGAGCTCGAAGTCTTCGTTGCATCGGCGTTCGATACGGAGATCACGGTCTTTGATGCCTCAGGTGACAAGACCTACAAGCGTCAAGTGAAGGCGATGGAGATCCGTACGCTCTCTGACAAACGCGGCGAAACGAACTGGACGTGGGAGATCCGTGAGCCGGAGCAGGTCGTCCGTAAAGGTGTTCGCATCACGTCGAAAAAGCCGATCTCGGTATACGTGATCAACTCCAAGACGACAACATCCGATGGATATCTCGCCATCCCTGTCAGTGGATTTGGACGTGAGTACATCGCAACTTCATACTACGATTTCAAAGAAGCGCGCCCCTGGGGCGGCGGTTTCGTTGTCATCGGTACTGAGCAGGGAACTGTAGTTGACATCAAATTGCGTGGCACGGGTGAGCTAGATGCTCGCACGGCTGGTGGCAAGCGGATCGGAGACCCCACCTTCCAAGTAACTCTTAACGATGGCGATGTGTACATGGTCAAAGGCGATGCCACTACGCGTGGCGTCTTCGACCTTACGGGGTCCTTGATCACTGCGGACAAGCCGATCGGCCTCATCTCGTTCCACGAACGTTCAACGATGCCAAACCTCCTCGTGAACGGCAATGGAAGAAATCACTTGGTGGAAATGACGCCTCCCGTAACGGCGTGGGGCAAGAAATACGTTACCGTTGAGTACAACCGTGAGCACCTGAACGGTCAGGGCGTTGGTGATGTCTTCCGTGTTGTAGCAAAAGAGGCCGGCACAAAGTGGTCACTGAAGTACTACAACAAGGCTACGGGCAGTGTCATGGGCCAGGGTGGCGGCGTACTTGGCAAGGCCGGAGAGTTTGCAGACCTATCACAGGCCGGCGCACCTACCAACATCACGCAAGGATATTCTGTTTGGACGGCAGACAAGCCGATCTTCGTGATGCAATATTCATGTTCGTCTACATGGGACGGCGATCCGATCCTTGACCCGTTCATGATCAACGTAACACCCGAAGAACAGTTCATTACGAGCACGATCTTCCAATTCCCAACCTCGGCGAAATGGGGCAAGCACCGTCTCAATCTGATCGTGAAGACAGATACGGCATCCCCGAACTACATTGAAAACCTGAAATCGTTAGAGATCGACGGCATACCCGTGTATCAGCACCCGGCTGCCGTTGCTCCAAAACTTCTTTCAACGAAGATGCCGAACGGACTTCACTGGGCCTCGTTGGACTTTGGACCAAGTGCCGCAGCACACCGCATCAGCGGTAACGGCGAGGTGAGCTTTGGCGGATACATCTACGGATACGGTCAGTTCGATGCCTACGGTTGGCCGGCTGCTGCCGGTTTCCGCCCAACGGGTTTTGTGGACACCATGCCTCCCCTTATCAAGGGTGATTCTATCTGCGGAGACTACACATTCGAAGCAACAGAGCTTCGGAACATTCCGGATCCACCTGCGGCGGTTATCAAAGACACGGATCAGATCGAGACCGGGATCGCGATGATTGACACTGTACCGGGCTCAAACAGTTACAACTACGAGCTCGTTCTTGAAACCGCACAAACCTTCCCTGGCGACCCATCGTACAAGCGTTTCAAGTATCAATGGAAGGTGATCGATAAGAGCAAGGATGCTTTTTGCATCTACTTCGTGCGTGACTTCTACGACAACATGACGCTGGATACCTGCTGGTACTTTGCCGACCGACTTTCATTCACACCAAATCCTTTGGACTTTGGAAAGATCAGGCTCGGAACCAGTAAGTCTCTTGATATCACGATCACGAATAATTCTGATGCTGACGTAAACCTCACAGAGTCGAAGATCATGCTTGGTACGTACTTCACGATCTCAAATGGTGGAATTCCACCGGAAGTAATCATACCAGCAAAGGGATCACGAACGATTCAGATCACGTACAATGGAACGCGCGAAACGAAGGATGTCCGCACTGATTGGGATAAGGACACGCTGGAGATTCGCACGACATGCGGCATATTCGAGCACCCGCTCACTGGTGTTGCAGCGGTTCCACGTATCACAGTTGAAGACTTTAATGCTGGAACTGTATCGATCGACCAAGAAATATGTAAGGGTGGTGGCCTGAAGATCACGAATACAGGGTCTGATACCCTTGTGATTACGGGTATGAGTGGCTTTGCAGGTACGAACTTCACCGTATCTAATCCCACAATACCAGCCTTCCCCTTCAGCATCCCACCAAAGGGATCACCGGTGAATTGGGTAAATCTTGAGAAGATCTGCTATAAGAGCTCAAGCATCACTGTTGATTCTATTGACGTAACGTTCAGCAACAACGGCGAAGGTCCGGACTCAATCTCAACATGGAGAGGTCGTACCCAATCCCCTGGCCCAATGATCACGGGAAAGAATTGGTATGAACGCCGTATCAACTCGGTGCACCAGTGGACATGTAGTGTCCTCAACACAGGCAATGAAGTGCTAAAGCTTCGCGACGTAACGTTTACGGATGGCACAAAGTATTACCCACCCGGAACCAATGACGCCAACTACATATTCAAGATCTCTGCGGTGTTGTATAATGGCGCTCCATTTACGACGGTCGATCTCAGTGGCACAACAGGTTCGGTTGACGTAGTCGTGCTCTTCCGTCCTGCAGCAGAGCAGGCATACCTTGGAGAGATCAAGCCTGTGTGGGAAGGTTCCGTTGCACCTGTGTTTGCCGATCTTGAAGGTGTTGGCATCATTCCAAAGATCGATACAGATCCTGTCACGCTTACATGTATCGAGACCCCGGAAGGAACTCCTGTTCAACGCACGATCACGATCACGAACTCCGGATCGATGCCGCTTACCGTGAGTGCTCTCGCGCTCAAGGCCCCGGTCGCACCTGGTTATAGCATCGTAACACCTCCGGCTACACCATTCGTGGTTGCGCCGAATGGTGGTACGCAGGTCATCACCGTTGAGTACCTCCGTCCAAATCTCTTCCTCGGTGGATCTGTTGGAACGTTGGTCGTAACGCATGATGCTACGCCAGGCAATGGTATCGACTCTGTGAATCTGACGCCCAATCAGCCCCATGAAGAAACTGTTACTGTTTCTTCGTGCTCTGAGCCGGACATCTCCACCGGAGATCGCGATTTCGGCCGTCAGCTCGCGAACTGTGACAACCCGATCGCGACCTTCCCAATCATGAATCCGAGCGGCTCGAACAAGCCACTTGAAGTAAGAGAGATCGTCGAAGCTGGTGCAGACACCGCAGCATTTGCGATCGTTCGAATTCTTGATGAAACAGGCACACCTACATCGTTGCCATTGACGATCCTTGCTGGTCGTACCTACACGGTAGAGGTCCAATTCACCCCAACAGAGCCAAGTGCTGCTCCATGGGCTGACAGACCATACTCGGTTCAATACGACATCACAGGATATGGTCAGGGCAACGCAGCACCATTGAAGACGGTAACAGCGAACATCTCCGGTATTGGCTACGTGGTCCCTGTGCGCTTCGATCTCACGAATGACATCGCAGCCGGTGCTACCAAGGAGCCAGGGGCTGTTGTCACGTTCAACGTGAGCGGAACAAGCGCACGTTGGGCAAATGGCGACGTAACATCGTTCACTGCAGACGTAGTCTACGACACGAAGAATCTTGAGTACACTCCTGGTTCTATCGTAAAGGCAGCCTCTATTGCCAACTGGACGATCAACGATCCGATCATCACGGTTCTGAATCCGACGCAGTCGCAAATGCGATTCTCAGGTACGGGTCCGGCTAGGATTTCGTCCGACGGAACGCTGTTCACGTTCAAGTCCACACTTCTGTTGGCCGACAAGTTCTCGAGCCCTCAGGATCTTATCCTGACGCTCGCCCGTCCTTGCCTTGTTCCATCGGCAACAGGCGATTCCACAGCGATCTTCAACTGCGCCCTCACCCGTCGTGTTGTATCGATCAGCGGCACACAAGCCAACCTCGCCCCGGTTTCTCCGAATCCGGTCAGTTCGGGAATGGCTCGCGTGAACTTCGGCGTCGGCATCACGTCGGAAACCACCCTCGACCTGGTTAATGCCCAAGGTTCTGTGGTAAAGACCTTCGTGAACACCCGTCTTCAGGACGGCGAATACGAGATGACCTTCTCTACTCAAGGTCTGGCATCGGGTGCGTACTTCCTCCGGATACGCACGGCCGCCTATTCGTCAACCCAGCAGGTCCTCATCGTCGACTGACCTGCCCGTTCTTCCTGCTTTCTCGCAACGGCAGCCTCTTCCAAAGGGGCTGCCGTTCTTCGTTTTGGCATAGTTGTTGGTGCATGAAACTTTCCTGCCTACATTTGTGTCATTGCGTAGGTACGTCCAAACAAGCATGACCCGTCTTTTCGACCATATCCGCCCCCTACTTGTGGGAATCGCCATCAGTGCGATGTTCCTCACGTTGGGTTATGCCCCTGCCCTAGCGGATAAGGCAAAAAAAGCCGCATCCGCCAAGACGGTCACGGCAAAGGAACGGTCTGCAAAAGCGGCAGCTACCTATGCAAGTCCGATCAACGGTGCTGTAAGCACAACGATCAGGGCACTGGGTAATCAGCGCACGCCTGGTTCAACCACAAAGCAGACATCCAAGCTGAATGTTGGAGCCGATACATCACGCAAGGACAACAAGTTCATCTTTGCCCGTGCCGCCTCCGATGTTTTCACAACTCGGGTGGAACTGGCCGAGGATCAAGGCTCTGTCGATATCGGCATCTATAACATGCTGGGTAAGAAGGTGATGGACGTGTACAAGGGCTATGCCTCCCGCGGACAGCACGATTACACCCAGCCAATTCCGGATCTGCCGGAAGGCGTCTATATCTGCATCATGCAAGGCAGTGATTTCCGGAAGGCTGAGAAGTTCTTCTTCAGTCGCTGATCGCCAGACGAAGTTTCCATTGACTCCAACGAGCCGCCCCTTCGGCGGCTTTTCTCTTTCTCAATAGGTGTAATGATGAAGTTCTCGACCAAGGCCATCCACATCGGTCAAGAGCCGGAAGCCCTCACTGGCGCAGTTACGGTTCCCCTCTACCAAACGTCCACCTACGCCCAAGAAGAGATCGGCAAGCACAAGGGCTTCGAATACGCACGTACGCAGAACCCTACACGATTCGCATGGGAGGCCAATCTCGCAGCGATGGAAGGGGGCACCCACGCCTATGCCTTTGGTAGCGGCTCAGCCGCGGTTGATACGATCATGCGACTTCTTTCAGCCGGCGACCACGTAGTGATGGCCGAAGACATGTACGGCGGGACGTTCCGTCTTACGAGCAAGGTCCTCACACGCTTCGGCATTACGTTCAGCTACGTTGACATGCGAGATGTGAAGAACGTAGAAGCTGCGCTTCTACCAAACACACGGATGATCTACACAGAAACACCAACAAATCCGATGATGACCATCACGGATCTGGCGGCTGTGGCAGAGATCGCCCGCGCGAACAATGCCTATATGGTGGTTGACAACACCTTCGCCTCTCCCTTCTTCCAACGTCCGCTTGAACTTGGTGCACACATCGTGGTACACTCCGCTACGAAGTACCTTGGTGGCCACAGCGACCTTGTGAGCGGCATTGTCACGACAAACGACGCAGAGATAGCCGAGCAGCTCAAGTTCCTTCAGAACGCCGTAGGAGCGGTCCCAGGACCCTTTGAATGCTGGCTTCTTCTCCGCTCTTCAAAGACTCTTGCTGTTCGTATGGAACGTCACGCTGCAAATGCACAACGTATCGCTGAGTACTGTCAGCAACACCCATCGATCAAGGCCACGCACTATCCCGGCCTTCCATCGCACCCACAACACGAGATCGCCAAGCGACAGATGTCAGGCTTCGGTGGTATGATCTCCATTGAATTAGGCTCTCTGGAACGCGCAACCGCCGTCACCAACAAGCTCAAACTCTTCACCCTCGCCGAATCCCTCGGCGGCGTGGAGTCCCTCGTCTGCCACCCCGTGAGCATGACGCACGGCTCCATCCCCAAGGATCAACGCGAACGCCTCGGCGTAACCGATGGTCTCATTCGTCTTTCGTGTGGGATTGAGGATGTAGAGGATCTGTTGGAGGACCTTGAGGGCTCGCTGTAAGGGGCGAAGAGGCGAAGAGGCGAAGGGGCGAAGGGGCGAAGGGGCGAAAGGGCGAAGGGGCGAAGAGGCGAAGAGGCGAAGAGGCGAAGAGGCGAAGAGGCGAAGGGGCGAAGGGGCGAAGGGGCGTTATGAGCTCCGTGCTTCTTATAGTTCGAAGAGAAGGTTCATGCCGAAGGCGAGCGACGATGTGTTGCTGCCGTGATCTGCAGACGGCCAAAAGTTGGCTGTAATGAAGGGTTCAGCAGAGAGGTGCTCGACAACTGGGATCACCTTGCGCATCCCTACTACCAATTGGAGCCGTGTCTCAGGAATGTAGCGCGACGAGCCTTGATACAAGGGAATGGACGTTGATCCAAGAGGTACTGTGATCGCGCCATCGAGATCAACAAGACCAGGCCCCTCAATAGTAGTCGGCAGTGAATAGGTTAGAGTAGAGGAGAATTGGTTCTCAAGAGCGAATGCCTGAACAAGCCCAACATTTACGATCCACCGTGCGCCAAGATCGTACCCAATGTATATGCCAACTGTTAAACTCGACCAAGACTGCGTCGCGTGATACAGCATTTGATTGTAGTCAGTTCCTGATCCACCCTGTGCAGGTTGTTCGAAGGTAGAACCAGGTGCTTCTGTGATATAGGCACTCTCGCAGTATGCCGCTGCTATCTCAAATCTCCATCCACTTGGAATCGTTAGGCCGAGCGATGAGTTGATCATAGGGAACAAGATCCTATTGGCCTCTTCGGCATCGGGTGCTTGTTCGCTACTCGGCAGCATCGGTTGGTATCCTGTATAGGGAGAGGAGGTAGCTCCTATGCCAAAGCTGAGCAGCCATCGAACATCATCATGCACTTGACCTTGGCAGGGCAGCCATGCCATCATGATCACAGTTGCAACACCTATTAGTGATGACTTACGCTTCATATGGCAAGAATCCAAAAACAGCGTTGGTAGAACCACGAGTCATGCAATATATGTCGCCATAAATGTCACGGTTGCATGCACGTAACGCACGTAGACTGTATGGCACTAAATGACATCGAGATATACCAGTTGATTCGAACTGCTTTCGCCTTATGCGATGAAGTGGGCACTGCCTTGAAGGCACGTCGTGAGTTCAATCTCGCCGATCAACTGTTACGAGCAGCGCTGTCTGTAGGTAACAACTTTGCGGGAGGGCTATGGACGAAGCGCTACTGGCGAGCGCCTAATGCTCATGTTCTACGCCGACGGTTCCGCACAAGAATGCAAGAATTGTTTGAATTCTGCTGTAGATCTGAACATTATCGAAGCTGGAAAAGCTCAAGAGCTTAATGCTCTGTTCAGCAGAATATCAATTGGGATCATTGAATTCTGCGCCTGGATCCTAAGGCAAGACCCAGACTACAATGGGGCATTTCGCGAACGCGTGGAGAAGCGACGCGCATGGCGCTTCAGAAAGAGGTAACGCCCCTCGACTACGCTCGGGGTGACACACGCCTCTTCGCCTCTTCGCCCCTTCGCCCTTTCGCCTCTTCGCCCTGCCTCTTCGCCTCTTCGCCCCTTCGCCCTGCCTCTTACGCCTGCTTCCTTACCCCGATCACGTTATACCTGTTCGTCACGAACGACCAATCGGCGAACGTGGCGTTGCCGGCAGGGTTTGCGCCGGTGCCATGGAAGTCGCTGAATGCTGCCGACTGGTTCACCCAGACGAAGCTGTTGAAGTTGAAGGCAACGGGAGCGCCGGCGTTGACGATGGCGTCCTCTGATGCAGTCATACGTTCGTTGTTGGTGGTGTAGACAAGGGCACTAAGAGCCCCTTGCTCACGAACACTCTTTACGACCTCTGCAACAGAGGCTTCGAAGGAGTCGGTCACAACAAGGAAGGATACGGGACCGAACCATTCCTTGGTGTAGATGTCTGCACGCTTCGTATCTGTTTGAAGGACGATCGGAGAAACGGTACGAGCCCCTTCGAATCCGGGTTGGTCAACACGTGCGCTGTCTCTGATCACGGCCAGTCCGAGTGAGCGTACATCCTCGATCCGCTGCGATGTTGCCGGATTTTGAATGGCACCAAGAGTTGTTGCACCGGAGCGTTCATTGAAGACGACTGCATCGATCTTCTCTCGGAGTTTGGCAGCGACGTCATCAACACTCACTTGGGTACCGGCAACCATCATACCGTCCTTGGCGATGAAGATGTTCTGCGGTGCAGTACACATCTGACCAGAATAGAGTGTGAGAGAGAATGCAAGATTCTCCAGTGCCGCGTCGAGGTTATCTGTGGAGTCGAGGATCACACAGTTCACACCGGCCTTTTCCATGAACGTGGTCTTGCCGTGTGATGCAGCCTCTTTCTCAACAACTGCGCCAAAATGAGGTCCGCCTGTGTAGTCGATCACTCGCACGGCCGGATGTTTCACAAGCTCTAGGGTAAGGGGCTTTTCAGACGTATCAACGGCAAGCTGAATGATGTTCGCATCTAATCCGATCTCCGTAATAACCGCTCTGAGATCGGCGATGACAATGGCGATAGGATAGACGGCTCCGGGATGGGGCTTTACGATCACACTATTCCCGGTTGCAAGACCGGCAAACATTCCGGGCACGGTGTTCCACACCGGGAATGTAGAGCAGCCGATCACGAGGTTGATGCCCTTGGGAACCATGCGATATGATTTGTCGATCGAGACGCTGATCTTCCCCATCGGCTTTGTCCATAGCACATTGGAAGCGAACGCAGACTGAGCTGCAAGCGCCATTGCCGTTGATTCGAGGGCGCGATCGAAGGCATGCGGGCCCGAGGCTTGGAAACCCATCACAAAGCCTTGACCGGTTGTGTGCTGCGTAGCATAGCCGATCTCAAAAAATCGCTTTGCTCCACGTTCAAGTGCTTCAACAAGAATGGAAGCACGATCCTCAGGAGTGAGGGACTGCCATGCCGTTTGTGCAGCAGATGCACGACTGATCAGATCGTCAAGGGCGATCTGGGGATAGGTGATACCGAGTGAGAATCCGTACGGAGATGACTCTTCGCCGATCCACGACTGCTCAGCGGGGAGCCTGTCGAATCGGTTATTGAGCTGACCCTGGAAAGCTGCCAACCCATCATCGTTCGCTGTTTCACCATAGATCTTACCACTCGGCGCTTCTGGCCAATGGGCGTGGAACGTACGTTCCACATTGGCCTTCATGGCGTTGACGAGTGTTGCGTGGTGAGCAGCGCGAAGATCTGAGATGGTCATGAGTGTAGCCTCGTGTTCGATGAAGACCACAAAACTACGTCGTTCCGTTGACGTGAAACAGCGGGTTATTCTGCAGCATCAACGCGGGCCTTTTCAGCCGACGCCTTCCCTACGTTATAGCCCTGCGTAAGCCCAACTTCACAATCGATGCGCACATGGATGCGAGAGTAGATCCGGCTGTCTGCGGCTTCCGATGCCATGGACCGGAACTCATTCTCTGAGGCTGGGAAGAAGTACGACAGTACTTCGGCCGCGGCACCGCTAAAGGTGCTGTGTCCACTTGTATAGCCGGGGAAATTCGGAAGTCCGGCACTCATTGCCACTTCTTTGTCGATCGTACATGGACGTGCCGTGAAGTACTTGTACTTCGTGTACCAACACGCAACTGCAGCATCATGCAAGGCACATGCAACGTATGAAAGGACACGCGCTGAACGCACAGCACTCATGTTTGCAGCGCGCGTTCTGTCCTCTGCCATCTTCATCCACATGCCAGGAGGACCGTCTGTTCCGCCCCTGCTTCCCAATACGTTGCAATACGAGCTTGTTCACGTGTACGGTTCTTGGCCAGATCTCGCATCTCATTCATGTCCGTTTGGAACCTTGCATCCGTCTCTGAAGGGGGCGGGCCCGGATCCATCGCAGCGGCGCTCGGAATGTTCCATGGTGTTACATCTCCTCCGAAGGGATGTAGTGGCGGACGTGCAGGTGTCTCGGCACTCTTCCATTTTGGCCACGTGGTAACGAGTGTGGCTTCCTTGGCCTTCCATGCGGGCTGGTTGTCTGCGCCCGACCACTTGTCGTTGGCAGCACGTTCTTTGAGCTTGGTCACGATGAACCGTGCAAGTGAATCCCCCGCGGCAACATCGCTCGGACGTGCAACACCGGCCCACACACGTGATTGTGTTGCGTCGGAATACAACGCTTCCATATTCGCACGTTCGCCCGGAAACATCAGTACGATCATCTCAACGGCAACACGGGCGATGATGGCATCTTCATTCGGATAGGAAGGAAGTCCTGTCTCGGGGGCAAGCGTAGAGATCGAGGGATCAACAACGTACGGTGCCGGACGTTTGACCGTGTACTTCGAACGCCATGCATGGATCAATCCGTCATACGTTCCAACTTCAATGAGTGAGAACATGCGTGAAGCGAACGGAGGGCTGGCAAGGGGCTTTGCAGGATCTGGCAGGAACCGACCTGTAAACGTACCATCCGGATTGCGCTCTGCTGCCGGCGTGATGTTGTACTTGGCAACGATCTTGCGTGCAATGGCGCTCCACTCCTGTACCGGTCCTTGATTCCACCTGCGAATTGAACTGCGCTGCGCATCTGTACGTCCGGCAACGGCAGCACGTACGGCATCAAGTCCTTCATCATCAGCGGGAGCGGCGGGGATCACCGTTGTAGGAACATCGGTTACAAGGATCGGCGTCCAGTTAATGGCCGCGCTGTCATTCGACGTAGGCGTGAGTTCAGCAACAACAGGCGATTCGATCGGATTGTCACAGCCAACCATGATCAGCGTGATCAATATTGCAAGGCCTATCCAACGTGTAGATGTCATAAGGTTCATAGTGATACTCCATCCCAGATCGGCAGGTCATACGCTACGCCGAACGTGAATCGTGTTGAATGGCCCACATTCCGTCCAGTCATTGTGCCGGAGACGCCCCCTATCAAACTCACTGCGCTGATGACACGATAGGCCAGGGTTGTGCCGACGCGTGTATATGCTTGGGCATTCGATGGGAATGGGACGCCTGGTCCGATATTGGTTCCCGATTGTGGCACTACGTTTTGCAGCCACACATCGCCGTACCAATCAGAGGTACCGTAACCAACACGGCCAACAGCATCGATCGCATCAGGGACGTCCACTTCAAAACCGCGGTCGATCATCACGGTGCCTCGCGCAGAATATCCGATGCCGGCCATGAAGAAGAGGCCGGTATTGGTGGTGTACTGCGTAACGATGCGACCTTCAACACCTGTTGCTTGGTGTCCGATCGTGACCGGTGCATCCGGCACATAATCACTGAGTGGTGTAAAGAACACGCCACCAAGGATCACATCCAATCGATTCGATTCAACGTTCAATGATAGGGGGCGAACCTTCACCCCTGCCTGCAGGTCCTGGACGCCATTGATGGTCTCCCAGAATCCGGCACTAGAGGAAGATATCACGTACGGCACATTGGCCACGATATCCAGCCAGTCCGTGATCCCCGCACCTACATACAGAGACACACCACTTGTGGTGATCGTGCCGAGCTGCGGGTTATAGGTCTGCTGTTGACCCACGTAATACTTTTCATACGCTTCTGTGAAACCGGAGATCGCAGCAGCGGTGCGACCCTTACCCAGCATCCACCCACTCACAAGGCCTTGAGCCTGTATGATCGAGGGGGCCATCAGAGTAGCAAAAAGGAGTGTTACGAGTAGCTTCATTCCAGTAAACTACTAGAGTCAGCCATCCAATCCCTAGGTTCACGAACATATGTTCCTTATGTTCAGCAATGAACGTTTCGATCAAGCGTGTGTTGTTGGAGCGACGCCGACTCCGTGCTGTGCAACTCTCCCAAAAAGGTTGGCGCGTTACGGATATCGCCCAGGCCCTGAATGTCTCCGTCCCTGCCGTTAGTCAGTGGCTCGCTACCTTCCGAAGCGAGGGCGAAACCGGACTCAAGGCAAGAAAACGTACAGGCGCACCTCGACGGCTCTCACCGCGCCATTCGCTGATGCTTCAAGCGCTCTTGAAGCGCAAGCCGCGTGAAAACGACATCGACGCCGATGCCTGGGATAGGGCACTGGTTCAGAGGGTGATCAAGCGACTCTTTGGCGTGACCTATTCCCATCAACATTGCGGCAGACTGCTCAAGGCGGCGATGGATTCAAAGACGGTTGTCCCACGCGTTACTCGGTTGGAACTCGACGATCTCCTCAAGAAAGTGGATATTGCACGGATTCGCACACGTTTTGGTTCGCGACATGGCAGAAGCCCCCTCTGATATCACAGCTCTATTGCTGAAACTCGACGAAACACTGCGCCTCGCAGCAGAGGCTCAGAAAGCGGTTGCCGACAACGAGCTCCGTCTTGCACAATCGCAAGAATTTCTCTCGGAAAATCAACGATTCATGAGCGAAACTCAAGCTGCCATCTCCACTCGGCTTACCGATATCGTTGGGAACCAACATACGATCATTGGTAACCAGCAAACGATCATCGACAACCAGAACACGATCATCACGTTTCTGAAAATGTTGGCGCACGGAGAGGCTTGACGTGCGCGGTCTTCGATTCTACATCCCCTACGCAACGTTTGTCCTTGTTGGTTTGGCCTTCGTGTACACCACGACAGATGTTTTGCCCTACGTTCTTGCTTCATGGCCAGCCGCCGTTGCAATGGTCTTTGGATCGTTCATTGGTGGTGCAAGTGCTGAAGGGGGCGGTGCGATCGCCTTCCCTGTCTTCACTTTGATCTTCAAGATCGCTCCTGCTTCTGCACGGAATTTCTCATTTGCAATACAAAGCGTTGGCATGGTCTCAGCCTCGCTGATGATCATCGGCAGAGGCATACCGATCGAGAAGAGAGCAGTCTTCTATCCAGCTATAGGTGCCGTGTTCGGTCTTCTCATTGGAACGTTTGGTCTTGTCCCGCTTCTCGATCCAACGATCACGAAACTGTTCTTTGTTTCGCTTTGGATGTCCTTTGGAATTGGGTTGTGGAGAGCAAACCGAAATGCCTCGCGGATTGTTCGGAAGGGTCTGCCCCCTATCCTTACTCAGCGCGACATCTTCAATCTCATTGGCATCGGTGTTCTAGGGGGTATCGTTACGTCGATCTTCGGGAACGGCATCTGTATGGTAACGTTCTGCTTGCTTACCCTCTGGTATGGTATCGATGAACGTATCGCAACACCAACATCTGTGGTCCTCATGAGCGTGATCACCATATGCGGATTCTTCCTGCATGCGGTAGTGATGCAGGACTTTGGTCCGGTGGAGTATCACACATGGTTGGCGGCCGCTCCTGTAGTTGTGTTCTTCAGTCCGCTTGGTGCATTCACCATTTCCTTTTGGAAGCGACTCTCCATTGCACGACTCCTCTACACGATCATCACGGTCCAGTTGTTTGGGGCGTTCTACGTACTTGGGTTCACATTTGAGAATCTGATGTTCAGCGCAGTGGTGATCATCATCGGCACATGGTTGATGATCAGAATCGATAGGTCATCGAACCTACCGGCACAGGGACAGTAGACCGAGAACCAAGTAGGAGACCGAGTGGATTGAAGTCGAACTTCAATTCTCCACGAGACCTTCCTTCATCACGAGGGTTAGACATTGCAAGTCCAAGGCCAAAACCCAGTGCGGCTCCTGCCCAACTGGTGATCGGCGTTATCTGTGATTCTTCCGTGAGAAGTCCGACCCCAAATCCGATCAGACCTCCTGCAAATGTTCCCAGGACAAGCCCAGTACCATCGACTCCTCGATAGTCGAGCCCCTTGACCAGCTGATTACCGATAAAGAGTCCACCTACAGCGCCAACAACGGTCAATCCAGAAGCTACGCGCACATTCAAATCGCTCGGTGATACCGCAGTAAGGAACGCAATGGGTAGTGTGATGCCCAACAACGCTGAAACGGCATAGACAGAGGCATCTGTTGGAGTAAAGTGTTGGTGTTGCCCGAGGGCATTGCCAACGAAGATCCCACCCACTGTTCCGGCTAGAGCCATGCCCGAGGCGAGACGAATTGTAGCGTCTCCCTCAAGGCCTTCCCCCATGATTGCGAAGGCAAGAAGTCCGCCAGTTGCCATCCCATAAAATTCTGTGGTGTTAATAACACTGGCGTGACCTTCCTGGATATCCGTGTTTGTTCCAATCACATATCCAGCGATGGACTCACTCACGCCGGTAAGAACAGAGAGACCGAATCCAACTCGTTCACTTACCTCGTCACCACCAACCAATCCCGCAACAAGCCAACCGTGAATAGCCCCTTGAAACATTCCTCCAAGAGAGAGTGTTACGGCACCTTCTGTAACGGGAGCATTCTTTGTGGCAAGAGCCGGCGCCAAATATCCCAGACCTCCTGTGATGAGGTATACAGCTGCAGCTGTTGCTCCGCTACTCCCTTCATCCGTTAGCCCCAACGCAAACGTTGCAGCTGTTCCATAGTAGAACAAGGACCATAACGTTGAACCCCACAACAGCGCTGAACGCCCGCTCTGATCGATCTCGAATGAGGATGGAATGTATTCGGGGGTGTCTACGTCTGGTGGTCGAAGAAAGTCAGCATCAGCATAAAGTTCTAGGTAGGTCCCAACACGTACGCGGATCGCACGCAGCTCCGACGTTGTGATCACCTTCCGTTCACGGAGCGTTTCTGATCCGTTCTTTCTCAGAATCTCCAGTACAAAAACGGAATCGGACTGACTGAACAACCGCGCTTCAACAAAGCTCTCTGGTCGATCGATCAATTGAATCTTTTTGTTCTGCGTATATGTGAGTGTAACGATCTTCCCACTCTCATCGAACGGGATCTGCGTCTCCACCTGAGCGTAGACCACGCCTGTGGAAAACAGGAGTATTGCGACGAACGAGTATCTGCAGAACATTTTCATGAATACAACCTGCAAAAAAAGACGAAGGCCCCAATAGGGGCCTTCTACGTTTCTTCACTTTTTGATCAACGGGGCTTACAGCACTGACTCAACCGGTGTGTATGGCATTCCGAATGCTTCGGCAACAGCCTCGTAGACGATCTTTCCGTCTACAACGTTCAGTCCGAGGACCAACTCACTGTTGTTCTTGCAGGCATTCTTCCAACCCTGATTCGCAAGCTGTACAGCATACGGAAGTGTTGCGTTGGTAAGAGCGATCGTGGACGTGTACGGAACAGCGCCCGGCATGTTGGCTACGCCGTAGTGCACAACACCGTCAACAACGTATGTTGGGTTTTCGTGTGTTGTTGGCTTGCAGGTCTCTACACAGCCCCCTTGGTCCACCGACACATCAACGATAACGGAACCTTCCTTCATCGTCTTAAGCATGTCGCGCGTAACGAGGTGCGGAGCCTTTGCGCCTACTACCAACACAGCACCGATCACGAGGTCGGCATCCTTTACCGCTTCGCGGATGTTGGCCTTGGTTGACATCTGTGTGATGCAGTTCTTTGGCATCACATCATCGAGGTAGCGGAGACGGTAGAGATTGTTGTCGAAGATCGTCACGCGTGCACCGAAGCCTGCTGCGATCTTCGCGGCATTCGTACCAACGATACCACCACCAAGCACGATCACGTTTGCTGGCTTTGTACCCGGTACACCGCCAAGCAGAACACCACGTCCGCCCATTGGATGCTCAAGGTACTTTGCGCCTTCTTGCGGAGCCATACGTCCGGCAACTTCCGACATCGGAATGAGCAGCGGCAGCGAACCATCGGCCTTCTGCACCGTCTCATACGTAAGACACACAGCACCGCTCTTCACCATTGCTTCGGTGAGTTCGCGTGATGCAGCAAAGTGGAAGTAGGTAAAGAGTGTCTGACCCTTGCGGATGAGACCATACTCTTGAGCGATCGGCTCCTTGACCTTCATGATCATGTCGGCCTGGGCATAGACCTCAGCGGCCGTATCAATGATCTTTGCGCCTGCTGCGATGTAATCATCATTTGTGAAACCGCTGCCAACACCGCCGTTGGTCTCCACGATCACATCGTGACCATGTTGACGGAGCATCTCAACACCACCTGGTGTAAGGGCAACGCGTTTCTCATTTGGCTTGATCTCTTTTGGAACGCCGATCAACATACTCTCTGTCCTTTTTAGGGTTGGGGTTTTTGGAGATGCAAAGTTAGTCAGTTACCTAGTTACGGAGTTACTCAGTTACCTAGTTACGGAGTTACTCAGTTACTTAGTTGCTCAGTTACTCAGTTACGGGGTTACGTTTTCGAATTGGTAGGAATAACAGCGTGAGGGTCAGGGCAAGGAGCAGGTAACCGGCCAATTCGGCTCCAAACCACTCCACAAGGGTATGGAAGGGGCGTATCACCCACCAAGGTTCTGCATGGACCTGGCCGTTGAGGCCGCCTACAACGTCGCGGACGGGCCAGGACTCAAGTGGGATAAAGGCGGTTCCGAGCACCACGGCGATCACTGCGATCGCGGTGATCGCCGCACCTTTCATCGCTGAGAAGGGTTTCCAGAGTGTTGTCGTGAGGGCGGCACCTACGAGGATGTGCAACACAAAGGTGCGGGAGAGGAGGGGGTGATTTGGTTCAACGCCAAAAAGGGTGGCAATGAAGGATCCAAAGGGGGCTTCTTGGAGTTCGTGGCCAACGATGCGACGGGAGATCTCGGCGTATACGTCGTCCGGAAGGAGCCTGCCGGACCACGCTGCAATGAGAACAAGGATAACGGCGCTCACTGCGCGGATCCACGTGGCTGCATCGGCGCGAAACGCCTTACTCACAGTTAGTAGCACCAGCCAGAGGATACTCAGCGTGTAGAGCCACGCAGTGTTGTTGTGATGGATGGTGCGAATGAACTCGCCGGCCGGTGCGTTGGCGATGCTGACGGCCACACTGGCAGCTGCTTGACTTGGCACGGCGTCTCCCCTGCGCGCCGGCACCAGCGTTGGCCGTCCGTCCACACCCAGCGTGTCAACGAAGCTCCCAACAATCTCCAACCGTTGCACGGTGGTGATGCTTGCCAGGGTGCCATCAGGCATAGTGGCGGCACTCCGCGATGGCACATACCACATCGAGAGCAATATCCCAGTGATCACTTGCACAACCACCATGGCGCTCAAGATCAGTCCAAGTCGGGCTGTTGCGGCACTCAATCGGTCCGTCCAGTGCGGGTTCATGCAGAGCCCCTTGCTGGAATACGAAGGAAGAGCTCGCCATTGCTGATACGTGTTTCAAAACGACGAAGGGGCTGGGTGGGGGGCGCTTTTACAGCCGTGCCGTTGAGGTCGAACGCACCGCCGTGACAGGCACAGAGGATCCGTTTGATGCCGAGATCCACCTTGAGCGGACATGATGCATGTGTGCATGTGAGATCGAGTGCGGTGATATCCGGGCCAACCCGAGAAAGCAACACCGCTGTTCCGTCGATCATGATCTGCTTGTGCTGTCCGTCCGGCAGCACCGAATCGATCGGTCCGAGTGCTACCGTGTGACCGTGTTCCTGCTCATCCGGCGTAAGGTAGACACGCAAGGAATGCAGTATTGGAAGAGCTCCAAGAGCCGCACCAATAGCAACAAGCCACGTCCGTCGGTTGGTTCTGCCTAGTTTTGTGGATTCCATACCCTTGATCTGAGACCCTCCATGCCCGTTCCGCTTCTTGACCTAAAGATACAGTACCAAGCACTCAAGCCGGAGATCGATGCCGCGCTTATTCGTGTTGCAGAGTCCCAGATCAGCATCCTCGGACCCGAGGTGGATGCTCTGGAACGCGAACTCGAAGCCTACCTGGGCGTGAAACACGCCATTGGCGTGTCCAGCGGTACCGATGCGCTGCTCATGGCCATGATGGCCTACGATATCGGTCCGGGTGACGAAGTGATCATGCCCACGTTCTCCTTCTTTGCTACGGCAGGATGTGTGTCACGCGTGGGTGCAACGCCAGTGTTCGTGGACGTGGACAACGTAACGTTCAACATCGACGTAGAGCAGGTTCGAAAGGCCATCACGCCACGCACCAAGGCCATCATTCCGGTACACCTGTTCGGTCAGGCAGCTGATATCGATGCACTCGTTGCCATCGGTCGTGAACACAACATCCCGATCATCGAAGACGCAGCCCAGGCCATCGGCACGCAGACAGCAGACGGACGTCGCCTCGGTGGGATAGGTGAGATCGGATGTTTCTCGTTCTACCCTACCAAGAACCTTGGTGCACTTGGCGATGCCGGACTTGTTACTACCAACGATGACGCTCTGAACATCAAGCTCCGTCAGATCCGCAATCACGGCATGGAGCCCCGTTATTATCACAAGATCATGGGTGGCAATTTCCGACTCGATGCGATGCAGGGTGCAGCATTAAGGGTGAAACTCCCCCATCTCCCATCGTGGCATGCCGGCAGACGTCGCAATGCAGCTCTCTACACAAAACTGTTCATTGAGTCCGGTGTTTGCTCAGGCGTTGGTCACACCAAGTTCGACGAGAACAACCTCATCCTCCTGCCAGCTTCGGTTCATGAGGGGGCTTCTCCTGACGTTCACATCTTCAACCAGTTCACCATTCGTTCTGCGCATAGAGATGCTTTGCGGGCACACCTGCAGTCGAAGGGTATTGGCGCAGAGATCTACTACCCGGTCCCCTTCCACCGTCAAGAGTGTTTTGCATCGCTGAATCTTTCCGACGCTGCCTTCCCTATTTCTAACTGTCTTGCGGCCACGGTGCTTGCCGTACCGATCTATCCTGAGCTAACTGAGGACCAGATCCGCGAGGTAGTGGCAACCATTGTTGAGTTCGAGCGTACAATGTCCTCTACGCCGGCAGAATGCGCAGATTGCGCTGAATGTGGCACTCACACTTGATCACTTTTTGTGGAGCTGTTCATGGAACCCAAACCGAACAACGCACAGCATAACTTTCAAATGCATTTCGGATCCCGACAGAAGTCCGTTGGTGGTCAGGTAGTCATGGGCATCATCTTCGTGATCGTTGGAGGCGGGCTCCTTCTCGATGCGTTCAACATCCTCGAGTTCTGGCCACTCGTCAGCACCTGGTGGCCGTCGGCGTTGATGATCATCGCTCTTACGAAGCTTGCAACACGTTCCGGCTCACTTCTGGGCAATGGAATTCTCTTTGCCGTTGGTGCATTGTTGCAGCTTGGACGGTTGGATATCATCGACGGATTCTGGCATGCCTTCTGGCCGATCGTCCTCATCCTGATCGGCGTATCGATGCTTGTAAGCAGAAAAAAAAACTCTCAGCCATTCGCAATGAACAACGAGACGTTTGGCGGGGGTGAAGGCCTTCCGTATGAGCAGGACCGACTGACGACAAGCGCGATCTTTGGTGCAAGTGAAACCCGCGTAACAAGTCGGAACTTTCAAGGGGGCGAGATAACTGCCGTTTTTGGTGGACTCGAAATCGACCTCCGGAGCGCTGAGATCCAGGGCAATCTTGCCGTCCTCAAAGCCATGTCGGTCTTTGGTGGTATCGAACTCAAGGTTCCGCCGCATTGGACCATCCTGGTAAAGGGTACTCCGATCCTTGGCGGCATTGAAGACAAAACAAATCGCTTCCGCGACCCGAACGTTATTGGCCCGACGCTTGTTCTTGATGCCACCGTTGTCTTCGGTGGTATTGAGATCGGCACATGAACATCAAACAAGAACGTATTCGCAACCTCACGCCTTCGTTGACCGCACCGGTCGGCGAAGGCGCTGTTGTGTATTGGGTCAACCGCGACCGCAGACTTCACGACAACTGGGCACTTCTCTATGCCCAAAAGGTTGCCCTTGAACGTCGCGTCCCGCTCCATGTGGTCTTCTGCCTCGTCCCCCACTACCTCGGCGCTACAAGCAGAGCATTCGATTTCATGCATGCCGGGTTGGAGGTGTTGGCACAGGACTGTGCCGACCACAACATCGGATACCACCTGCTCCATGGCGATCCGCCAACCGTGCTCCCACAATGGCTTGATACGCAGAATGCCTCTCTCCTCGTTACGGACTTTGAGCCCCTTCGCATCAAGATGCAGTGGTTGAATTCTATCATATCGGGATCTCGCATCCCCGTGCATCAGGTTGACGCACATAACATCGTTCCGTGTTGGCATGTTTCGCAGAAACAAGAATTTGCCGCCTACACCATCCGACCAAAGATCAACAGGCTGTTGCCGGAATTTTTGGAGGAATTTCCACGGGTGGAACGGCATCCGTGGGGCCCCTCGACTCCGCTCGGGGGCACGGCATGCCGTGCCCCTACCACCGATACCAACCGCCGTGCCCATACCCTCGGCCCCTCGACTCCGCTCGGGGTGACGATCGCGCAATACGTGCATCGCAACGATCCTACAAAAAACGGTCAATCGGGGTTGTCGCCATACCTCCATTTCGGGTTGATCGCCCCGCAGAGAGTAGCTCTCGACGTAAATGCCCTGCCACGAACGGGTGGCGAGGACGATCCTGTGGCGTCGTTTCTCGAGGAACTGATCATTCGAAGAGAGCTTTCGGACAACTTCACGTTCTACAATGACCGGTATGATTCGTTCGAGGGATTTCCGGCGTGGGCTCAACAGTCACTCAACGAACACCGTAACGACCCACGACAATACATCTACTCCTACGAAGAATGGGAGGGGGCTCGCACCCACGATCCGTTGTGGAATGCGGCTCAGCAAGAAATGCTCGTAACCGGCAAAATGCACGGCTACATGCGGATGTACTGGGCAAAGAAGCTGCTTGAATGGAGCGCGTCACCGGAGGAGGCATTGGCCATTGGCATTGCGCTCAATGACACGTATGAATTGGACGGACGGGACCCCAACGGCTATGCCGGTTTGGCGTGGAGCATCGGCGGAGTGCATGACAGAGCGTGGTTCGATCGTCCCGTCTATGGCAAGGTTCGATACATGAATGCGAACGGATGCGCTAAGAAGTTCGACGTGAAGGAGTACATTCGTAGATATGCAAATCCGAAACTTCTCTAGCCTAGCCCTCTTCGTCGCACTTTTTGCCGTTGCGGCAGCGGCACAACCTGTCAAACACGAGCTCAAACTTGGCCGCGGCGTCAAGGAATACGATCGTTACCTCCTGAAGACCACGTACGAGAGCGTGACGCAGACAAAGATGTTCATCAGCGACATGCTCCGCGGTGATACCACAGAGAAGATGAGTGTGATCCTCAATGCGCAGTGCAACGTTGTAAGCGTAACGGTGGATGGTCAGGAAAAGGAGAAGCAGCTTGTGATCCGCGACTTCCGTCGGATCACTCAACGAGACACCGTGGATCTCCTCCCCACCGGCACAAAGGTCCGCTGTTGGTTCTCTGATTCCGGCAGCGCCTACACCATCAATGACGCTCCTGCACCGGATTCCATCGTCAACATCCTTGTTGAGGTCGTCAAGGGCGAAGGGGGCTCGCGTACCGGCAATGTGCTCGATGCAAAGAAGCCCGTAGCGGTTGGCGAGAAATGGAAGATGAACATTGCGGCCTTCCGCAAAGTATTGGGTCCAGACATGAGCAAGCTCATGAAGAAGATCACCGGCGTTGTTACCTTTCGCTCGATCGACTCCACAGGTGCCCAACCAACAGCAACAGTTGCGGCACGCGAAGCGCCGAAGTTCACGTTGGTCTTCGGGCAGGTACCTTCCAATGCATCACTCGTTGCAGACTTTTCACTTACGGTTCCGTTGGATACGCGCTTCCCTCCTGTTGGCTTGACAACATCCACCAAACAGCGCATCGTCACAGCCCAGGGTGTTGCGCGCATGGAGCTTGAGATCTCTACGAACCGAAGCGCATCGTTCCTTCGATGAAGATCCCGGTACATTTACGAGCCATCGTAGCGTTGGTGGTCTGTGCCTTGTTGTGGAGTAGTGGCGGACTTCTCATCAAGACGTTGCCACTCTCGCCCCTTACCATTGCCGGAGCGAGAAGTGCCATCGCTGCGCTTGTGATCTTGGTTGGCAACGGAATGTTCGTCCAACGTGGTCGAAGGCGCAGATCGGCAGTATCGTGAGTTACATGCTCACCGTGATCCTGTTTGTGATGGCAACAAAGAACACCACAGCTGCTAATGCGATCCTGCTGCAATACACGGCTCCGATCTGGGTGGGGTTGTTCAGCGTCTTCGTCACCAAGGAGAAACCTACTCGTATCGACATACTTGCCGTGATCGTGGTGATGAGCGGTATGACGATCTTCTTCCTTGACGCGATCTCTCCAGGAGCCATGCTTGGGGGAAACACCCTTGCCGTGCTGAGGGATCGCCTTTGCCGGTGTTGCCTTATTCATGAGGGCGCAAAAAGGTGAGTCGACTACCGAGAGCATTCTGTTTGGGAACATCCTCACAGCTCTTGTATGTATGCCCTTCATTGAACCATTCGCCGGAGATGCGGATACGCTTGTCAGGCTGGGGATCTTGGGAGTGTTTCAACTAGGGCTTTCCTATGTGCTCTATGCCTGGGCGATCAAGACCGTAACGGCTCTTGAAGCAGTGCTGATCACTGTTTTGGAGCCCCTTCTCAACCCCCTCTGGGTTGGGTTGTTCTATGGGGAGATCCCATCGAGCACCTCCATCGTTGGCGGAGTGATCGTGGTTGCTGCGGTTGTAACGCGTAATTTTGTCCATGCCTCAACCCTTCAACGAGCGTCGCATAGCCGACCTCATCGCTGAGTCCGTTGCCACCAAACAACAACTCGCTTCCGAACGTACATCCGACATTCGAATCTGCGGAGAGATGTTAGCCACGTGTGCTGCATCCAACCGTTTGATCATGTTCTGCGGTAACGGTGGAAGTGCTGCAGACAGTCAGCACCTCGCTGCAGAATTAGTTGTTCGGTTACGGGGCGGGATAGAACGCAGAGCCATTGCCGCCTTGGCATTAACGGTGGACAGCAGCGTCCTGACCGCCGGCGGCAATGACTACGGTTTTGATAATGTCTTCAAACGTCAAGTAGAAGCCTTCGGCACAGAAGGCGACGTACTTGTTGCCATCACCACCAGCGGCACATCGAAGAACATTGTGATGGCCGTGGAAGAAGCTAAGAAACGTGGCGTGCTCACCATCGGACTTCTCGGCGGCACCGGCGGCATTCTCAAGGACATGTGCGATGCCAGTGTGGTTGTCCCATCCACCGTCACCGCACGTATCCAAGAATCACACATCCTTATCGGTCACATTTGGTGTGAAATGATCGAAGAGGCGATTGCGCCGGAGTTGTTCTAACGAGACTACTCTATTGATCTCTTTTGATTTGTTTCGGAATGCAACATGTATCCCGAGACTGGGTTGCAGCGCCTTAGAGTGCAATGCTCTCGATTATACAAATAGACCAAGTTGAACACTATGAAACTACTATGGAAGAAAACGAGGCACCGCGACAGGCGCCAGCGATTAGCAAAGAGGCGGTTTAATCGAACGAGCAATGCGATTAATACCAAGAGGAGGACTGCGCGCGTTCGCGGTAAGACTCACAAAGTGCGTGTATCAGCTCCTTCAAGTTTCGACATATCAAGACATCCTCAAGAAGTTGCCTCTTTTATCCACGATCTAGCGGCAGCCTACGCCAGGTCCTCAAATGTCGTTGTTGATCTTAAGTCAGTTGAATCACTTACGCCAGAGTCGTTGTTTGTATTACAGTCCTTCCTTCTCAATAGAGACTTCTACCATGGTGCTAATCGGAAAGGAACATTTCCATCAAATCTTGAAGTTAATACTCTGATGAAAGAGAGTGGCTTTGTCGGCATGCTTACAGATGATACTGACGCCTATACTTCATCAGATCAATCAAGTCGCATCATTTTCACACAAGACACAAAGGCAGATGGCGAGCTAGTTGCCAAGATTATACGTGATGCTCACAGCAGACTTCAGATAGGTGAGATAGACGAATTGGACTATGAATCATCATATGCGATCCTGATGGAACTAATTGGCAATGTCACTGAGCATGCGGGCGGTGAGGAACGTCTAAGCCAGAAGTGGTATTTGTTTAGTCATTCAAATCCTAAAACACGTTCTGTTTCTTTCACATTTCTTGATCACGGAATTGGCGTGTTTGCCAGTTTGAAGCCGAAGGTTTCTCGACAATTGTGGCATTTACTGATCAAGAAAAATCGAGTGACTCTACTGAGGCGAATGTTTGAAGGGACTGCCAAAGAAACTCATTCCGGTCTTGCTTTTCGCGGTAAGGGTCTGCCGAAGATCTACAATAAGTATCGAAAGGCTGACAATGTGACGAACTTGATGGTTCTTACCCAGGATGTTTTTATCGACTTCAAAGTGAGCAATTCACTACATTTGAAAACGTCTTTTCCGGGAACTGCGATTTTCTGGAGTCAAAGCTGGTGAAACATCAAATAGTTAAAGTTGCCGACTGGTCTATTAATCCTGGTTTGAGGTACCGCTGGCAAAGCACATACTCTGGTCAAGAGTTTTTTGAGGATGTTCTTCGTCAGATTGCAGATGAATGCAAGTCGATTGGTGATCGCTTGATCGTTGATCTGGCTGGAACACGCGGCTATTCATCATCATTCATCGATGAAATCTTTGGGCAGCTTGTCGTTGAGTTTGGCTATGAATGGGTCATTGGCAATGTCGAGACATTGACACAATCCAGACCATGGCTTGCTGAAGAGGCAGTGGCCGCCATGAAAGATCGTCGGGTAAGCAAGTAGGCCGAACTAAGTGGATGCGCCAACTGGGGGATATCATTCAGGCGGCAACAACAATTGCTGTTGCTGCAATTTTTGGCCATCTCATTGTTCGCCGCCTTCAACAACAGGATGCGTTTCATTCAAAACTAGAAAACGAGCTATCTAGAATTGTGGAATCTGCGCGTGATACTGAGACAAGAGTAGCTGAACTCTAGACGAATTATGAACGACACATTGTTTTTTCTGAGAACCAGGATATTATCTATACAGCAGACAACCTAAAGCGTACGTATGAGATAGTTAGAAACGTCATGACCCCAAAAATGGACGATTTACAGCTCACTCAGTTTACTGAGTTCGACCAGGCATTCAATCGATACTTTTCAGTGGTTCGCAGTCTGGACACCTACTTCGACAAAAATGGATTGATTCCTTCATTAAACGCAACTTTGGACCTAAGAGAGCCAACGCACAGGATGTTTGAATCTCTGACTCGAATAATTGTAAAAGTCTAGGATAGGTAGCACGAACCATAACTTTGATTTCGACGTATCTCGACATACATGATACGACCAAACGTGATTTGATTATCTAACGCTACTGGCAGGCCTCTGTTAGTGGGGACTCGGCACCGCAAAGTTGTTTCTAGCTTCCGTACCTCGGTCTATAGGCGTATCGTGGGATTCGACTAGCTCGTAAAGATCGTTGCCGATACGCCCCCATGATTTACTGACATGGGTGGCACCGACCAACACGCACCACCCTGACAGGCATGTTCATTGACACAAAGCAACGATAGATCTTGAATCAAAAGCCGTTGTCAATGTCAATATATAAGTCCTTCTGAGACTCTTGCACCATCTGCTGCATCGCCGTTCCATTGCGTAAGGGATGCCCCCTGAAGATCTTGAACCACTGCACCCAGCATTGTTCGAACAACGATGCGGATAACGGGTTGTTGTGCACGGATGTTGACAGAGCCTGACGTTGGGTTCGGATAAACAAGTATGGAGGTTGAGCCTGCGTTTTCTGAAACGGGCGAAACATTGTCGCCTGTACCGCGGACGATGAAACGACCGAGCACTCCTTCAAACGACTGAACAACAACACCGATACTCTGTTCTGTTGCCGTTGTTGGTTGAAACCTCACACACACATCGAATGAACTGCCTGGTTCAAGCGTGATCGGCATGGAGGCAGTTACGCTGATGTCGGACGGACGGCTGCCGGTCACTGCTTGTACGGCGATCGGGAACGGCGACGTGTTGGTGATGGACAGGCATGAGTCGCGAACCTCATTCAGTGGCACGGTTCCGAGCTCTACTGTCTCCGGATGATCAATAGCTGATGCAACAGTTCCAACGAACGAGATACGCGCTGTATCAGTGATGCCGGTGTTGACGAAGGAGACAACGCTGTGATAGGCGCCGAGCTCCGATGGAACGAGTCGCGCCACCACGTCACCCTCAGCTTGCGGTTGAAGCACTCTTGGGAAGGAGCTTGGAGATTGAATGCGAAGATCGGATGTGGCGGTTACCGACGTGATGCTCAACGGGGCATTACCAACGTTCTTCAACAGTCCGATGAGGTTTTCTTCGTGACTAACTCCAAGGTAGACCGTACCAAGATCGATCCGTGGAGTAGCGAATTCAAGGTTGCCGAACATTGGGGCGGTGGACGATACAAGTACACGCACGTTGCGTGACACGATCGATCCGCAGGAGTTTGTTACCACCACTGAGTAGGAGCCGCTGTGAGCAATGGTTGCATTGTCAACACGGTACTCTGCGGACGTAGCACCATTGATCGGCTGCGAATTTTTTGTGCCATTGATATGACGCTTGTCCATCCGCCACAACATTGAGTGTGAATGGTTGACCCTCTACGGAGGACGTTTCTCGGCTGCTCAATGATGACTGGTTTCTTTACAACCGAGCGTGACTTCTTGGCCTTGAGCGACAAGTCCGCAGAGTCCGCGTACATGTACAGAATACCGTCCGGCATCGGAGGCTGAAACGTTCTTTACTGTAAGGACGTTCGATGCCGTGCGTGCGATCACTGCTCCGTCCTTGTACCATGTGCAGCCATTCACAGCGCCCGTTGCCTCTACAATGAGGTCTACAGAAGCCCCTTCACAGATCTCACGTCCGGTGATATCACGAATGATCAATGGTGCGCCATACATGCTCACAACGGCATCACGCGAGTATTGTTCGCGAACACACTCTTCGGGACGTCCGTCATCAGTTAAGACAATCGCGCTGTAGCGTCCGATCGTTTGAGTATTCAGGGATTCGATCGACAGAGTAGCAGCAGTTTCACCGGGCATCAGGACGTTATTGTGATACCATTGCACACGGAACGGTGCATAGTCTGCATTGATCGATAGCTCAACCGACTCACCTTCGCAGGCAACGGTATCGCGCGGTTGTTGTGTTATACGTGCGATCGGCAGTACGCGAACGGTAGACGGACGAGATACTGCTACTACGCCACACATATTCGTCACCGATACGTGGTAGCGTCCGGCACGAGCCAACGTTGCGGGTTCAAGGACCAGTTGCGGCAGGGTTGCATCGACGATCGGTTCATCATTGAAGTACCATTGGTACATCAATCCGTCACCCTCAGCTTGCGCTTCCAAAACCGCTGAACGCATTTCACAGATCGTGAGCTCTTCCGTTGGTTCAGTTACAAACTGCGGCTCTCGTGCACGTCTGATCGATGCTTGTTCCGAGAACGATTCCAATCCGCACTTCTTGCGGACTACAACCACATAGTCACCAAACAGTTCGCGCGTGAGTTCCGGGATCTCCAGCGTTGGCACATCCGTTTCGGCGATCACATTGTTGTTGACCATCCACATGTACGTCACGTATTTCGCCGTTGTCTCTACAGAAAGAGTAAGGGGCTGACCAATACACATTGTTTGTGAGGTGAGCTCTGAGATAAACGTGGTCTTCATGCAGCCTTCGAAGACCTCGAATCGACCGCTGAGTGCCGGTGATTGGATCTGTCCCGCGCCATTATCCATTTCGCTGAGTCGGAGTCGGTATTGTTCCGACGGTTTTGACGAAAGATCGATCGGCAGCACGAATTCCTGCACATCCGTCGTTATATCCGTGCGCAGTGTGATCCAATGTTGCCCGTCATCCGGTGAGATCTCTATGACCAATAGTGTCCGGCGCGCCTGCAGATCTCGCAGGTCCGAAGACTCCCAATGTACCAGGATATCGGTTCCGGATTCGATCACCGCCCCTTGAGACGGCGAAAGGATCGACAGTTGACCTTGTGCAAAGGCCATTGTTGAGGAGAGAACAGAGAAGAAGAGCAGGAGGAAAACCGCCCGTATGGTATAGTGTCGCATAGAAACCTCATATAGGTGATGGATGTGAATGGCTGCTTGAACGCCCACACCCTACCCGGTTGCGACAACATTTCGGCTATTCTCCCACGTCAGACTTGCCTGAAATCTCCCTTTTTGTATCTTTGTGGCCCTGTCAGCGACGATACGCCAACTTAGCTCAGCTGGTAGAGCAGCTGATTTGTAATCAGCAGGTCGCCGGTTCAAGTCCGGCAGTTGGCTCAGAAAACAAGAAGCCCCTTACCGATCTGGTAGGGGCTTTTTTGTTTGTTCAATGATGTCTGCTCATCCCCACAAACGAACGTATTCCGTTCGCTGTCCGCAACTGCACAACATACACACCTTGGGCTAGCTCGTTCGTTCGTAGATGGACCTGACCGGACGTTGGCGATTGGACAGTGCGGGTCCAGAACTCCGACGAAACAAGTGTGCCTTCCGACGTGTAGATCTCGATGCTGTGTAGCCCTACAGACGCACTGCTCCAGGACACCGTAGCTCCATTGGCTCGTGAACTACTCCACGTGCACTGCTCGCTGAATGGCATTGGCGTTACGTTGATCATGAAGGGGGCTTGTTGACCGATCTGCACCGTGCGCATTACTCCGGCACATTGACCGAGATCGAGAACGATGTTCATAGATCCGTCACTGGCACATCCCAAGGGCGATGCAGAACATGTTACAACGCGGTCGGTGCTTGCACTGAGAAAGACCGAAAGAGAAAGTGTGCATAGTTCAGGCGGACTATTGATCGTGTTGATCTCGTATTCAACGATCTGATCGTCACCAACATTGGTTCGCGTGCGTTCGCTGAGTCCTGCTTGCGGAACGACATCGATCGTTGCTAATGAACGCGGAGCACGCATGGTGAAGAGCAGCGCACTAACACCGGTAAGATCGGATGTAGCAATGATGGGGATGGTGGCGGTCTCACCCGGTGTGGCAACAACGGTCTCCGATTGCAGGGTAATGGCAAGACGTTGTTGGACGTTTACGACGACCGACGCCGTAGAGACACATCCCGCATTGTTCGCCGTTGCCGTATAGGTGGTGGTGACCGATGGCCAGACTCGTGTTGTTGGGCGATCGGTGTGCTCAATGTTCGTTGCCGGACTCCACGAAACGTTCGCAGATCCCGTAACACCGATGGTTGCAGTATCACCGATACAGATCGTTGTATCAGAACTGATGTCAAGGGGCGGTCCTGCAGTAACATTCACACGAATACTATCACGTCCGGTGCAGCCCCCTACCACAACATCAACAACGTACCATGTTGTGGTGATGGGTCGAACCGTGAGAGTAGTACCGACCGTTGTTGCCCCCGTTGAACGATCCGTCCACGTTACAACACCCGTGTTGCTGCACGTGAGCTGTACGGATGTGCCTGCACAGACAGTGGTGTCTGAAGAAAGGACCACCGTAACGCTGTCTGCAACGGTAACAGTGATCTTCGAGGAATCAACACATCCGGCGGCCGACGTTACATGCACTGTGTATGTTGTGGTTGTCATCGGACGCACAACAACAGACGAGGTAGTGGGATCCGTGATCCCTGCTGATGGCGTCCAGCGATAGGCAACACCGCCACTCGCATACAATGTTGTTTCAACACCCGCACACACCGTTACATCCTTGGAGACAATGATCTCCAACGGATCTGCAACGGTAACTGTAACGTAGGCCGTGTCCACACACGATGCTGTTCTGCCGATCACACGGTATCGAGTTGTTGTGTCTGGTCGAGCAAGGGGCTCTGCACTGCGCACATCACTCAACCCAATTGCCGGTGACCATTCATAGGTTTGCGCACCTGATGCGCGAAGTTGTGCGATGCTCCCTTCGCAGATGGTTGTATCCGGGCTGACGGAAACCGAACCGACCAGGACGTTCACAACAACGGTATCGTAGGACTCACAGCCTTCAGGCCCGCGACCAGTAAGGATGAACGTTGTAGTCTCTGTTACCGTCGCACGAGGTCGAGCAATGGTGGAATCATTGAGCAGCGCTCCGGGCGACCACGAGAACTGTGCCGCTCCCAATGCCTGAAGAACAACGGTAGCCCCCTTACAGACAGACTGGTCGGCACCGGCACTGATCAACGGTCGAGTGCCGATAACCACAGTAACAAATCTCTCTTGATCAAAGCCGGACCGAGTGCGATACGTAACCCGAACTTCATACGTGCCTGCTGTGCGATAGACATGCGACGCCGGGTTTCCACTTGCTCTATCGTTTGAGCCACTGCTCGGATCGTCAAATGTCCAGCGAAGATTGAGAACAGAATCCTTTGGTTCTAGGACAAAGCCGATTGTGTCTCCCACACAACCGTTGCTCGTCACGATCTCATACTGCGTCTCATTGGAAAACACGGCCGGGAACATATTCGGAAGGCCCAGCCGCGATTGACGTCCACCAAGGTCGATCACTCGATCACGATACTGACAACCGTTCCCTCGAATATTGGGCTGTGCTATTTCACTGATGATGTCAGAAAACTCATGGGCTACATAGATCTTACCGTTGGGCGCGATCTGCAATGCCCCGTTCGTGATAGCGCCAGTCCGACCTATCGACATACGAGAGGTTGCAACGTTTGCATCGGGAAGTGAAAGGTCGTACTGGTAGATCGCAGAATCTATGTACGACGTTGAGTAGAGCAGCTGACCGTTCGGGGAGAACTCTACACCATACGCGAGCTGATTCGAGATACGTGTTGGAGCAGAGATCACGCCAGTACTGCGATCAAATCGAAACATGTTCAATTGAGGCGGTACCGTTGTGGCCATTGCGAGGCGAGTGCCTATCGAAGTTGCCTTGAGATAGCCGATATCACCCGTCATCACGGCAGGGCCTACAGCTTGACGTAGAGGAACCGGATTCACTCCATTACGTGTAATGAGGTAGACGAGAAATTGATTGTTCCCGATGTCGTGTGCAATGAGCCATACGTCTACACCATTTGCATGTCGTACCGCAGTAAGCTTTTCTGCTGTGCCCGACTGCAAGGGATTGATTGCGTGTTGTCACATCCCCAAGTCCGCCATTTGACGCCATATTCACAACGGAATAGTTCAGTCCCTAGCATAGAGATTCTCAAGAGCATCAACAGTGAAGATGAAATACTGGGACGGTCGCGTAGGCCATGGGATCACAATACCGGACTGCGTTGAAGACGGATCTCCTGAAAGTGCACTTCCGTTCGGCATCGTTTGGTGCGTGCGCGTCCATACTTTGTTCCGTCTGAATAGAACATCAAACGTCCGGCAGTATCTGACACGGCCAAACACCCCTCACGAGTCTGCATCGCCCCATCCAGTAGCACCGTGGGGTTCCCAGACGCAAAGTTCAATCCGGCAAACTCACCGAAATACCAATTCTCCGCCTGCCGCTGCGCATGCAGATCACTCGCAAGAGTGCAGAGGATCAAGATGAGTATCAAACGTTCCCACATAGATATAAGCTACGAAATGCACTCTGTAACTCTGTAACTCTGTAACCCCGTAACCTCGTAACCCCGTAACTTGCAGGTATGCAGATCATAACAATGCGGCCGCGCGAAGAAAAGCGCATCAAAGAAGGTCACCTCTGGGTGAACAAAGACGATCTCTCCCACGACCTCGATGTGCCGCCCGGCACGCTCGTTCGCGTAAGCACCTTTGACGGGGCGTCGATGGGAACGGGGTTCTATAACCCGTTGTCCAAGATCGCTGTCAGGCTCCTTGCCTGTGAGGAAGAAGAGGCCGGAACGGCCTTCTTCGTCAAACGGATCGGTCAGGCACAGGCCCTGCGACAGCTCGTTCTGCCGAACGAAGAGGGTTATCGCGTGGTCTATGGTGAGGCAGACCTTCTTTCCGGTCTCATCATTGACAGATATGGCGACTACCTTGTAATGCAGATGCTCTCTGCAGGCATGGATGTGCGCAAGCAAAACATCATCGAGGCATTGCTCACGGTCTTCCCTACATGTAAGGGCATCGTCGAGAAGAACATGTCGCAGACCCGCACACGCGAGGGCCTGGAACTTGTTGACGGAGTGGTCTGGGGTACCGTGCCCGAACGCATCCAGTTCATGGAGAACGGACTTCGTTTGGAGATCGACCTCACAACCGGACAAAAGACGGGCTACTTCCTCGACCAAAAGGTGAACCGTGCCATGGTGGCCAAACTCGCCAAGGGCAGGACCGTCCTTGATTGTTTCTGCAATGTAGGGGGCTTTGCACTCAACGCAGCGGCAGCCGGCGCATCCTTGGCTGTTGGCATCGACAGCTCAGCGCTTGCCGTTGAGGCAGCCACACGAAATGCAGAGCTCAATGGCCTCACAAACTGCTCGTTTGAAAAGGCCAACGTCTTTGACCTCCTACGTGATCATCTGGCTGAGGAGCGTGCGTGGGACATGATCGTCCTCGATCCCCCATCATTTGCAAAACATCGCGGCGCATTACGCGGAGCGTTAGCAGGCTATGCAGAGCTCAATCGCACGGCGCTGAAGCTGCTCAAGCCCGGCGGCATCCTTGTTACGTCATCATGCACACAACCCGTTACCGAGCACGACCTCATGGATATCCTCTACCGTGAGTCCGCTCGTGTCCGACGTCGCCTGCGCCTCATCTACCGCGGCGCACAAGCCCCAGACCATCCCGTCCTCCTTGCAATACCCGAAACCCAATATTTAAAATTTTTGGTGTTCGAGGTGGCGGACGCGTAGGGGCTGGTTACGGAGTTACGGAGTTACGGGGTTACGGAGTTACAAATCGTAGGGTTGTTGTTCCGCGTGGTGTGGTTACAACCGCATAGTACGTCCCGGATGATTCATGCGGAACGGCTATGCGAACTGTTTCGCCTGAATTGATCGAGGATCCTTGATCATACACGGATCTACCATCCAGGGTATGGATAGAGATGTGATAGATGCTCGACTCACGAGCATAAACAACAATGTTCTCTTGTTCGGCCCATACAAGCGGTGCAGTACCTACCTGTACGAGTCGTTCGTCCTTGGCGCAGTATGATGCGAGGAGCAGACCTGATTCAACACGCAGGTCGTGATATCCATCTACGAGGTCTGTTACCGACAGATCAATGATGCTTCTCGATGTAGAACTCAACATCACATCCGCCGGAACTGCAGCGAGTACGGGGCTTTGCACCATCGCCCCCTGCTGATCGATGAGTACTGCTCCACTCGATGGTGCTGCTGTTGCACCCGAGAGCGCACCAGTGACGGTATTGCCGAAGAGCAACAATGTCCTGTCTGCACGTAAGGTAAGCGTACGTCTGCCACCATAAGCATTGATGAGATCTAGCAACGCGGCTTCAGTCTGTGTTGTGCGCCCATCAGGTTGTAGGCGCACGTTCACATTCGGACGTGTTCCCACATCGGCATAGATGGTGTCTACGTACATCGTGCCGCACACGAGTCCGGCCGTTGAAAGCTGAATGAGTGTGTCCGATGGTGTGAGCCAATCTCCGTCCATGGTGATGGTACACGTTGCTTGGTTTGGGCCAACAAGGGGTGCATCAACACGCACGGGCATGGACATGGTAGCACCGCTATCCAACGTAAATGGGAGCGTGACACCAATTGACGTAGCCCACGGTGCAGACCACTGAACATTGGTGACGTTGAGCGGAGCATTTCCAACATTCCGCATGACGATCACAGTGTCATACGGGGCTCCTACACAACGCCTGCCCCCTATCACCTCGCGCGTTACAACATCGAGGAGTGGTTGAATTCCCCGAGTTGAGAGTGCAATTGGCTGAAGAGTAACGCAGAGTGGTTGTTCTGTTGTTACGCTCAACGTTGCGCGACGGGATTCTATGTCTGTTGGAGTTGACGTTACATCAAGGTCCAACGATGCCCCGGGAGCAAGTGTGAGTGGAAGGGGGCCACCCACAACAACAAACGTATACTCTACCGACTGTGCACCGGTGATCGCTACTGCACGCACTGTTACAGGTCCTGTGCCGGAGTTGAGAATAGAGACGCGGTTTGTGAGTGACGTTCCAACACGAACGTCTCCGAATGAGATCGTCGGTGGAGCCGACATCGATCTGGTTGCTGCAATTCCGCGAACAACCACAGTCCTGTCACCGGCAACAGTCGATCGAATTCGAATGGTTGAAAGGAAGGGGCCATCCACACGCGGGAATGCAGAGAGTCCAAGACTTACACGACCACGCGCTGAAATCGTAAAGCCGTTGACTGGTGAACATGTGAGGCTGTCCGGACCAAGTGTCTCAATACTGTCGATCGTAACGGCACATGCCGTGGCATTGGTCACCTGCAGCGCAGACGCAATATCAACGCCCGGACAGATGGTATCGAGGTCGATCGTATCCACTGTTGTTGCATATGCCGGCACATCAACACGGAGCTTCACAGGCACGAGCATTATACCAGGCAGTGCCGGTGTGCGGAGTTCCAGAACGCCAATTGCAACACCAACACGAAGCCCCCTACCATTGATGAGGACTCGTCCGCGCTGTGCTCGTTGAATGGTTTGAGGGATCACAGCTCCCGTATCAAGTGCGAATGTGCCAAGAGCATCATTAATAAACGTTGCGCTGATGATGTCTGCCGAACAGCCTCCAACATTTTGAACGAAGACATCATCGATGGCTGTGTCTCCGATACATACCGTACCAAGATCCAGCGTGTCTGAAGGCAATACGGGTTCTACCTCGGCTAGCTTGCCATTGACGGTTACGGTGAGGGTGTCTATGAGACTCACCCATGTAGTATCGCCGGGAAGAAGAGACTCTTCATCGCGCACAACAATGCGCACATCTACAGGGAACGATCCTTGTGCTGTTGGAGCGATCTCGCAGAGCAGCACACCGCTACCATCTGCAGGTAAGACGGGATACGGCTGAAGAATGCGCACAAGTCCGCCCGCAGTTAGGACAAATGCAGAGTCGAGCTTCCTACACCGAATCCCCTTGAGATTGATCGGTATGGCAACCGTATCAAGCGTTGTTGGGCAGATCGGGGGCGTTACCAGATCACGTACGGTGATGCTCGCAAGAAGGCCAGGCACTGTAAGACAAACCGTTTGTTTGATGATCGTATCGTTGATGCCACTCACAAATGCGATCGGCACTTGATACGTTGTTGTTGCAAGACGTGGGGCTGCTGCAAATGACAATGTTGCAACACCTGTTGCTGCGCGCAAAAGTGTGGATGGAATAACACTTGATGGCGCAGTAACAACAGTAAGTCCGGGTGGTACAGCACCAACTTCAACACGTACGTTTGCGAGGTCCGTGTTGCCTGTGTTGGTTACGAGATAGAGAGCCTGAAGAGTATCAGGATCGTAGGGACGGTATCCTGCCCTGCCACACGTGTCTTCCTTGACCGCTTCGATCGTGAGGCATGACCCGGCACCGGCAACGCCAAGTCCGCCACCGCCACCTCCTCCGCCACCACCACCGCCCGTGCCGTTGGTGACAACGAGTGAATCAACGATGCCGATCTCTGTAGCTGCAAGAAGTTTGCGCTGGCCTCTCAGCAACGGATTCTGATCCCAGATGAGAAGAATGGCGCTATCGGTATACGTCAGTCCCGACGCGATACGTTCCTTCCATTGCACACGATAAAGTCCGGGGATGCCGTTGGTTGGATCGTCGACCCAGTTTCCAAACAAGAACACATCGGGCTCGATGAGATCGCTTGCACGAAGATTGCCGCGAGCAGCTAGTCCGGGTGCCGTGGGTGTGCCTTCAAGCGCAAGCCAGAACTCCGGCATTCCGGGAGAAGTTCGCTTTTCATACGAAGTCTCAACACCGCTGAATCCGAAGGCCGTTGCGATCGGTGCTTGGTCGTTGTCGCCGATCTTGGTGTCGATCAACATCAACACACCAACATCATGGTTCGATGCGCCTCGGTTGAGCGCGCTCACAGACAAACGGATGAACCCGCCACTTGGACGTTTCACCGGCTCCATGGTAAAGGTCACGCGTACGGAATCGCCCGACCCCGGCATGATAGCAGCCATCTCGTAGTTGATGCGCGGACGTCTCTCAACCGTATCACGAAACATCCTCATCAAACGCAAAGGATTGGGTGGAGGCGGAGCATCAGTAGTGAGATCGGATTCAAACGGAAGCTGGAAGAGGACGTTGTCAACCCGGACGTGAATGTGCGAGGTATAATTCACCGGACGGTTCCCTGTTCCATCTTCTCGATAGATAATGGTCTTGGGTGTTCCGGTATACCCGGTTGACACAGCAAAGTGTCCGTTGTTCAGCAGCACCGCGCTTAGCAAGTACGGAGGCAGCTGATCTGTAAGCGTGAGTGATGTCTGCGCTACAAGATTCGCAGCACCGTAAACCATCATGATGATGATCGAGCGGATCATTCTGCACCTACCGGCGTTGCTACTTCGATAAGGACCGTGCGGTTATACCAGCGTCCCTCAGGGAGATCATTGTTGTAGATGAGCTCTGGTCCTGCCCCCTTTACCGTGACACGTTCCGGTACGATCCGTTGCTTGATAGCGGCATCGATCGACTGTGCACGTGCAAGAGACAGCTGGGTGTTATGCTCCGCAGGTCCGATACGATCCGTAAGACCGGTGATGCGAAGTGAAGAGGTAGTACGGATGCGACTGCGAATGAGATCGACCATTGAGGTGTTGAAGGCACTCACGGTTGGGGCATCGTAGTCAAAGAAGATCAGGCGGAATCGCTCGATGATGGAATCATTGACCACTTCGTTCGAATACCGTGTAGAGCGGATCTCGCGTCGTACGTTGATCGGTGCCTGTGCTGTACGTGTTGTGCCATCTGCTGCGGTGATCGTAACCTGCGCCGAAGAGCGGGCGCTACGTCGGTCACCAAGAAGTTTCTGCAGTGATTGTTCATTCGGTTGCCATGTGATACCACGCGCACCCTCATCGATGGATGCAAGGGGCGATCCATTGTCGCCAACCACAGATCCATTGAATGCCGTTACTCTATCACGCTCAGTAACAGTCGTCACGAGCAACACAGACCTCGGCTCAATAGTACTGATGCGTTCAACACGATTGACAGGCGCAAGGATTCGGGGATCGGTCGAAGAGAGTTCTGCTCTACGGTTCTCCATCCGACCGTCAGCAACACCACGATTGGAGTAGATCGCAGGAAGGACACCCGTCTTGACGTCGATCCTCGAGCCATCAATGCCCCATTGTGCAACGAGATAGCTCTTCACTGCTTCTGCACGTGCAGATGAGAGAGAACCATTATTCTCACCATCGGCGGGTTCCCTATAGCCCCCTACCGTTAGACGTGCATCGGGATACTTGATCAATCGTGCACCCACGATGTTCAGAAGTTGATGGTAGATGCCGAGAACACTATCGCGGAGAGTGGTTTCACTGAAGTCAGAGGATCTGCCCTTTGCATATCTGTCGGGGATGACCGAACTCTCTGTGTCGAAGAAGACAAACGGAAGAAGGGGCACAACATCACTTGATCGTTGCTCTGTGATCAGTACGTCACCACCCGGCATGGTGCTTCCGTCCGTCATCGTGCTTTCAAGATCGAGTTGAACGGTTGGAGAAGCACGAGGAGCTTCGATCACCGCCGGTACAGCTGGTGAAGGGGCGGTTGTTGGCGCCGGCTCAACGATAGGGTCAGGAATACCAAAGGCATAGGCAACGTGTACGCCGCCACGAATGGCATTCACGTTCCACGAAGAACCCGAGAGGACATTGGTGAAGGCGTAGGCATAACTCACTTCAGGTGAGATCACAAAACGATCCGACACATAAACGTCTGCACCGATGGCGGCTACAGCGGCGATACGAATGTTGGCAGACGTTGTGCTGTTGGTGAAATCAGCCGCATAGATCGTGCGCTCCGTACCGCCGTTGACGAATTCCATGAACGCCGGTTGAACGATACGCTCACTCTGTTCAAAGGCTGTTCTCATTGCCAGACCGATCTGTGGCCCGATTCCAACGTAGAAGTTTTTGATCGGATACCACTGGGCAAGAAGGTCGAGGGTGAGATAGTCAAGTGCCGTTGCAAGGTCATACTCCGTTACGAGTGGCACCGTTGTACCATCCGGCAGCGCTACGAGAGGTTGAACCGGATTCGTTGACGTGAAATCACCATCGCCATTCCAGTATTGAAGTCGAGCGCTTGCGGCAACGTCAGGTGTGAGTTTGTACCACACCATGTTTCCGGCAGTCCATCCCAAGGTATTGGTCGACTCAAACGTTCCGCACTCAGCCAACCCATCATAGGTGGTGAGGGGGCCATCATGCATGTTCAAGGTTGCCGATCCTGTAAGACCAAAGCGCCAGAGCTCTGAACCGCCGAGCTGTGCCGATACAGACGTTACGCCAAGAAGAATGAGAGCGAAAAGGTATAGTAAAGGCTTCATACGATTCACGGTGCGATGATAACAGGGATCGAATGGAACAGTTCAACATCAGACACAAGTCGAGCAACAACAACACCAGCGGGCAACCCATCAACCGTCACCCCGAGCGTGGTCGAGGGGCCCAGCAACACACTCTTCAGCACAACACCATTGAGGTCCACAAGCTCTACGCGCATACCAGGCTGCGGTAGGTGGACGAGTACCTGCATTGACTGGCGAACGGGTTGAGGGAAGATCGACATTGAAGGTTGGGCTGAGAGCTTCACGCCCGACCGTTCACCACCACATCCAGTGTCCACCCGCACGAGCACGGTGTCGCTCAACAGGCAGTCCGTTGTATCGTTGAGACGTGTGGCATACATGCGTGCAACTGCTTCATCGCCGCGTAGAACGTCGATGTCAAGATCGATGTCTGCTACGCCCCCTACCGGAATGCCAGACCATACGATGGTAAGGACAGTGCCGTTGGAGACGGACACGGTTGTGGTTGTTGGAGCAACAGGTGTAGAGCCTGCAACGCTGAGGGCATTGCGAACAGAGAACATGCGAGGAGGATGTCTGAGCAGGACGGAGGTAGACGTGGTTGAGACGCCTTCAAAGGTCAGTCGGGTTGTTCTGCGATCGCCCGGAACGGCATCAATGGCCGTGGGACGAACAGTGATCGACGGCAGGACATCGCCATTGATCGGAACGATAGAGGACCCTAAGGCACTTGTCAAATTGATGCGACCATTGAGAGGCCCTGCTGTGCCTGCATTGATCGTTACACTGACCTCAACAGACGAACGAGGTGCAACAACAAAAGGCGCAACGATCGAGAGTGTCCCAACTACATTCTCAAGATCTGCAGCCGTCACAACGATGGTATCGATGGCCGAGGCATTGGTGTAGGTAAACCGTTTGGTTATTGAGTCGCCAACACATAACAGCCCTACTTCTAACGCACCAACGGATGGGATCAACGTCCGCGATCTGGTAACAACACATGTAGCATTCGTCATCGCACTATCACTATTCGATGTGCATCGAATGGTGTATTGTTCACGACCTTCTCGCTGGACAACAACCTCTACGTCAACCGGAATTGCAACACCAGGTTGGATGGTTAACGGAAGGATGGACGGGTTGAGCAACCACGCCGAGTTGGCAACGGCTGCGTCGATAGCTATCGCCGTGATTGTCACCGGACGGTCAGCAATGTTCTCGAGGGTGATCGTGAACACTGCCGAATCTCCACGAACAGCCGAGATCGTATCGCAGGTGGCACTCACACGAACGACACCCGTTGTACGAATGCCCCTCCCGATGATACCAAACGGATAGGATCGGTTTCCAATCGAGATCGAGCCGGATGTTGAGAGCGTTGATCGCGAGGATGGCGTGTAGACAACACAGACGATCAAGGAATCTCCGGGGGCAACCTTGGTTCGACCCTGCGGTGACTCGATAACAACTCCACGTCCGGCTGGTACTACGATGGAATCAACGATCGCCGTATCACTTCCATTATTAACGAGAAGGGGCAGGCAGATCCGAGATGGTGTGCCTACGTTCACATCGCCGTGGTCAACAACACCGGCCAGAAGCTCGATCGTAGATGCCAGTCCATTGCCTCGCAGGATGATCGTGTCAGCCACCGGACCCATATCGAGCGCCAAGCGAGCGACGCGCGGACCCTGCGCTGTTGGTCTGAACCATGCAAGGATCGTGCGAGACGCGCCAGGTGCGAGGATGATCGTATTTGTGTCAGATGCAACGAGGAAATCCGGATCACCAACAAGTCGGAGCTGATTGATCGTAACAGGCAACACCCATGTATTTGTGATGGTCACTGGCACACTATCACTGCGCGCACCCACTTCTGTGTTGGGGAAGTTTACATCCGGTGCGTCAAGCGGTTGCAGGACTTCTACGAGATCGCTCGGTCCGCCTCCGATCACGAATGGCAGATTAACACCCGACATTGCAACACCGCGGAACGATGCTGCTTGTTGTGTTGTATGGAACGTCTCGAATGAACCTGTTGTAGCCGTTGCTGATGGCATCGCAAACAACTCTGTTGTTGCCAACACACCAGATGTCCCTGTACCTCCTACTACGAGGTAGGCAGGTGCTGTATCGCGAGGTCCGGCAACAAGTGTTACCCCCATTCGCGATCGAGCCTCATTCATACGTGGCGCTTGACGCCATCCGCTCTTCGGATCGTACCACTCAGTTGTTGCTTGAGGGATACCGGCATCTTCACCACCGAAGGCGCGAGCAGTTCCGGAGATATCACTTACGTCGGCAAGAAATTTTCTATACACACGCGGTGGGTTTGCTCGTCCGTCCCAGGTTGTACCGGCTAGCAGTTCTGCCGACGATGGAAGCTGTGCATCGCCCCCTGCTACAATAACGCGCCAGAGGTTCGTTGGGTCGAGAAATCGATATGCTCCATGCGCTGACCGTGCAGCTACATGATCGCCGAGTTGGCGAATGGCTCCGTTGGAAACCGTGATCGCGGAGCTAACAACGCTGGACGTGCCTGAGTTCATTGCACCGGTTACTTGTTGAGTGCCGCCTGAGACGATGATCGATGATGTGCCGTCGAATACGGCACGTACGTCACCAACTGCCGACGGAAGCGTACCGCTACGAGAACAACGCCAGTTATTCTGTCCGGCATCATATCGAATGACGTCGACAACGTTCGACGATGCGTAGGCTCCGGACGAACCTGTATAGCCCCCTATCACATAGACGATAGACTCCGTACCAAGCTGCACCGTAACAAGAGCGAATCGTGCACGGGGAACAGAAAGTCCACTCAGGGCCTGCACTCGCTGACCTGTTGCGCCGCGAACAACCCAAACATCCGAAACCGTTGCACCGGTTGCATCACTACCTCCAACAACCAGCACATCGCCCGTATGAACCATTGTGACGCCATGTCCGGTAAGGGGGCGAGCCAATCGTTGAACGGTTCTCCACCCGGGCACACCTGCGAGAAGTGCGCCCGAGGAGAACAGAAGGAGCAAGGCAACAAGAATGCGGCTCATCAATGCATCACAAGGAAGGATCGCGTAACGATCGCCGATGAAGAAACAAGAACGACCGTGTAGACACCGGAGGCCAAGCCAACCGTTGGTACATCGATCGAGGAGGCGCTTGAACGATCAAGCAGAGCCGAGGTTGCAAAAACTTCATTGCCGCGCATGTCTACCACACGTATAGTGATCGACTCGGAGAGTTGACCCGTAACGTAGACTCGCGCACGGTCTGTGGCTGGTTGTGGTGCAATCCCGATTGTGTACCCGTGATCGCCGGCGAACACGACATCTTCGTCGATGTCCGTTGTGATCGAGATCGGCGCTGATGCACATGAGCGATGTCCACGTTCATCATACGTTACCAGACGAAGCATTGCTGTCTGATGCGACGGGACACGTACCGTGGCACTGTTTTCAAAGCGATATGCTGCCGCGATGAGTGTGTCTGCGGTTGCGTCAAGGACGCCCACAGTAGCAACACGTGCATCGTTGATTGGTGCCCATGAGATCGTCGTATTGCCGTTGGCATCAGATACTGCCGTTGCATTGGATGGGACGGGCATTGTTGCCATCGGGTTCGAATGCTCTGATGTTGAGTACGTGGCCGTTCCAATGGTTCTTCCGTTAACGATTGCGTACACCTTGAATGTACATGGGATTGTAGAATCCTGCAGCGGGATCGTCAGTGTCCCGGCACCTGTGGTTGTAGAGCCAACATTAGTGCCATCAAATCCCCGGTCATTGTCGTCTACAAATATTTGGACACTTGCATCTGCGGTGAGAGCGGTTCCCGTCCACGCGGCAACAAGATTGTTACCCGATATTGTTGACGTAAGTGTGAATGTTGGAGGAGGAACAACGCCCATGACAGAGATCGTATCCGTTGGCGAGACATTCGGGCTTGATATCACCCAATCACCAACTACTGGATTCTTGACAACCCACAATGTTCCCTTACCGTCTGGCGTAAGAACCTTGTGAATGCCTTTTGCTGGGTCAGCACTTGCAATGGTTGTTCCGTCTGGCGTGCGCAGTGAGCTCGTAAGCCCCGAATTGGCTGCATCGATGATCACCACAAGACACTCCTGCCCTGCAGGCACAGCCACTATCCGTTCGGCAGCCTGTACGCGGTCTTCGTTTTTGCCTGATTGCTGAACTGACCCGAACACACCGGCGGCAAACAGCTGCGTAAATCCGGCATCAAGGTCCCAAGCTGCCGGTGAAGGAAGAAGGTTGAAGTCAACTGCCAAAGTACCTCGGCCCATTGCACGCAAAGCTGCGGTCACGTCGTCAGCCGCCGGCGAAGGTGAGATGAGATTTGTCATATCATAGGACAGGGTAGCCTTTTTCTCGCCAGATGCGAGGAATGATAGCGTTCCCGATACTGTTCCCAGCGGGAACGGTGCCCATTGGTTGATAAATCTTCCGATGCGTCCTGCTTTCGGAAGGAGTTCAACGGCAACAGAAGGGAACTTCATTGTGCCCGTGAAACTCCCAGCCACTCCAATTGGATTCAACTGAAGTGATTCGCTAATCTTTCCCGTGAGGAAATAGTCTGCACCGAGGTGAAGTATTGACGCACTTGACTCGAGTGTTGCTTTTACCAACGCTGGCTCTACGGTTCCTGTTCCAGACACTTCGATCTGCCAAGGCTTCTTTGAGCTGACGGCTTCCATCTTTAGCATGTTACCGGTGATCTTTCCATAGATCTTCGTGGGAGGGTCTTCAAAGCCTCCTTCAATCGTAAGAAGGTACATGTCTTTCAGTGGGTCATACGGCCCAAACTTTGCATTTACGCTACCCTTGAGTGGGTTGCCCAAGAAGAGATTCTCAACAGCAAAGCCACCACCACGCCAGCAGATGTTTGGTAGATCTGGAATAGGTATGCATCTGTCTAGTTCGAAATCTATCTTGGCTGCGTTGAGCGTACCGCTCTTAAAAGTTACGCTCCCAGAAGCATCGGAGAACATCGGGTTCTTGATCTTCGCAGAAATGCGGAACAACGACGAATCACCGCGGTATTCAACCTTTGCTTCCTTCACACACCATGACGCAACGGGTGTAAAGTTTTTTACTGTGCCCGTAGCAAGGAAGTCCCAACGTGGTCCTGTCTTGAGAATTCCAACTTCCAGATCAACCTCAGATTTCTTGTTTGGCGACCATACTGTACCAAACGGTAGATCATCGTTGCAGCCTTCGTATGAGTTCTTTCCTAATTCCATGCCGGCACCAATCTTGAGTCCAGTTGCCTGTACGCCATTGCCGAGAATCTCGAATCGTGGGTTGATGATCTTGCCACCAGATATCTCGGCAGCAAGCTCTTTTAATGCAAAGTCAAGTACCTCAGTACACTCTGGTGCGATAAAGGTAAACGCAGCGGTACTCATCACGAAGTCTTGTTCACTCTCATCGAAGTACATGTTCTTCATCATCACGCCAGCGCTGAGGAAGACTTTTGCCTTACCACCCGCCGTATCAATTCGAACCTTGCCTGGAAGCGTGATCATCCCGGCCATGAGTACTTCTGAACCGGTGCTAATGATGTATGGGGCTCCATCATCTTCCCACTTGTTATCGGCGCCTGCATCGAATTCGAGGAAGGGAGAGCCCTTGCACCGTGAATAGTAGTACCGATTTGTGGTGTCTACTTTGAATTTTACCGTTCGCTCCTTGCTGTCGACAAAGTCCTTCTTCGTGGCTTTGACCTTGAACGTGTAGTCACCACCAACAAGCTCCTTTCGTGCATCGAGCACGAACGTTGCAGCACCTTCCGAATTCGTTACAGCGGTTAGCTTGGTTGCATTCTTGAACACGGTCGCATCGTGCGTGAGTGTTACTGTTGCACCCTCGATCATACTCTTCGGGTTGATCGCCTTGTTTACATAGATCGTTACATTGTGAGGTTTGTCTTGCTTTATCTTGGCCCCATCAGCAGGATGGGCAAGCGTCCCTAGTTCCGGTCTGATTTTCAATGTGAATGCGCCCTCAGAAATTCGAACATTGAGCTCGATTCCGTTTTGGAGCTTCACATATCCAAACCAGTTGAAAACTCCCGTAACGGTATTCGTCGCATCATCTACTGAAGTGATGGTTGCTGTACCACCCGTACACTTATACTTCATATCAGCACGAGCACCGTATTGATAAACGGAGACGTCATCAAGAACGAATAGACCTTTGACGCCTACAAACTTCTTGAGGACAAGCTTCATGAAAAGAAAGTTGGAGGCATCTGTCGAGTCAATGATCCCCCAAACAGTTAAGGCTGCTGTATCGATATCATATCGAACTCGTTGTGCCGCCTTATCGACAACGGGCCCACTGCCTACTCCGTTTGATACAGTCTGCTGCTTCCATGTAAAGCTTTCTTGCGCCGTACTGAACGTCACAGCCAGAGCCATGAACATTGCGCTGAGTAAAAAAACGAATCGTTGCTGCATGATCCCGCTCCTCTAATTGAATGTCGTTCTTCGTTTCGGCTGGCAACCTGCAGAATCAGATCGTACGACCATGTAGGTCGATGTACTGAATTACTACTGAAGCAAGTTGCAACACGGCATTGAACGGTACTATGGAGATTTTTTGGCCATTTTAGCGCCCATGGCTGTAAAACGCGAACCCAAGCTTATACAACTACTTAGGCCACTTTCGCCGGTCCAGATCGAGCGGCTTTTGGCCTTCGTTCGCTCGCCGTACTACAACACTTCTGAGCCCTTGGTTCAACTCCTTGAAGTATTGGCCCCCTACCATCCCTTTCCCCAGATACCAGCAGATGAGGAGATATGGGGCTCCTTGCACCCCAATGAGCCATTTCGGTATGCCACACTGCGAAATCGCTACTCAGATCTTGTAGCACTTGCAATGAGGTTCCTGGCCGTGGACCAGTTTCAAGCGAAGCCGGATCTTATGCTGGAGTACCAGGTAGCGGCGCTGCGAAACATGCGGCTGTTCTCGCAGTTTGAAAAGACGGTCGATGATGCCTTTGACGATATCGAACGTCGCATTGTGCGAGATGATGCAACGTTGGATCTTCATTGGCGGATGCTGGAAGAACGATCACTGTATCAAACATTCAATCGTCCGGGAACGGGCAGAGACATCCTGCAGGATGAGCTCAATGTGCTGGTGGAGCTGAGCATCGCGCGAATGTTGCGTCAGATCACGCTGATGATCCACGAGCAGTATCAACACGGTGTAGACTTCGACCTGCACTTCTCGGCCGATATCATGGAGTTCCTTCATCGGAATCCGGCGTTCCGAAAGAATGCCTGCATCGATGTCTATGCTGCCGTTGTTGAGCTCTCGGCCACACCAAGCCCGGATGCCTTTGTGAGTCTTCGAACTCTCATACGGCAGCGGATTCACGAACTCCCGTTCGTGGACGGATATATGGCGTTCACCCACCTGGCTGACCACTGTATGTATCAGATCAATGTGGTCGGAGATGATCGGTACTACAAGCAAGCATTGCTCAATATTCAAGCACAGATCGAGCTGAAGTACCTCGGGAAACCGAATCTTCTCTACCCCGACTACATCTTTCTGGTTCGTATGGCCGTTGGAGCCGGAGAACTCAACTATGCACGAGAGTTTATGGCGGAATTCGCTGATGCTCTTATGCCAAATGTTCGTGAGGACGTGCAGATACTCTGTGAAGCGGTGATCGCTCAATACGAAGGTCGCGCGGACGATGCGGTAGCTCTTCTTCAAAAGGTCACACTCTCTCAACCGTTGTTCAAACTCATGGTTCGGATCTACACCATTGAGAACCTCATGGTTCTTGGACGATGGGACGATGTTCGAACGGCCGTAGATGCTCTCCGGCATCTTGGATTTCCGGAGGGGGCTATCTCTGTTCGGCACTACGCCCTGGTGGATGACGTGGTGAAGATCGTCCCCCGAATTGCAACGATCATTGAATCCGAACCCGGACCTCGCAGGGCCACTCGTGTGTCCGCTGTGAACGAAGCGATCAACGGCATGGCCACGAACATCTTCGGCGTCAGGAACTGGCTTCGGTCGTTTCTGGCGCGTGGGTAGGGGCACGGCCGGGTTATCGTGGGTAGGGGCACGGCATGCCGTGCCCCTACCCACGAATCGTCCACGCCGTGCGTCCTAACCCTCCTTTGCCCGATTGATGCGTAAACTTGCACATGATGGAATTCGATTACGACGATGAACACGAAGAACCGAACCGCCAGGAGCTCGATGAGACCCTGAAGCGGTTCCGTGAGTCCGTTCGCAGTGGTAATTGGCAGAATGGCGCACCAACAGCAGAATCGCTGGAGACCATCGTTCACTATTGCCTCGAAACACAGGCATTTGACGATGCATTGATCTTTGCGAAGATGTGGGCCGAAAAAGCCCCCTACTCTACCGATGCATGGCACAAGTTGGGCATCGCCCACGGAAGCCTTGGACATTGGGAAGAGGCACTTGAGGCCTATGCACAAGCTTCCCGACTGGACCCGGTGGATATCGAGATCACGGTGAACCGCGGAATTGCTCTCGAACAGCTGGGAAGGCTCGAAGAAGCCAACCGCCTTATCGAAGACGCATTATCGGCCGACCCGAACAACCTTGACGCGCTCTTCACAAAGGCACTCATCCTTGAAAAGCGCGAGCGGTACGATGAGGCCATGCGGCTCTTTGTCTACCTAGCAAAACAGGAGCAATTCCAACGCGACGCGTTGTTTGAGATCGCTATCTGTCACGAAGCCCTGGAGCAGTTCAACGAGGCCATTGCTATCTATGACACCCTCGTCGACATGGAGCCCTATGAACCCAATGCGTGGTTCAATAAGGGTGTGATCCATGGAAAGAAGGGGGCTAATCGGATGGCGTTGCAGTGTTACGACATGGCAACGATCATCAAGCCCGACTTCGTGAACGCGTGGTACAACATGGGCAACACCTACGCCACGCTTGGTCGCGTCGATGAATCCGTGAACGCCTACCGCGAAGCGCATCGTGTGGATCCAACGGATATCCCGGTAATGCACAACCTTGCCTCTTCCCTGGAAGAAGGCGGGAAGTTCCAAGAAGCGGCAGAGATGTTTAGCAAGGTCATCGAGCTTGAACCCCAACACTCACAGGCCCTGTATGGAAGGGGCACCTGCTACGACGCGTTGGAACAGTTCGACAAAGCGGTGGCAGATTATGACGCTGCCTTAAAGATCGAGCCGGAGTATGCTGATCTCTGGTATGCAAAGGCAGACGCACTTTTCAATCTTCAGCGCGTGAACGAATCGCTTACTGCGTATCGGAAGGCGTTGGAGCTTCAGCCCGAAGACGTAGAGTGCTGGTATGATTACAGCACTAGCGTGCTGGAAACAGGTGATGTTCTCGAAGCACTTCGGGGTTTCAATGAGTGTACTCGCCTAATGCCCGAATGGGCTGAAGGGTATTACGCAACAGCCAAAACTCTGTGTGCGGCAGGCCAGCCCCTTTCCGCCGTCCCCTTTCTAAACAAGGCTTTTGCCCTTGATCCGTCAAAGCGTGACGACTACGAAGCGGAGTTTCCGCTCATCGCTGGTCCGCTCGGTATGGAATACCTCAATAATGTCCTCAAAGAACACCAAAACGGAGAATGATCATGGCCTATGACCCAATGCTCGTGCAGCCTATGCGCGAAGAACTCACATCGCTCGGGATCACTGAATTGCGCACTGCTGCTGACGTTGATGCAGCAATGGCAAAGCCGGGCACAACCATGGTCGTTGTGAATTCCGTATGCGGATGTGCAGCCGGCGGAGCACGGCCGGGCGTTGCTATGGCATTGAAGCACGCAACCTTGCCTGACAACATCGTAACGGTCTTTGCCGGCCAAGACACAGACGCCACTGAACGTGCGCGCTCATTCTTCACCGGTGTACCGCCGTCATCCCCTTCTGTTGCCATCATGCGTGATGGAGAGCTCGTGGCCTTCATGCCGCGACATCATATCGAAGGTCGTTCACCGGAGATGATCGCTGCATCGCTCACATCGGCATTCGATGAGCTTTGCACAAAAGCATCTGCGTGAGCATGCAGGACGGACGTCCACGCATCTAACAACGTATCACTGAGTCGATGGTCCGGAAACACATCCGCCACGAGATGGTGGAAGGCAGCGCCGTGGTGCAAATGCACCAGGTGGCAGAGTTCGTGCACCACAACGCCTCGGATACAGCCGTCGGGCACGCGGATAAGGTGTTCGTTCAGGGTGATATATCCCGTGGAGGAGCAGGAGCCCCATCTCCGTTTCATTTTGCGGAGTTTGAGACCCTGATATCGCAGTCCCGGCACACCTATTGCCGGCAAGTGTTCCGTGATCATCTTTGAAAAGAGGGTCTCGGCTTCTGATCGTTGCCAGCGTTCTACATATCGCAACGCAGCCTGTGTGGTTGTAACATGTTGCGGAACAATGACATCCGCGTTTTTCCAGCCCCATTCCAGCACCTCTCCCCGATGGTAGATGTGGTTGGGTTGTGTACGTTGCGGCAGTACGGACCGTTTGGCTTCTACGTCCTGCAGCCTTTCACTGATCCACGTTTCCCGCATTTTCAGGAACCGCTCGATCTCGTAAAGGGGCATGCGGTTCGGAGAACGCACAATGACCGATCCGGTGGGGTGGACCTCAACCGTCATCGTTCTTCGTGAGCTTCGCACGAGCTCATACGGCAATCCGTCTATCACAGTAACCTTTTGACCCGTCTATTGTTAGTAGGATTCATGAGGAGACACCTCACTGAATATAGCGACACTGAACTCTATGCGATGCTTCGCACGGATCAACGCGAAGCAGCGTTCAGCGAACTGTATTCGAGACTGTCTCCAAATGTGTTCTCGTACTGTATGCGTGTGCTTGGAAGCAGAGACCGAGCATATGACGTGTTCCAAGAGACGTTCATGCGATTTTTCCAGAGCGCAGAACGGATCGAATTCTTGGAAAATGTGCGCGCCTATGCCCTAACGATCTGTCGCAACCTCTGTCTCAATGAGAAGAAACGTGCACAGACGCAGATGGTGGAATTCGACGATTCGATGTACAACCCTGGGGTATCCCGCGAGGCGGATCGTTCGGAAATGATGAAGCTCATCACGATGGCAATGGAGCTTCTCCCCACGGACATGCGCGAGGCCTTTGTCCTGCGTGAGTATGACGGCCTCTCCTACAACGAGATCAGCGAAATGTTGAACATCAAACTCGATACGGCCAAGGTACGTGTGTTTCGCGCGCGCCAGAAGATCAAGGAGATCCTTGAGCCCTACCTGAACGAACTTTCGAAAGACTGAAGAATGTCAACGCATCAAGAATGGATCCATAACCTGCTCGACGGAGAGCTCGACTCAATGAATGAGTCGGCGCTGTTCGGCGAACTGGCCGTGAATTCCGACCTCCGAACGGACTTCAAGCAACAGCTTGCGATCCGCTCAGCAGTTCATGAAGACCGCGTAGGCCTCGTTCCGCCTGTGGCCCTTACCAGCTCTGTGTTCAGCGGCCTGGGCTTTGCCGCTCCTCTTGCAGGGGCTGCAGCAGGCGCAGCGGGCGGCGGACTTCTTCTTCAGTGGCTTACACGCCTTGGACTGCCGATCCTATCGTCGATAGCGGCGGTGGGGATCACATGGGGACTCGCGAATAGCGAGCAGCGAATAGCGAATAGCGAATCACCTGTTGTGAACAGCGAGCAGCGAACATCTTCCAATAGCGAGCAGCGAATAGCGAATAGCGAATCGTCTGTTGTGAATAGCGAGCAGCGAATAGCGAATAGCGAATCGACGAACAACAGACTTCGCAGGGAGATCGCGTCTTTACGGGCTGAGCAAGATCGACTAAAGATGATGTTGGCAGAGCGGTCGTCTGTTGCGAGTGAAGCACCGGTTCAATCTGACGAGCCGCGGTTTGTGAGTTCTCCTGAGGTAATGACCACAAACGTGGCGATGACGAACACGATTCAGCTCACGCACTCCAATGAGCCGCGCATGCTGCAGGCAACGGCGCTCACCCCCATCAATCTTCGACCGGTGAAGTATCCGTCGTTATTGGTGCAGGTACGCGGAATGAATGGATCTTCCATGACAGACGTGAGTGTACCGGCACAAACGGCGTGGTACGACAACATGAGTATCGGACTTCTCTATCAACTTTCTGACAGAAACACCGTTGGGTTAGAATTCGGTAACGAGTCGTTCGCAATGGCATTTGAAGGCGAGCGAAACGGACAAGTGATCCGTTATGAACAGCAGCCTCTTTCTGCCTGGGCCGGCATCACCTACCGACATACACTCCCAACAATCGGCTCAACAGCCTTTGCGCCATTTGGTCAGGTTCTTCTTGGCGGCAGCAAATACGGTCCGCTTGGACGTCTCACCGCCGGCATCACCTACGCACCATCCGGCCCCCTCTCCTTCATCTTTGGGCTTGAGGGCTCAACCATGGCGTATCAGTTCCAAGATTCTTGGTTCGGTACATCCAAGATCGGCCTCACCTACGGCGTTGCCGTACGATTCTAACTCCGCATATGAAACACCACATCCTTCGTTCTCCCCTTTACACGTTGCTTCTGGCACTGTGTGTCAGTTTTCTCGTTTCGTCCTGCGCTTCTCCGCTTGATTCCGATGCACCACGGACGGAAACACCCCTGACCCCCGCGATCAAGGTAACCCCATCCTCGTATGACGTTACGTTCACCTCTGTGACCGGGTCATACGTGATGAAGGGGCTCCCCACCATCAAGATCGATACTACCGTAACACCAATGCGGTTTTGGCTCGATATCTCCATGGAAAAGGACCCCGGCTCTACCACAAGCCCTCAGATGCAAGGATTCCGCCTGCGGAGAGATTCTGCCGCCAGCAATGGCTATAACGATGCCATGGTGAACGGCGAGGTGCAGTTTGTTGTGGATCTCGGAACCGGAACGGACCAGACGTTTGGGTCGGAGGCAAGTGCCTTCAAGGCCAATATGATCATCGCCGAGGCCGAAAGAGTGCCTGGTCAGCCCCGAAAGGTTACCATGACGCTCTATTTCAACATCACCCCGGACCCGATCAACCCAACGTTGAAGCCGGAGACCCATTTCGCTACCATTGAAGTGGTGATCTGATCCTGTAACGGTTTCGTAGATGGGGGTATCTTGCCCTCAGTTCCCACTACGAACATTTTCCGTTTTTTTGGAGGATCTCCCATGCCTACAACGCAGACTCTGTCTCGTTTCCTGATGACCCTGCTGGTCGTCGCTACGGGCTTCATTGGTCTCTCGGCGCAACAGCGCCCGGTACCAGCAGATTTTAAGGCCAAGGTCATTGCCGAGCCGAATGCAAGCGCCTATGTGGTGCTTCAATGGCTGGGTATCAAGTCCGATGAGCCCCCTACCGCCTATCACGTCTATCAGGCTGTTGGACAGACCGAAGACGAGACCAAATTTGACAAGATCGCCCGCATCGTGGTCGACCCTGCAAAACCACCCCGCGAGAATGTCTACACACATCTCGTCAAGGAGCTCAAGCCCGGTGTATACACCTTCTTTGTTCGTGCTGTATGGGGCGATAATGAAGGCCCACGCACACCGATCAAGATTGTCGTGATCGAGCAAAAGGCCGAGAACAAGATCTGGTTCGTTTCTTCCCCTGTGAAGAGCGGCAAGGTTGGTCAGGCATATGAGTACAAGGCAAAGGCAGAAGCCAGTGTTGACGGAGCTATCCGTTACAGCATCGTGTCTGGTCCGGAAGGAATGACGATCAACGCAGAGACCGGTGTGATCACATGGCTCGAGCCACGCGCTGGTCGTTACGAGATTACGATCAAGGCATCGATCGAAGGTGGCGGCACGGTGATCTTCACCAAGCAGTCATTCGTACTTGAGATCGGCAAGGGCGAAGACAAGCCAGAGGGTTGCGCAGCGATCTTTGGTGAAGTTGACTTTGAGAACCCAGCAAATGCTATGGTCAACGGTTGGGTAACAGCATGGCGTCTTGATGTTGTCAAGAAGGACAACGGAGACTCAACAACTGTGTATCGTCCGGTCTACAAGGCCAAGATCGAAAACGGCGCCTACGTCCTCAACCTCCCGAACGGCACGTACAAGCTTCGTGTTGAAGGTGAGAACTTCATGGCAGAATGGCACGAGAATGCCGCAGAACTTGCTGATGCAGAAGACGTTGTTGTTGTGTGTGACACGCGTACGAATGTAAACTTCGTTGTTGCCGGACGTCCGGAGCCAACACTCGTTGTTGTTACGGGTCGCGTATTCGATGCAGAAACACAAGCCGGACTCAAGGGTCTTGTGATCTTTGAAGCACGTTCCAAGGAAGACAACGGCGTAGATGGTCGCTACCGTCGCGTTGTTGCTGAAACGAACGCTGATGGCGTGTATGAAGTCAAGCTCCAAGCTGGCGTGAACTACATCGCTTACGCTAAGATCCTTGGTCGTGATAACAAGGAAGGCGACTACCTCGCCGAGTTCTGGGAGAACACCCATGACGGTTCAGAAGCAACATTGCTGAATCTCACCGAGAACAAAGAAGGCGTAGACTTCTCGATGGACAAACGTCCGGTCTTCAACAACGGTTTCGGTGGTATGATGAAGAACAACTACACCAATGCCGGCGTTAAGGGCAAGGTTGTTGCTTATCAGATCCTTCGCAAGGCAAAGGATAATGGCGACACGATCATCGAGAAGCGTGATGTACAGACCGTAGAGACGGATGACAACTTCGGTTATGAATTCACGAACCTCGCACCGGGCACCTACATCGTCTTCGGCGTTCCATCTGAGCGTCCGCACGTACCGGGCTGGATGGTCCTTGGTGGCAAGGCTGCAACAGAGTGGCGCGAAGCAACACGTGTAGAAGTTGGCGAAGTGTTGATCACCGTTCGCTATGACATCAACCTCGACACAGCAAAGGGCGAGCGCGGCAAGGGTCGTGTACGCGGCTGGGTCTATGACAAGCGCGGCGGCATCATCAACAACGGCAAGGTTGAAGATCGTGCACAGAACGCAGCAGCGATCACTGGCTCACTCATCGTGGCACGTGACGAAGCAGGCGACATCATCGACTTTGCTCTCTCCGAGAACGAAGGTGCCTTTGAACTCACAGAACTCTCCATCGGAGAAGTAACGATCACAGCCGACCGTGTTGACTTTGAGCCAACATCAGAAGTTGTGACCATTGACGGCCTGAACACAGATCAGCAGATCTCCCTCGGCCTCATCCAAAGCACAACAAGTGTTGAAGTCCCTGTTGATGCCGTTGGCGGTTCCGTGAACCTCTGGCCTAATCCAACATCGACAACAGCTTCTATCCGCTTCACATCAACGAACGGCACAGCAGACATCCGCATCCTCTCGATGGCTGGTGAAGTGCTTGCAACGCAGAATGTGAACGTTAACACCGGTGAAACAACGGTGGTCCTCAACACCGCCACAATGCCTATCGGCATGGTGATGGTCCAGGTCACCAACGGCGCTTCAACGTTCGCCCTGCCATTGCAGATCGTTCGGTAAGCATCCGTCACCCCGAGCGGAGTCGTAGGGGCACGACTTGTCGTGCCCCAAAGCGAAGTCGAGGGGCCCCGTCACCCCGAGCGTAGTCGAGGGGGCAGTAAAATCAAAAGTGCGCCACACGAGAGTGTGGCGCTCTTTTTTTGTGGGAGCCCTGTCACTCCGTCACTCCGTCACTCCGTCATTGGAATACCAAGAACTCACCCCCCTGCCCCCTCTCTCACGCTTCGCTAGGAATACCAAGAACTCACCCCCCTGCCCCCTCTCTCACGCTTCGCTAGAGAGGGGGTGCCGGAGCGTCACCTGTCATTAGTCATTAGAGTTTCAAGAACTCACCCCCCTGCCCCCTCTCTCACGCTTCGCTAGAGAGGGGGTGCCGGAGCGTCACCTGTCATTAGTCCTTTGTCATTAGTCATTGAGACACAGCGTCATTAGAGTAGATGATCGATCTCGGTGTATACGAGGTCGAGGAGTCTTTTACATACAGCATCGAGATCAGTTAACACTTCTGCATTGCTGACTCTAACGGTGCAATAGCCGTAGGCAGCCAACTGAAAGTCGCGTTCGTCATCGCGCTCTTGTTGAATGGGAGAATGATGGGCTTCGCCATCAACTTCGATGATCAGACGCAGCTCATGGCAATAAAAGTCGGCGATCGAATCGCGGACGACGTGCTGGCGTAGAAATTTAAAGCCACCAAGTCTCCGACCTCGAAGCCTCTCCCATAGCTTCCTTTCAGCTGGCGTCATCTTCTTACGCATCTGCCGTGCGATCTTGATCATGTCGATCTGTTCGTAGGGGTTCCTCATACCCACTACGTGCTTCCCAGCGCCCACAACGTGACATCAATTGCCCTACAACGGCGCTCTAGAAGCACTCACATTACGGACCGGCACCCCCTTCTATGTAAATGACCAAATGGTCCATCCGTATTTGGGGTGGACAAAGATTCAGTACAATGCTGCTCAACCTTCTATTAGCGGTCTGTATCGATGATCAGCCGCAAGTTCTTATTAGTAAGTGGGGGCGCACTCTCTCGAAAGCGGTCACTGCAAGCAGGCCGCAAGGGGCGACAAGCATACCCCCACTTTAGACAGCAATGTTGACTGGTGGTTGTTCTCAGTTTGTGCCGGACTCCATGAAAGGTTGTGACTTTTTCAGCACGGCATAGATTGTGTTCAACAGTCTGCGTGCAACAGCAATGATTGCAACTTGTGATGTCTTGTTCTTCCGTTTATGCTCATAGACCATATTGAAGTGGTTGCTTCCTTTTATAGCCATCCATGAGCACTGCACCAGGAGTGTGCGCAGTTCCTGATGCGCCCGACGCTGAATCGGCATATTCCGATCGGAGGAGCCGCTTTGATGCTGCATCGGTATCAAGCCAACATAGCTTGCTAGCTGATCGGCTTTTGCAAAACGAGCGATCGGACCCAGTTCTGTCAGAATCGTTATTGCCGTTAGGCGCCCTATGCCGGGAATCGTGTACAAGAGATCGACATTGTGACTATAGCGTTGAGTCAGGGCAAGCTCATTGATGCGCCGTAGATGCTTCTTGTACACCTGGTCTGCATGCTGAAGTTCTTCCAGCATAAGCATGAGTGTCGTTTGGCTTGAGGCAGTGGTCATCGTCTGTTCTTTGAGCCATGCTTGGAATGCCTTAGTCCAGTGTGAGCTTTCTAGCTCTGGTGGGATCTGCACGCCTTGCTTGTAGAGAAACATCTTGATACGCGTCTTGGTCTTGGCCAGATGCTGACGCAGGACCAGTCGATAACGCACTAGGTCTCGATCACCTGACAGTTCATCTGGCGGTACCCAGATCTTGCGCAGCTGACCACACTTCAATGCGTGGCAGATCTTCAGACTATCTGCGCGGTCGCTCTTTGTTGTTCTCTCTTTGTCCGTCGTCGGCACATCGGCTGCATTGACTACGATTGTCTCTATTCCGAGCGATTCGAGTTGATGATAGAGAGCAAAACCACTAAAGCCTGCTTCATACGCTGCGCGCAGTCTTCTGTCCGGATACTTCTTCTTCAACCTCACCATGTAGGCGTCGACATCACGTATCTCAACGTGATTCTGACCGAGTACAACATGTTCTGACATTACTGCCACATTGATGTGCCGCTTATGGACATCGATGCCCATGTAAATCATATTCTCCTGATTCGTCAGCTGTGTATCTTGAGCTCCGTTCCGCATGGTTCCTCCGTTTTGGTTTGTTTGTTGCAACTACAACCTACTACGGTCGGACCATGCGGTCGTTTAACATAGGGTCTCTCTAGCGAAGCGTGAGAGAGGGGGCGGGGGGTGAGTTCTTGACGTTCCAATGACAGATACCATTACGCACCGGCACCCCCTCTCTAGCGAAGCGTGAGAGAGGGGGCGGGGGGTGAGTTCTTGGGGCGTCACCGTCCCTCGACTCCGCTCGGGATGACGAACGTCCCTCGGCTCCGCTCGGGTTGACGAAATGCATATCTTCCCCAATGCTCTTCCTCCTCCTCTTCTTCGCTTGCTGCACGGCATCCGCGCAGGTTTCCGGCCCTACGGAGTATCGTCCGCAGATCTTTGATGTGCAGGGATATGAAGCTACGATCGAGTTCCCGGATCCGGCACAACGGACGATCGTTGCGGATGTGACGATGATCGTAAAGTGGACGGCGGGAGCCCCTTCTCCAACCTTTCCGTTTCATCTGCGCGGACTAACGATCGATTCTGTGTTTGTGAATGCGGTGCGGTCCGATGTTTCAACAATTGGCGTTGAATCGTCCGACACAATGCATCATCGTGTTTCGGTCACGCACGATGTTGTTGATGGGATGATGGACACCATCCGCGTGTTCTATCATGGCACGATGACAAATGAAGAGGGCGCATCACCGTGGGGTGGCGTGCACTACCAAGACAGCGTGTTGTATGCTCTGGGTGTTGGGTTCTCTAACAACTACGTGAGCACCACACAACATTGGCTTGCGTGTTATGATCATCCTTCCGACAAAGCAACGTTTTTTGCGCGCTTCATCGTACCGTTCTCTCCGTGGAAGGTTGCTTCCAATGGGATGGAGATCTTCACACGTCCACCATGGCCGGAAGGCAAGGCGGTGTACACTTGGAGTGAGAGTCACCCTACCTCTACATATCTGTTGACGTTCGCAGTAGCCCCCTATCGATTGATCGAAATGGATGGCGTGGTTCCGCATGTGTTCTACACGCTCTCACGCGACAGTGCACGAAGCGCTCGTTCATATTCGCTGGTGCCGAGGATGACGCAGACCTTTGCCAATATCTACGGTGAGTTTCCGTTCGATAAGGTGGGATACTGCAACACGGCGAAGGGGGCGATGGAACATCAAACAATGATCTCCTTCCCGGTTGCGATCGCTCAACGAAACGATACGATCAATGCAACAGCAGCCCATGAACTTGCGCACCAGTGGTTCGGCGACTGTGTGAGTCCGCTTGATTTTCGGTATGCGTGGCTTACGGAGAGTTTCGCAACCTACAGTGAATGTGCATGGCTGGAAGAACTCCGCGGCGACTCCGTCTATCGCAAGGCCGTACAAGAAAAGGCAACGAACTACATTCGAAACATCTCTTCGATGGAGGGTGTGTTCGCTCTGGAGAACTTCCCGCGCACAGCCCCCTCATCGAACTATCCGCAGACGATCTATCAGAAGGGGGCGGTTGTTGTTGCAATGATGAGAGCGATCGCCGGTGATGAACCATTCATCTCGGCGATGAAATTTTACCAGACATCGCGCAAGTACAATACAGCAACAACTGAGGATATGAAGCAAGCACTGAGTCTTGCTATGGGCACAAAGACCAATGCGTTCTTTGATGAGTGGGTTACGGGTATCGGTTGGCCGCAACTCAATGTGGATACGGACATCACGGGATCTGATCACGTTGTGACCATAACACAAGAACAACAGAAGCTTCATCCAACATGGCCGATCTTTACAACGTTACCGTTGAACGTGGTCTATGCTCGCAACGGGTTTGCGGGTATCGATACGATAGATACCATCATGTATCCCGACTCCACCGGACGTATCACTTTTACGTGCACACAACTCCTTAGCGTGAATGCCGGGAAGAAGTGTCGGTCACTGGTCGAAGTGCTGCGCACAACATCCTCATTCTATGAGCGAGGATCAACTGCACATGAAGCACGATACACTCTTGCCCCTAATCCGGCCAACGATTCCGTGCAGTTGTTGCGAGTAAACACAGCGCGACCTATCACGCTTCGCATCGTGAATGCTGCTGGGAAGACCGTTCTCACACGCGGATGCGCCGAGGGAATACCGCAGTGTTTGCTCGACGTGTCACACCTGGCATCCGGGAGTTACCGTGTTGTGATCGATGGTGAAGAGTCCATCAGTCTACCGCTCGTGATCACACGCGGAGAGTGATCCACCGTGCGATCTCCTTCAGCGTTGGCTTCTTCCCGTAGGAGAGGATGCCGATGCGGTAGATGCGTGAGGCAAGCCAGATAGCGCCGAAGAATCCGCCGATGCTCAGGGCGATCGATGTGAGCAACTGCCACGCCGGAACATCTGTTGCAGCCACGCGAACCGTCATAAGGATCGGTGAGAAGAGCGGTATCATGGACGCGATCACCGCAAACGTTCCATTTGGTGCGGCGATCACATTGCCGATAAAGAGCATCGTAAGGATCACCGGGAAGGTGATCGGGAAGGTCAACGAATTCGCATCAGACTCCTGATCCACTGCCGAACCAACCGCCGCGAACAATGATGCATAGAGGAAATAGCCGGCAAAAAAATTGAAGATGAACATCAGGATCGAAACCATCGAGATATTCGGGAGGACGATGCCACTAGCTGCTAACGCACCACCAAGCCCCATACCCTGCGATGGATTATTGGCCTGCATCTGCTGGACCTGGTTCATCGTTTCCGGCGAGACAGACGGAGCGATCAGCGCGCCAACACCCATCGTTACCAGCGAGCCAAGCGCAACCCATAACACCAGCTGCGTCAGGCCAACAAGACCGATCCCCACAACCTTGCCCATCATGATCTCAAACGGTCTGGCCGACGAAGCGATCACCTCAATGATCCGATTGGCTTTTTCTTCTACCACTCCACGCATCACCATCGTCCCATAGAGGAAGATGAGCATGTAGATCATAAACCCAGCGGCATACCCAACCATAGCAGATGCCTGCGAGGAATCCGCCTCAATCCCCTTATCCGTTACCTTGAGCGAGACTACTTCGATCCCCCGCTCTACCAGACCGATCACTGCTGTATCTGTCCCCACTTTTTGGAGTCGGGCCTTGACGATAAGGGGCTCAATAGACCCCTGCACCGAAGACTCAAACGCGATCCCCGATCCGCCGCGCGAGAACATCGTGATCCGTCCGCTATCAAGCACATTGGACGGGATCACCACATAGGCTTGGATCTCTTCTGATTTTACGGCTTCGGAAAGCTGCGTTTCTGTGCGGTTTCCCGCCAATTCGAACGTTGCCGTATCCGCCTGAACCACGGCGGCAGCAAGCATGCCCGTTCTGTCCAGCACGGCCACCTTGCCTTCGGCTCCGTCACCGGCCAGGATGGCTGCTAGGACAGGCACGGCTATAAGCAACGCAAGCCCGAACGGGGCTAGCAGGGTGGAGACAATGAACCATTTTGCCCGTACACGTGTACGGTATTCATGCGAGATGATAACGGCGATCTTACTCATGGGGCTCAGGAACGATTGCGAAGTCCGAAAGTTACGTTCCTCCGTATTCACTTCCGTTCGTAGTTTTGCATGCTATACCCACGGAGACAACCTTTATGAGCATCCTTCACGACAAGCTGACCGTCCAGGCAGAAGCTCTGCGTGCCCAACGTACTGCCCTTCTCAAAGAACACGGCGAGACCGTCCTTGGCAGCGTAACCATCGAGCAAGTGCTCGGCGGCATGCGTGGCGTACCGGCCCTCGTCTGCGATACGTCCAGCGTGTCTGCCGATGAAGGTTTGCGCATTCGCAACATTCCGATCCTCGAGCTCACAGACATCTCTCCTGAAGAGACGTTCTGGTTGCTCGTTACCGGTGAGCGCGCAACGGCAACGGAGCTCGATGAGCTTCGCAAGGTTTTCGCGAAGTATTACGCCGTGCCGCAATACGTGGTGGACACCCTCAAGGCAATGCCGAAGGATTCCCATCCGATGGCCATGCTGAGTGTTGGACTTCTTGCGATGGAACGCGAGAGCGAATTCCGAGCAGCGTATGACAAGGGTGCAGGCAAGGATGCTCTGTGGCAGTCGATGGTGAACGACTCCGTTCGTCTCATTGCTTCTATTCCGGGTATCGCCGCAGCGATCTATCGCATTCGCTTCAACAAGGGCGAAGTGATCGCACCTCTTGCCGATGACAACGATCTATCGAACAACTTCGCACACATGCTTGGTGTGAGTGACGATGCGTCGTGGAAAGAACTTATCCGACTCTACCTCGTGCTTCACTCCGATCACGAAGGCGGTAACGTGAGCGCTATGACGTCGTATGTTGTCAGCTCAGCACTCAGCGATCCGTACTACAGCGTCAGCGCTGCAATGAGCGGACTGGCCGGCCCCCTTCACGGACTTGCCAATCAAGAATGTTTGCGCTTCATCATCGACGTACGCGAGCAATTCGGTGGTGTTCCAACAGATGAGCAGCTCACCGAATACACATGGAACCGACTCAAGAACGGTCAAGTGATCCCAGGATATGGTCACGCCGTTCTCCGCGTCACCGACCCACGCTTCACGGCCTTCTATCAGTTTGGTGAAAAGCACGACCTACAGGACGACAACGTTCAGATCGTCCACAAGATCTTTAAGCTCGTACCAGGCATCCTCAAGGAACACGGCAAGGCAAAGAACCCGTGGCCAAATGTTGATGCTGCTTCCGGCTCCCTGCTCTATGCGTATGGCATGACGGAGTTCGACTTCTACACCGTGATGTTCGGCGTTTCGCGCGCTATCGGCCTCTGCTCACAGATGGTTGTGAACCGCATGATGAACTCACCGATCGTACGTCCGAAGTCGCTTACGCTGGCCGAGTTAAGCAAGTAACGCGAGGTCCCTCGTCGCTCCGCTCCTCGGGATGACGCTGCTCGACCGGTCAATGGAGGTCCCTCGTCGCTGCGCTCCTCGGGATGACGCAGCTCGCATGGGAATTAGAGGTCCCTCGTCGCTCCGCTCCTCGGGATGACGCTGCTCGACCGGTCAATGGAGGTCCCTCGTCGCTGCGCTCCTCGGGATGACGCAGCTCGACCGGTCAATAGAAAAAGAAAAGCGATCACCATCAGGGATGGTGATCGCTTTTCTCATTTACTACATTCAAAGCACATAGCGTCATCCCGAGGAGCGTAGCGACGAGGGACCTAGGTGATCGCTTTTCTCATTTACTACATTCAAAGCACGTAGCGTCATCCCGAGGAGCGAAGCGACGAGGGACCTAGGTGATCGCTTTTCTCTTTACAACATTGCCGGTCGTAGCGTCATCCCGAGAAGCGTAGCGACGAGGGACCTAGGTGATCGCTTTTCTCATTTACAACATTGCCGATCGTAGCGTCATCCCGAGGAGCGTAGGGGCGAGGCCCTGCCTCGCCCGGAGCGACGAGGGACCTAGGCTACGCCCCGAATTGCCGCAAATGGTGGTCGAGGTGTTTCCAATACAGCGTACTCCATTCCTTGGACGTTAACACGCCCAGGGTTACCTGTTTGCGTCCGTCCCATGCGGCTTCGCCCTCGTCGTAGATGCGCTGCATGTAGGTTTTGAGTCGCTTCATTTCTGCGTCAAAATCCTTGGCTTCCTTCATCACCATGGAGGGGGCTGTACGGGTATTCTTGGCGTATTGCTTATCCCCTACCAAGAGCGGTCGGAGAAAGATCTTCAAGAGCGCGCGCATGAACCATGGCGGCGTATCCGTGCGTTCACCGAACGTGTATTCGTACGATACGTTCACGTGGGCCAGCATCTGTGCGGGGGTCATGGAGCCCCATACACGAGGTGTTGTAGGGGTGAGGGTATCGAGCCGGGCCAGCATTGCAGCGTGGGTTTCGGGCAGGAAGATCGATGGATATGCCATGGCGTTTTCCTCGTATGAAAAAGCCCATCACACAGTGACGGGCTTTGTATCTTTGCCCATTCTGGGGGCAGACGTGGACGCTACTGGATTCGAACCAGTGACCTTTACGATGTCAACGTAACGCTCTAACCAACTGAGCTAAGCGTCCAGAGGGGCCACAAAGTTAGAAAAAATTGATCATTACTCGATGTTTCACGGGAAAGGGACTGCATGTCAATCATTACGTTGATCTTGGGCCTGGGCGTCTTGGCCCTGATCGTAGCCGTATTCTTCCGTCAGCGTGTCTTGGCCGTCAAGGTCGAAGACGGCGCTGCCTCAGCTGAAGAACTTAGCCGTCTTACGGAGATCTCCACAGCTATTGCCGAAGGCGCGATGGCCTTCCTCAAACGCGAGTATCGCGTGTTGGGTCTGTTCATGGCCTTGTTCGCAGTGGTCATCTTTGCTGCGGTCGACCACGGTATGCACACAGCCGCGGCCTTTGTGATCGGAGCCGCCACGAGTGTTGCTGCCGGATACATCGGCATGCGTATCGCCACGAAGGGAAATGTCCGCACGGCATCTGCTGCACGTGTCTCCCTTCAAAAGTCGTTTGCGGTTGCATTTGAAACAGGCTCTGTGATGGGCTTTGGCCTCACCGGTCTTGCCGTAGTGGGTCTGATCCTCGTATGGTTGGGGATCGACTTCCTCCTGCCGGTTGCGGGTGAAATGACACGCGAGATCCAGATGGAGATCCTTTCCGGATTTGGTCTAGGGGGCTCTGCTGTTGCCTTGTTTGCACGTGTTGGTGGTGGTATCTATACCAAGGCCGCTGATGTTGGTGCCGACCTTGTGGGTAAGGTTGAAGCGGGTATTCCTGAAGATGATCCTCGCAATCCGGCGGTGATCGCGGACAACGTGGGTGACAACGTGGGTGACATTGCCGGCATGGGAGCCGACCTCTTTGGTTCTGTTGCTGAGTCAACCTGCGCAGCCCTCGTGATCGGCGCAGCCAGCTATGCCGTGATGCCAGCCGAAAACCAGAACATGAACGTTGTGCTCTTCCCAATGCTCGTTAACGGCGTTGGTATCGTAGCATCCATTCTCGCCCTTCCGTTCGTTCGTGCGAAGTCGGAAGAAAAGGTAGAAGGGGCTTTGAAGAGCGCCCTGATCATCTCCACCCTTCTCATGCTTGCCGCCCTCTATCCTGTAACGATGTGGGCCTTTGGCAGCACCACCTTTATGGTTGGTACGGTGAGTGTGAATGCGATGGGTGTGTATACGGCGTTGGCTGTTGGACTTGTTGCCGGACTCCTCATTGGTCTGGTTACAGAGTTCTACACATCGCACCGTTTCAAGCCCGTGCGTGAGGTTGCTGATGCTTCCAAGACCGGTGCTGCAACAGGCATCATCTACGGTTTGGCACTTGGCTACAATTCCGCTGTGATCCCGATGCTTCTCATTGCCATCAGCGTTGTGATCGGCTACGTCAGTGCCGGCATGTATGGCATCGCGCTTACCGCCATTGGTATGCTTGGAACCATCGCCGTTGGTCTTACCATTGACGCCTACGGTCCAACCTCCGACAATGCCGGCGGTATCGCCGAGATGGCCCACATGGGCAAGGACATCCGCAAGCGCACGGATGCATTGGACGCAGCCGGCAACACCACTGCTGCTATCGGCAAAGGTTTTGCGATCGGTTCTGCAGCACTCACGTCTCTCGCACTTACCAGTGCCTTCTTGACCCGCGCTCAAGGCGTGTTGGCCAAGGAAGGAAAGGTCCTGGACCTTACCATCACAGACCCGCATGTTCTTGCCGGACTCCTTGTTGGTGGTGCGTTACCATTTGCCTTCAGTGCCATGACCATGAAGAGTGTCGGCAAGGCCGCCTTTGACATGATCGAAGAAGTGCGCCGTCAGTTCCGCACCATTCCAGGTCTCATGGAAGGCACCGGCAGAGCCGACTATGCAAAGTGTGTTGACATTTCCACCAAGGCCTCGATTCGCGAGATGATCGCACCGGGACTCCTTGTGATCTTGACGCCCCTTATCGTCGGATTCTTATTCGGTCCACAAATGCTTGCCGGCCTCCTCATCGGCGCCCTCGTTGTGGGCGTGATGTTGGCCGTTAGCATGGCCAATTCCGGCGGTGCATGGGACAACGCCAAGAAGTACATCGAGACCGGCGTCCACGGCGGCAAGGGCAGCGACACCCACAAGGCGGCCGTTGTAGGTGACACCGTTGGCGATCCTTTCAAGGACACCTCCGGTCCGTCCCTCAACATCCTCATCAAGCTCATGGCCATCATCTCCCTCGTCTTCGCAGCAGCGTTTGCGACGAATGGGGGGATCCTCCTGCGTTAATGTGCTAGTGTGCTAGTGTGCTAATGTGCTAGTGTGCTAGTATGCTAGTATGCTAGAGTCAGATTTGAAGAGCGTTCCGAGAGGGGCGCTCTTTTTTTTGTAGAATCCACAAAGCCCCGTATCTTTGCGGGCTTCCTTAGCTCAGCTGGTTAGAGCATCTGACTCTTAATCAGAGGGCCCGGGGTTCGAGTCCCCGAGGGAGCACCAGACTTTCAACGCCGTGTCACTCCCTAACCAGGTGACACGGCGTCTGTGTTTTTGAGAAGATCTGAAATGACGAAGTGACGTAGTGACGGAATGGCGTAGTGACCGTGTTATCCGAACGGAAGACATAGTGTCATTTCGTCGTTATGTCACTACGTCGTTACTTCTTGGTCCCTCGTCGCTCCGGGCGAGGCATGGCCTCGCCCCTACGCTCCTCGGGATGACGCGTCTTCGGTTGTTGTTACTCAAAAAGAAAGGCGAGCACCATCCCTGATGGTGCTCGCCTTTCTACTACATACACTTTGCGAAGGCAGCGTCATCCCGAGGAGCGCAGCGACGAGGGACCTTGACATGAAATGACGTAACGACATAATGACGCAGTGACAGCGTGACGTTGTGACGTTGTGACCAAGATGTACAACATCACACCCTCACCTGTCATCGGTCATTAGTCATTTGTAATTAGACACTACCTCCTCACCACCCCCACCGTCCTCACCTCCATTGGCGTCGACACTACCACCCTATAGGTCCCCGCCGGAATGTTCTGCATGTCGATCACGTGCGTATCGATGCTACGTGATGTTGATGTCCGGGTTGTTGTGCTCGACATCACCTTTTGACCCAGCGCGTCAATGAGATCGATGGTGATGGTGCCGATCATTCCAACGTCTACGGCAACAGTGAGGTTGTCGGATGTTGGGTTGGGGTAGGCCTTAACGGACAATGCCGAGCCAACACGCAGACCGCTCATGTATCCCCTACCGCAACCGGTGATGGTCAACAAGCCCCCTTTAGAAGAGCTGTCTGTGCATGCGCCGAGCCCGGCAATGGAAAGGATCTGCACGTCCACGTCCGATGTGCTGTCATCATCGATGAGGGGTAGACCTTCGATGTTGAGAAGGGGCTCTGTGGTGCTGGTTAAAGTTGTTGTTGGAACCGTGACTTCGAACTGACTTCTGTCACCAAGGCTGCCCTGCATGGACGGCGGAAGTGTTGCGCCTGTGCGAGCATCAATGAACCTGTCGATCTTGATCGAGCGGGTTTGGTGTGTTACACGCAAAACCACCTGACCAAGCGTTGTGCCGACGAACTGCTGTGGGGCGATGATGTTTACATGCAGCGTTGTTGCACCGTTGCCGATGTCGACCGTGGTATCGCGCAGGGAGGCGGTGATGGCGTCGGGGGTGATACCACGGATCCACGACTCCATTGTTGTCGCACATCCTACGGAGTCTTCTTCGGTGATTGCGATGCGGGACGAACCGGGCTGGGACGGTACGGTGATCACCTTGCCGGTTGAAGAGACAACCACGACGGTGTCACCGGCGCATACAGTGGTGTCCGTTGGCGTGACGGTGAACTGTGGCCTTGTTCCGACCTTGATCTCGTGTACGACGGTGTCCGTGCATTCACCTGCGCCCGGGAGAGTTGCTCGGTAGACGGTGCGCCGTGTAGGAAGAACAGTGATGGACTTCCCCGTTGCAAACGTTGCCCCTGTTTCATCGAGCCACATGATGTCGGATTCATTCACGCCTGACGGAGCAGAACACACAAGCGTGATCGGTTGTCCGTCGCATGAGATGTTGTCACCTGCAACTGTCAGATCAATGTCCGGACGCAGCGTAACGGTCACGGTGTCGGTATTCGTGCACCCATTACTGTCAACACCCACCACCACATACTTCGTTGTTTGTTGAGGCGTGACTGTGAGTGATGCACCAATACCTACAGAGCCCCCTCCTTCATCAAGCCATGTATAGGAACGGGCGCCCGTTGCTGAGAGGCTCACTGGACTTGGTCGACAGATCGTAGTATCACCGCGTGCAACAACCGTGGGAAGGGGCAAAACAGTCACCCTGATCGTCTTGCTGCGAATGCATCCGTTCACTCCGCTGGCGTTGATCGTGTAGGAGCCGTTTGCGCGCGCGGTGAATGTGGCAGACGGACCATTGTTTGTGAGGGATGGATCGACGGGATTGCTTGACCAAGAGTAGCTCGTTGCGCCGGTGACCACTGCCTTGAGGGTCGTGATGGAACCCGCACAAACCGAGGTGTCGGACACAAGCGAAACAGTTGGTGCTGGTTTGACCCTCACAGTAACTGAGGTAGTATCTAAGCAGCCGAACGCTGACTCAACAATCACGGTCAGGGTCGTTGTTGAGTCGGGACGATAGACGATTCTTTTACCTGTACCCACGAGTGAATCACCATCATACCACTTAACACCTGTTCCGCCACTACCAACAAGTTGAACCGTGTCACCCGGGCAAATGGAATCGCGAGCTGCCGACGCAACCGCGACTGGATTTGGGTGAACGTAGACCCATGCCGTTACAGGCTTTTCCGGTTGAGACCCCACATACATCGTGGCTGTAACGAAGTAGGCTCCCGGAGCGGAATAGAAGTGCGTACCTGTCCGCCCATATCCAACGTTTGTTGGTGACGTCGAGTCCCCGAAGTCCCACACAACAGAATCAGTGATAAAGGCTCCTGCAAGTGGGATATGAGCCGTATCACCCACACACACATCTTGCGACACCGCGCGTAGTTGTGGACCGAGGGTAGAGGCCATCACGAATGGGAAGCCAAAACCACACGCTGTGGAGTCGAGCAGTTTACAGCCTCACGCTCAAACCCACACGCCGACCCCGCAGCATTCGGATTGTTGATTCGCGAAACAAACTGATGTCCGCGTTGGGCGATGTAGATGCGACCGTCGGGGCCGAGTTGGAGGCCAGCGAGGCGGTTCTCCTTCGACATGGGAACGATTACTCGCTTTGACAGACGAACTGCTGTCTCGTCTCCAGCAGTCAAGTCGTATTGAAGCAATTCTCCCTGCGTAGAATCATTAACGGTATGATGGCTATCATGGACTGTACTCTTCAGCATCATCCCATTGTACGTACACCGTGTAGTGTACAGGTACCTTTCATCAGCTGAGAACTCTATTCCGTATGGAGCGAACAGAAGACCGACATCACTCAATATTCCAGGGTTGCCGTCATTGAAGTAAGACGTATCCGCCAGCTGTTGCATATTGAAGATGCGTCCAGTTCCCGGGTCAAACTCACTTAAGATAATCCTTCCTCTTAGGCCAGCGCTAAAGGCAATCTTACTGCTAGACGGCGAAGCCTTAATCTCTCCAAGTGCAATCAAGTCGACGTCGGCATTGGGACTATTTGTGTGCCATGATCTCATGTGATTGAGAGGATAGAACGTGGGACTTTTTGAGATTCCCGATGAATCTATTGCCCAGACACCAATTGCATTTGGATAGAAGAGCGGTGCAATCAACCAAAGGTCGCGCCCATTCCTGTTTGGGACAATAGTGAATGAGACCGCTGCTTGGCGTGAGTTAACGATGTCATTCTTATCGTTTTTACACAGGGTGTCGACCAAAGGGATCAGGACAGACAACCCTGATTTGCTATCTACTTTGATTCTATGGGCATACAAAGCTCCAGCGCTAAGAAGCTCGCTGTTTCCAGGAGGATTGTTCCATGAAAGATCATTTTGTAAGACGATGATTGCATCTTGTCGTCCTGGCTGTCTAACAAGTAAGGCCTCAGGTATACCACCTTCAACGGTACGAACGACACTTATCGTATCTTCAGGAGTGACAATTGTATGTTTCTGTGTGACATACACAACTACAGTGCCGTCACTTCTGTGAAGCGATCCTGGCGCTGAACGAACTGAGTCTTTCCATCTCCCAACTGTTTGAACACCAGCTGCATCAATGGATAGACGAGCCCTATTGCCAAACCACCACTCTCTAGGCTGGCCGCAAGCATCAGTATAGGCTTGGATACAAGTCACGATGATTAGCAAATGGACAATATTGCAGACTGAACACTTCATTCGCTTGATCTTAAGATTTTCTCTAGATCTGCGGGGCCATCACCTGGTACATAGATGAACCTTGTATTGATTCTCATGCTTGAGTCCGCAGCAGAGCAGGGAACGCATAGCCAACACATGTCAATCAATCCGAAAGCAGTGATATCAAGTGGATGCTCATCTGTCCCTTTGAAGTAGCTTACACAACTCTTCCCAAAACCAAGCCACGGTTGCTGGGGCTTAGACAGCTGTATTGAGTCCCTTCGTGAGACAAACATACAGCCTGAATACCGCTTGGCGACCTGATACCAATCCGATTGCTCCGGCCAAAGCTTGCATTTTATACATCGGGCCATCATTGGTTCCAACAACACGTAGTAGTCGCCGATACTATTAGGGAAGCATTCCATTCGCGGGGCAATATTTCTACCTGCGACAATTCTAAATGTGTCTCGATAACTGTATACGAGGAACTTCTTATTTATGAGGATTCTTGTTGTAGACCGATTAGCAAATCGAATCACAATGCTATCACTTCCGCTTTCTCCTTGTGTTGCACTTATCTCTAAGTCCTGGTTCTCTATCAAAACGTTGGTTTGTTCTCTTTGAGACGTTGAGCTACAACCCATTTGGAAGAAAGCGATAGTAATCACAATACAAAGTTTGATGTGAGAGGACATAATTCATTTCTTGTGTTGTTCGTAAAATTCGTTTACGGGCCAGGCATGGATATCCCGCACTATGTGACCACCACATTCCGCGTTAAAGTGACCACCATATATTTCGCTCCAACGCAGAGGCAAATGCAATCTAGCATTGCGCTTAGAAGAACGGTAAACTACATAGTCCGATGGTCAGTACGGGCGGATTTAGGTGGTCATTGCGTGCGGATTTTCTAAGGAGGATATCTCGTTTCATGGAAATTATCATTCGAAGAGAAAAACCAACCGGGACGGAGTTATGCGCGTTGTATGACGCAGTTGGTTGGGAAGGCAACCAACCAGAATCGCTCGGCATATCGATAGCTGCCTATCCATGTACTCTTACAGTTCGAAATGAAGACGGCACGTTGATTGGCTATCTGTCTGCATTCAGTGACGAAGTCTCGACCACCATGATTGGCGAACTCATCGTCCACCCAATGCATCAGCGAACGGGTATTGGCTCCGCCCTTCTCCGTTGTCTACGAGAGCAGTATCCATATCCCTCCATCTACGCCAACGTTCTTCCGGCTGCCAAGGCATTCTTTCATGCAAGCGGCTTTTTCGAACCATCAATCGGATTAGCAGTAATGGTAGCCAAGCAACATCCGCCTTCGAAGTGATGCGGCAGTGCCCCAAGAAGCACAGAACATTGAACACCGTACGACAACCTAGCCAGGTGACACGGCGTTTGTGCTTTTGAAAAGACCGAATTGACGCCTTGACGGAATGACCTTAACAGCAGTCATTGCGTCATTTGTTATTATCCATACCGTCATTTCATCCAAGGTCCCTCGTCGCTCCGCTCCTCGGGATGACGCGTCTTCGATTGTTTTACTCGAAAAGAAAGGCGAGCACCATCCCTGATGGTGCTCGCCTTTCTAATACATACACTTTGCGAGGACAGCGTCATCCCGAGGAGCGGAGCGACGAGGGACCTATACATTCTGAAGGCCCGCTGACACCACAACAACGAGACCAAGCGACGTGTCGATGATAGTGGGGGTAGATCACTACTGACTGGAACCTAGGAACCCATCGTAAAACTCAACAATGTCTACTTTTGCCTACAAGTACTCGGCTGTTCGTTTTCTAATTTAGCATACACAAATTGACCTATGAAAACATCTCTTCTCACGGCAGTGCTGTTGTGTGCGTTAGCAGTGGTAGGATCGGCAAGTGTTCGTCCAACAATTACGAATGCCCGAATTACAACCTCGTTCCCAGCCATAAGTGTTATGGTTTCGTACGACGTATCGGATCCGGACGACTCAGAGGTTACAGTCGACCTACAGGTATCAACAGATGGAGGCTATACTTTTCGTTCCATATCTGAACTTGCCGTTGGTGATGTGGGGAAAGTTTCTGTGGGAACAGACAAGCAGATTACCATTGAAAGTGCAACGCTGTTTACGAAGGACCCTGCACGTGTTCGTTTAGTTGTGCGCGACGAACACGAGGTTGATATACATCAGCTATTAGCAACTATAGAGGAGGGAGCCGTTCGCTCTATTGTTGCAGAACTATCCATACCACGGAATACGTTAGTCGATGCTGGCAACCACACAAATATTCGTAACCGTATTCGCAGCGCCTTTGATCAGGCTGGACTTAGCATTCACAACCATGAATATCCGTACCAGGGTACCACAGGAGTGAACATTGTTGGGCGTAAGGCAGGAGTTGGTAGTACTGGAACTACGTTTGTACTCGACGCACATTATGATGCCGTGCCAGGTACCAGCGGTGCAGACGACAATGCGAGCAGTGTAACAGCGCTGCTCATCGCTGCTGATCTGTTATCGCAACTCGAAGTGGACAATAATGTTTCTATCATCGCGTTCGACCACGAAGAGGATGGCTTGATTGGTAGTAGTGCCTACGTTAACACCGGCATTGCCGCTGGTGATACCATCGCAGCGGTTATCAACCTCGAAATGATAGGGTATGCATCCGAGAAAGTGAACAGCCAACAACTTCCATTTGGGTTTGGTTTTTTGTTTCCAGAACAACAAGCAGAGATCGAAGCAAACGGCAATCGAGGCAACTTTATCGCAAACATTGGGAACACGAACTCGGCAGAGCTAGGAGTTGTCTTCGATCAATTTGCTCAATCGTATGTCCCAGACTTAAAAGTTGTTTCGTTGAATGTTCCCGGAGACGGATCCATAGCTCCCGATTTCCGTCGTAGCGATCACGCAACCTTTTGGGATGAGAACATCCCTGCTCTCTTGATTACCGATGGGGGTAATTTCCGCAACCCAAACTACCATTTGCCTACGGATGTAGTAGACTCACTCAACATCCCGTTTATGACAAAGGTTATCAAGGCTTCAATTGCCGCAATTCTGGAACTTGGAGGTGCTGTTAATGGCCACTCGGTTGAACTGGAGGTACCTACCTCTGTTCAATACCATGATCACGAGAACGACGATTGCTCCCTGCGCGCCGTCCCTGTACCTGCTGCTGAGTTCATTACCGTGAGCTTCCAGGGTTGTTCGCGTTCCTTGGTATTGCGCCTGTTTAGTATCGACGGTGTGAAAGTGTTCGAGAAAATTGTTGCCGACCCTGAGTCGGCGCAAGTTACTATTCCTGTTTCCGCATTAGCGTCTAACCGGTACATGCTCGTGGCTAGCTCTGGTGAACAGTCATACTCAGTTGATGTGCTGATTACGAGGTAGCAGATCCCAATCAATTCGGCATTACGTACCTGCTGGTTTGGGTCTCTATATTCCATTAGTGGAAATTGCGCGCGGATTTGGATGGTCAAGGGGCGCGGAATCTCCAGCGCATGCCTACCAGGTAGCCCTTACTTCCCTAACCAAGGGTGTAATTCTAAAGACATCCTCTATTTCAGTTTCAACAGCCCAATACTCTATCAAATCACTAAATAGTTGCTTTTCTGATTTTAACATCCTTTCAATTTCATACCACCTATAATCTCTATCTATTTCAGTGTCATCTAGAAGATAATCATACGAAGCAAGAATAATGGACATAGCTGCATACTTCATGTCATTAGACAAATCGTTGTCATTGTAAAAGGAGATAAACTCATCAACCCTGTTTTTGTCTGCCAATTCAATATCCCAATCCTGCTCATTACCTTTATAAGGCAATGACATCTCCCTACTTAGCTGCTTTACAGTTTCTTTTCTTACAAACATAAAGGTTGTGAATTTCCACAGAATGCGACCACCTAATATTGCGCTCCAACGCTGAGGCAACGGCAATCTAGCAATGCGCTTAGAAGATCGGCAAACTGCGAAGTACTCTTCAGAAACTTTCTTCTCCTTCCTAAGTTACTGAAGAAGATATGTGCTAGTAGTATTCTGAGGGGTGAATTGTGATGCGAATTTTGATGTCAGCTGCAGCGATCATTCTATCCGTTTGCAGCACCGCTGCGCAGTGGACGCAGTATCCGTTTCATCCTAAGCAACAGGTAACGATTGGAATGTTAGCGCTCGCAGCAACTAGTAGCACCATCGTTGCGGCTACCACGGATGGGGTGGTTGCCGCATCGCTTAACGATCTTGTTTTCAAACGCGCCACTCCATTTGTTGGTGATCTTGCCGCCCTCCTTGTTTCACAAGACACGGTATGGCTTGTTACGCCAAAGGGCGAAGTTTTGCAGTCGATTGATAAGGGGCTTTCCTTTCAGTCACTATCTAGTATCGTTACCGAGAGTGGCATTACGTGCGGAATTCTGCATCCGTCGGGAACACTTTATCTAGCTGACGCTAATCGGGTCTATCGTAGCATTGACCAAGGAAGAAGTTGGCAGTCCGACACCCTTGCATATCGGAACGGAAAGCTTGCGAACTACGGGCCTGACATTTGTTGCATGCAGGAAGGGTTCTCCGTCTCAACTGATGAAGGACGCACGTGGAATGAACGCTCAAAGAGCGGCTTAACGGGATCTCCGAATAGTATTGCTATCAAAGATTCACTGGTGGTTACTGCATATAGCACCCTGATCTTCGTCTCTCGGGATGCAGGAACAACATGGACGAGATATGATCCAGCGAATTCATTCAATCGATCGTATTCAACTGTCTCCATTATTGACACAACGATCTACCTCTGTTCTAGCACCGGTTTGTTTGTTTCAGTTGACAAAGGGGCTACGTGGGATCAGTATGGATCTCATGTTGATTCGATTTTTGTTACAAACGTTGTCCCTACTCAGCGCGGCTTGATGTGCATCGGCACGTCTGGTGTGTATCATCAACCGGAACAAGGAGCCCCCTGGGAGCTACTAGAGATACCGGCTCATGCATTCCGCATAACATCGGATGTTACTGCGTCCGGAAGCGACGTCATTACTATGTCAAGCCCGGGCGTCAAGGTGCGTGCAGATCTGACGATTGGTGGTGTGTCTGCAGAAACTCTTGATTCTACGTTTAGTCGAAAGTCTCTAAGAGCTGATGGTTCCGTGGTTGTTGCATGGCCATACCAGCCAAGGAGCAATGCAGGAAGTGAGTTCTACTTCTCAACCGACTATGGGCGTACTTTCGAAAAACACTACCTCCCAGCTGGCACCATTTCGCCCATCAGTCAAGCATTCGCTTCGCAATATCGAGCCATCCTCATCAGTGGCAATCAAGTGGTTCTCTACGATAACACCACTCGAACAATCTCAAACTATGAAAGAGATAACATTCCGTTCTCCGCGATCTATACAGCCAACGAGAATTCAATCATCTATGCATTCGCTGATGTATTGGCTGGAGACGTTAAGGTGCAGTCAATAGACAGAACTAGTGGGCGGGTTACCCTGCTCAGTCAACTCCCAATCGATCATCCGATCTATCAGCTATCATGCGAGGGTCCAATCTGGTATGCGAGAACAAAACATTCCGTCATTGCCAGCACCGACCAAGGGTATACATGGAGTACAGTGCTGACATCAAACTCATTGGCTGATCTCCGAAGGTCACCTGATGGCAACTTCACCTTCGTTGCGGCATCATCTACTGGGAAACTGATGCTCATTAGGAACGGTCGATTAGTTGCTGAGACGATAGACAGCCTTACTGATGACAATACCATCACGGCAATCGCTGTTGGCAAGTACAATGATATTTCCACGGTTTTCGCTGGTACGGTTGGGAGGGGGCTCTGGACTCGCCCACTTACGGATTTTGTCTCGTCTGCTAGCGATGATAGTGATGCGACAACGTCCATGATCAAGATTCAATGTTCACCTCAGCCCGCTACCGATATCTTGAACATCATCATTGATGCACCAGGATTCAAGACTGTACATGTGTCCATTCAAAATGTGCTTGGCATGGTTATGTGGTCGTCGAATCAATCGAAGCATGGTGATTCCACGAACTTCACAGTGCCTACATCCCATCTAGGCAGTGGATTCTATTGCTGCACAATAGTGGCAGGCGAAGCAGTTGTATCACAGCCAATTCTGCTTTCGAAGTAGTTGATTCCACACGCCTCAACTGTCATTATTCTTTCCGCCATTTCTGCCGCGGTCCCTCGCTACGCTCGGGATGACGCTTCTTTTGCTGTTGTCAAACGAAGAAAGCCAGCGTCATCCCGAGGAGCGGAGCGACGAGGGACCTATTGGTGGAGACTCCGCCTGCCCCCTTACCATCACAACGCGAATCATCGCAGTCACTTGACAACGTCCTCCACCGACTCGGCAACTGGAATCTAGCATTGGGTTTAGCACGTCAGCGTACCATCAGATTCGGTGGTCAGTTAGGGGCGGGAGGAGGAGGCCAACGCCCGCGGAACTCCAGCATCTTCACGGGTGCATTAAACTGCGCTACATTCGTATTATGCGGGATATCTCATTTTTGAGTTTCAATCACCTACCAATTTATAGGAGGAGTGAATGGTCAAGAAGCGCCACATAATCAAAGCACTTGCCCTCGTTTTTTTGACTGTTGCTGCAGCAACATCTATGCGTGCGCAGTTCGTTGAAGAGAGAACGTTTGTTGGTCCAACGATCGGACTGGGCATCGGAGGCGGGCTCGCTTACGGTCTAAATGGCGAATACGCCATGACGGAAAATTTTGGCCTTATCGCTGGCCTCGGCTTGTCGGGGTTTACTGAAGACTTCGGCGGTCTTGGCCTTACCGGCTCGGTCCCAACCATTGACTATTCGTTGTTTATGGGCTACGTTGGTGCTTCGTACCACTTTATGCCAAAAAAGAAGTTTGATCCGTACTTCTCTCTCGGCATAGCTTATTTCAGCTGGGACGTAACGTATCGTACGTCTGATGGAGAAGAAACAGATCCGTTTCAAGGCTTTTCTTCTGCCTACACGAGCGGCATTGGATTTACCGGTCAAATTGGGGCACGGTATCACTTTAGCGATGTTGTTTCTGCACGCGTAACTCTTGGCTATCCGATGTGGGTAGGTCTCGGAGTAGACGTGGCGTTTGGCGGAATCACTTCTGCTGCTGCTGCTGAATCTACGTCTACCCCTACTCCAGCTTCCTCAGACACTTCTGCCACATTAGCGACAAAGCAGAAGTACAAGCTTTACATCGGGCCATACATTGCCGGAAAGGCTTCGATCAAGACGGATGTTGGAGAGGGTATGAAGACAGGCGTGGTGTTCAACGTTCCGCCGGACTTCGGTGTGTCGATCACAGCACCATTTGGAGCAGGAAGCAACATCGGTTTTGGCCTCCAAGCTGGCTATGCAACATATGGGTATCAAATGAAGCCTGAGAGCCAGGCCAACGACTCGAATACTGTTAATGAAATGTACTCGTTCATTAACATGTTCCCACACTTCAACATTGGTGGCTTTATCATCGGCGTCAACTTTGGATTCCCAAGCTCTGGTAGCACGAGGACGATAAAGGGTGATACCGTTTCGATGTTCGGCACGTTCTCGGCTGATACGGCATTCAACGGCGACGTTACCTACGACTTCAACAGAGATCCGGTAGGTCCTACCTATGATCCTGCAAAATACCTGTCTACCATGGTGGAATTCCGTATCGGTGGTTCTATTCCGATCGTTTCCAGCGACTTTGGCAAGCTCAAGATCAATATCATGGCCGGCTACACCTTGAATCAGCTCTTCGAGACTGCAGGCAACTACATCGGATCATATGATATCGATGGGACGGATCTTAAAACCCTGCGGCTCGATGAAAGTCTAAACCCACAGATTCCTTCTCTGTCGATTGGTATTCAGTACGATTTCGGGATCGGTCTATAACCCATCTCTGAAGTATGAAAAAAGCCACCTTCCGGTGGCTTTTTTTTTACCAAACATTCAGGGACTCGGAAGGATTGCTGGAATGACGCCACATCCCCCCCATCCATCACTTGAGGTCGTAGGCAACGAGAACTGACAATACCCCTTCCATTTTCTCTCCGGAGACAGGATTCAATTGCCCGTCATTGAACGTTTTTGCAAAGAAGCCGATCGTAGGGGCGAAGTAGCCATCCTGACTCAGGCTTATCGTTTGCGAGACTCCGGATGAGGTAACGACGCTCTCGAGGGTCTGCACCATCTTGACCACGGTAACATCCTTGCCGCCGATCACCATGGTTTCGGTACCAACGTAGATCGTGGTAGCGGTAGCTTTATTCGAAATCGAAATGCCTCCAACGGAGTACGTTGTATCGGCAATGACGTTCTCAGTCTTTGTGTGCGAGGCAACTGGCCATGTTACCCACCCAGATGGGACATTGTTGTATAGGGCAGCAACACTGAAGTCGCCATTCGGATCGTAGTAGATATAGGCATCCGTTACCTCCCCAATTCCTTCCGTCCTCATCTTGCTGACATTGGTCTTTCCTAAGAATGTCAACCCAGTCTGCGTGATCGTGGCCGTATACCTCAACTTCGTACTACTAATCGGCTCACCCGTAGTTGGATCCGTCGAAAAACGTTCAAATGAAAACGTGCTTCCTGTCTTCGGCTGATCACCGGTTGGTTGCGGCGACACCGGATCATTTGAGCTGCAAGAAACAACAACAAGAGCAAGTGCGATCATACGAGAAATACGAAACATCATTTTGGAGCCCCTTAACAATGACGGATGAATGATTTGAGGAAACTACACACATGAGCAGCAACGATACAAACGCTGCCGATCCTGCTGGACTATGGCATCCCAAGTGACTGGGTTTTGAGGATGAGGCCGCTCTCCTCCATCGCAATGTGCTTCTGCATCTCTGTATACGTGGCCAGCCATTCTTCGCGAGTAACCGTTTTGCCTTCGATCGAGAAGGTCACGTCAGGTAGGTTGGCGAGCGCGTTCACGAGTTCTTCCCGCCCTGCGAGAATGGCACTGATACCGGAAGGTCGGAAGAGGATCTTCTTCCTTCGGTCCTGATAGTCGATCACTACGTCGGTTTGATCTACATTTACTTCGAATCGAAGCAGTTTCTGCCACCATGTTCGCTTCTTCTTGCGGAGTCGGTCAGGTACCTTTACGATCTTCAATCTTCGGAGAGTCGATACCGGTATCGACTCTACATCCACCCCATACGTCCATAGCGATCGATCAATGTGAATATGACCGTCATCGATCCCGATGGCAAGGGGCGTCATACTTCGCTCAGCGGTCAGATTGATCACCGTCATCACCCCAGCGATGATCACACCACCAACGATCAACCCGAGCAACACCAGTATTGCAGTGGGCCTCTCCAAGGCAACGAAACTCGATGCGAACACTATTGGAGACGCTCTTACACCTACGGTGAGCAAGATGCCGGCGAACACTCGCAGCGAATCGCTCCTGCCCCAGGGCACTCGATACCAGATGATGGAGCTCTGCATTGATTCTGACTGCATCATATTGCCTTTTGTCCCTCGGCTCCGCTCGGTCCCTCGGCTTCGCTCAGGATGACGATTATAAGAAGACATTCACTCCAAATGAGATGTTGACCATTTTGCCACTCGCATTAACTCCGCCGATCGTTTGATCGGGTGGCGCGATGATCTGGCGGTATTCGAACGTTGCCCAGTCTCCGCTATACCCGATGCCCCATGACCAACACGTAATCGAGCCTGACACGTACTTCTTGTTCTCCATGTCGTATTTGTCTGCTACTCCGGCAACGCTCCCTCTGCCATACGTGCCACGAGCAAACAGCCCGGTGTGTGGCTCTCGGATCAAGAGTCCGATTCCGTTGAAACTCACCGAAGCATCATCTATATCACCAACTCCTACATAACTAGCCATGGTGTAGTCGTAGGAAATCTCGAAGAAGTGTAGGGGGCGAATACCTACCGTTGCCTGAAGGGCACTAGGGAAAAAGACGGCCTCCGTTACTGGCCCAACTGCTCCTATACGTGCAGACGCAACAACGAGCCACGTACGCCGCGTAGCATCAAACACACTCGACGGGCCGCAGATACCTGCCTGAGACTCATATTTCTTATCAAGGTCTGCGATGACAGATGAATCTGCGTTCCGCGTTGCAATGGAATATCGGTCTATGATCTGCGGAGTAGCAATTGCACCTGTGAGTTGGTCCACTACAAAGCCGACCCCATAGTTGAGGAAGTTCAACATGGCAAGTCCATGGAATTCGGGCTTCCATACCTTCCACGTGATGTTTGTGTCGGTGGAGATGCGCAGGACAGTTACACGATAGGCATCGACTGGAACACGCAGGGCCCCCAGCGTATCGCTCGTGTTCACCGCAAGTGTATCTCCACTTCCAACATCTACCACAACTGCATTGACCGGCACGCGTATCCCAATCCGTTCGTACGAGGACGGAGAACGGAAGATGGTACCACAACCAACAATTGGCAATGTTAAAAGGAGGAGGAGGACACGCATGCCCCTTACTTCACCACCACAATTGGTACAATGGCCTGACCATTTGAATGCTCGATCCTCACATAGTAGGTGCCTGCGTTCACACCGCGAGCATCCCACTCTACTTGATTCCATCCTGTTGATGGATCGGCTACAATGAGTGTTGCAATCTTCTGACCAACAACAGTGATGATATCGATGGTTGCACTGGCCCGCACGTCAGCACCACATGTGAAGCGGATAGTAGTGTGACCGTTCGTTGGATTCGGAACAATACTTGCATCGATCTGCGAGTTCTCCCCCGTTACAACGTATTGCTCTTCCTCGATACCGGTAGTGATAGGAAGTGCCTGCGTTGCACAACCACGACTTCCATTCTTATCAAAGGCAATGATCACGATCTGTTTTGCTGCATGGTTGACAATGTCGATCATCACAAGCCTGTCTTCTGCAAATGCCGTGGCGTAGAGTGAATCAACACCCTCGCTGTCACGCACGTAGATGAGGAAGCCGTTCACGAGACTGCCCGGAGACATGCGCCATGAGACTGACGTGCGTCCTGACTGGTTGGAGACTGCGCGAACTTCGATCGGTGATGCTACTCCGGTTCCTGCCGTAGTGATCGGTGTTGTTGCATAGGCACTGGTAAGGGGCTGACCAGCCACATTACGCGTTGCGTGGAAATAGTAGGTGCACTCGGTCATCTCGTCCGGAACGGTAAAGGTATAGGTACCGGCATTCTCCGCCACCTGACCAACAAACACGCCATTGTAACCACTCATGTCTGTGTCGAGGAAGATCCGTACTTCGTCGCTTGATGATGTATGCGTTGTTGGCTCCCATGTGACCGTAGCTGTACGGTCGGCGGCAGTTGATGAGATCGCAAATGCTGTGGACTTGCGATTCGATGTTACTTCTACTTCATCTCCCTCTTGCGGCGACGTGAGCGTGAGTATCCAGTTCCCCTCTACTGGGTTAACAATTGTCCATGCCGTCATCTCATTACCAGGCGTTGAGAATCGTTGTACCGTGGAATCCGGTGAGGTGGCATCGTAGTTCGTTCCATCAGGCGACGTGAGGCGTGATACTGGTGCCGTTGTCTTCCCGCTGATCATCACGAACACCCGCTCAATGGTGTTGTCTACGATGATCGTGTCCACGGGCTGCGCTGCACCTTGTGCTAGGTCTTCGAGCTTACGAGAAACGCGCATCGCACCAAGCGTGTCTCTACGTGTGGTGAAGCTGAGGGTGTCCTTGAATTTGAAGTCCATGCTCATTCTCCCAAATGAGCGGACGAAATCAATAGGGTGTTGCGTTACATCAACGCTTGCCGTGATGCGGAAGCCATTGTCTTCATTCACAAGCACTGAAGCACTGGCAGTGCCCAGCGTTTGAGGAATCAGTCCAGAAAGCGACATGAATCTGAGAATTGTTCCGCCAACAGGTATATCGAGAACCTCAGGCCCTGGTGCCGGTATGCGGATGAGCCCTGTAACCGTTGCCGATGCTCCGATCGTTGGATTCCAGAAGAACGTCATTGCTCCGTTCGCCGAGAGGAAATAGTCGTCGAGTCCGAGGTGTCCGATCCGATACGACCCGGAAATACCAATGCTGTTGTTGAAGTCTACATAGGCCGTATGAAGCCCCTCCATCTGCCATGGCTTGGACGCAGAGATCTTCTTAAGCTTGAAGAACTTGGCTCCGATGGAACCGGTAAAGATCAATGGGTGACGGTATTCAACAGTGCCTTCGAGTTCACAGATCGTTGGTTCACCAAAGAGTGTTTCGATCCACCGTGCACGATCAAGGATAACCTGTTCGATAGAGTTCAACGTTACAGCAGCGCGTACGGCTCTACCATTAGCATTGGGATTGGACCAACCGCTTGTGGAGAGGGAAAGTGCCTTGAAGCAAAGGGGCGTCTGCGGGATAGGTTTGCACTCACCTAGCTCAAGAGTTGCAACTAGACTATCGAAGTGAAGTTTTTTATCGGGATTGGACGGATTGTTCTTGAACAACACACCGCCCCCTAACGAGATCTCACTCCCCTTTACCGGAAATGTGAACTTCCCTGCAAGTGAATAGATCTCATTCACGAAATCGGCGTTCACTGCGAATTGATTCATGCACACCGAATGCGTCAAAGCAATAGCCTCAGCCTCGAAGCTGAGAGACTCCCAACCAGCTGTGGTTACTGTAACGCCGATGGCGAGGCCTTGACGCGCATCATCGGGAACTTCAAAGCCCCCTGCTGAATCTGCTACGGCATCACATCCAACCTTGGCTTGTGCAACAGTGATCTTCCCCTTGATCGATATTCCCTTCGCATCGGCACGATTGATGATCTTGAATTCTTCGAGTGTGAGTTCAACACCACCCGGCATTTTCTTATTGAGTTTTTTTGCGGCAAGTCCGGCAGCGAACTTGATGATGCCATCACAGTCCGGAAGAGGAAGTATGCCGCCATCTACGATGTTCGTTAGCAGAAGGTCTGATGTCTCTGATGCCGAGAATCGCACATTCGGAATGACGATTCGAGTACCATTCTCAATAAAGACTCTGTTCTGACCAGCAGTGGTGTTGATACTGACAGCGCCATCAACCTTTATCACGCCGCCGATGGTCACAGGTCCATTGGACTTCAGCGTAGATGATCCTTCAGTCTCGGGCTTCCATTCGCGTCCTTCACCAGCGTCGAATTCCAAGACGTTTATTCCAGCGCACTTATAGTTCCAGATACGATTGCCCCAATACACCGTCACCTTTGTGGTATCACTCTTGCGCAGATCTGTTTTTTCTGCGACAACAGAGATTACATAGTTGCCAGGGGGCGTGTTCTTGCGGAATGGAAAGTCATAGACAAAAACACCCGCAGCGTTGGTGGTGCCTTTTTCCGTGTAGGTAGGGCCGACTTCTTCTACTTTGTTATTGACAAAGATCCGAGCTCCCTCGAGGGGAGTTGTTCCATTCTTTGCGTTTACTGTTACTCGCAGTGTGGTGTCATTGGCAAGGCTTGCAACAACAATGGAGTCCTTGGGTGTGAGTTCCAATGCGATCTTCGCAGCACCTACATCAAACGATCCGTTACGTATACGGTAGTTGATCTCCGTCCCACTCACGTTTGATACACACTTCCAGTTGAACGTACCGGCGATCTCCTTGCGTACCGAATCATACCGTGTGATGTTCACATCGTTGATAGCATGATCGAAACACGCACACTTCTCCGTAGTAGAGAAGTTCTCCCAATACGTTGTAGTGCCTGTAGTTGGGTCGTAGTTCTTGATCCCGGTAAAATTCGGGATCGTGATCTGCAAACGACGGGTTGGACGTGATCGAAACGCCTCTCGGAGTTCAAATCGGAGCGTAAGCACTCCGCCCTCAAGCGTGTAGGTAACTGAGTCTGTTGCATGGGTGCTCAGTCTAAAGAGATCGGCGTCTCGCCATACTTCCCACGTGGCAGTATTCTGCGCGTTTACCGTTACAATCGCAAGGAACGAAGCGATCAAGACGTTTACAAGGACCTTCATGGTGACCTCCGTAGTAGGAAGTGCACAAAATAGGTCTTTTCTATAACGAACAACCCGGATTCAGGAGTGGCTGCGGACCCCTCCGTCCGCAACTACTGAACTCCTGAATCCGGGTGTTCTATATCGCCCTACAATGTGCAACCGTATTGGGATGGGATTCATCACGGAAAACCGTGATTTAGCTTCCTACCTGATTTCAGGTATATTCAGGGCTATGTTCCGCAGGGTCACCATCGGTTTGGTCATGTGCCTCGTATTGGGCGCTGGGATCACCTCCACACTGCAGGCGCAGGACCCTCGGTTCAGTGTTGAGCGGATCATGGCGGAGGATGGTCAGCCCCTTAGCGCCATCTATAGCGTGATGCAGGATAGCCATGGCTATATCTGGTTTGGGACGGTGAGCGGCCTGGAACGGTATGATGGCTATGGGTTTCGGTCGTACCTCTATGATGCCTTCAATCCTACCGGGCTCTCGGGATATAAGGTGACGACGATCGTTGAGGATAGCTCGGGCTATATCTGGGCAGGGACGCTGACCGATGGATTGAACAGGCTCGACCGAAGAACGGACAAGTTCACGCACTTCATCCATAACCCGCTTGATCCGCAAAGTTTGAGCGGAGCAAAGATCAATGCGCTGATCACGGACAGATATGGAAACGTATGGATCGCAACGGATAAGGGGCTTGACCGGTTCAATAAACGCACGGGGAAGATCGAACGGTATGCAGCCTCGCGTGTGAATGGAAGGTCGTTCGCACAACCAACCTCGTTGTTCGTTGACCGAGTAGGACAACTCTGGGTATGCACGCGCGGTGGGTACTCCGATGATTCATCGGAGGAGACCGGTACGTCCATGAGCGTCTATGATGAGCCAACGGATTCGTTTCGGACGTGGACGCTTTCTACAACGGAACGACGTGACTCTCGGATCCTTGGCAATGGTCCGGACGGAACGCTTGAACTCGGATTTCTGTCGCACGGCAATCGCAACAACGCCGATCCGGACTTCATCCGACGCTTCGACCCGAAGTCGGGCACGGTCCACATCCTTCGCGTAGCCACAAGTATCGAGGGCAGCAGCCGAGCCAAATACGCACTCACGGTGGATCGTGAAGGAAACTGTTGGTATGCATCCATTGCCGGATCGAAGAGTTCGCAAGGGTATCATCCGCACTATTCGGTGTATAGCGAACCGCCGGACAGATTACAGGCAGGGAGTGCCCCTCAGCCCCCTATCACGACCGGACCGATCATCACCGGACTTCCCATCACGTCGTTCCAAGACCGCACGGGTACGATGTGGATCGGCATGGAGGATGGGCTGGTGCGGATAAGTCGCATCGGTTCGGGCATCACCACATGGCGACACGATCCCAACAATCCCACAACCCTGAGCGAACTGCGCATTCGATCGGTGTTACGAAGCAGGGAAGGGGCTCTATGGGTCTCCACAGACTATGGTCTCAATAGATACGATGAAGCAACACGAGGATGGAAACGCTTCTTTGCCGGCGACACAACACGCGGTGCATTGCCGAACAGCACCGTCAACGTGATCTATCAGGATACCGATGGAACGATGTTCTTTGGGACCAATGGCGGACTAGTTGCCTATGATGAACGTCGCGGACGGTTCTATGATCCGCTCCCCCGACTTCGTCAGCTCGATGGTGCACGTCCAATCGTGTGGTCCATCCTCAGAGATCGTAAGGGGCTTCTGTGGATCGGCACGCGGTATGAAGGTCTTGCCCAATGTGGTGCGGATGGAAATCTGATCCAGTGGTTTCGCAACGACCCCAACGATCATAAAAGTCTACTTGCAAGCGGTGTATGGTCGATGCTCGAAGACCGTCGCGGGAATATCTGGGCTAGCACCGATGAAGGACTCTGTCGGTTCATCCCGGAAGAAAAAGCCTTCCGTCGATACGTCCACCAAAAAGGAAACATCCGTTCGCTTTGTGGAACGCGCGTTTGGTCGATCTACGAAGACCACGCCGGAGACATCTGGGCAACATCCTTTGGCGGCGGTATCAGCAGATACAACAGGCAATCCGATGACTTCACCAACATCACATCAAAGGACGGGCTTGTAACGAACAGTGTTGTTGGGTTGCTTGAGGACAATGCCGGTGCGTTGTGGATCGCAACAACGCAGGGGCTTGTTCGGTGGCAGCCGCAGAACAATCGGTTCAAACTCTACGACCGTGGAGACGGACTGCAGGGCAATGAATTCACGTTTAAGGCCTTTTGCAAGGATGCGAGTGGGAGGTTGTACTTTGGTGGCATCAACGGACTGAGTACGTTCCATCCCCTGGACCTACGAGACAACACACGTGTTCCGCCGATCGTGATCACCGGGTTCCGGATCTTTGACCGGCTTACCACCGAAGAACTCTATGACCGCGACACCGTGCGGTTGGACCATTCCGAGAACTTCTTCTCCTTTGAGTTCTCGGCGTTGAACTTTATCAATCCCGGGAAGAATCAATACGCGTACAGACTCGACGGAGTGGATCCATCGTGGGTGACAACAACGAGTAACAGACGAATTGCGAGTTATACAGGGTTGGCGCCGGGAGTCTACACGTTTCAGGTGCGCGGGTCGAACAATGACGGCGTGTGGAATGAGAGCGGCATCGTGATCACCGTGATCATTGAGTCGCCCTGGTGGGGCACCTGGACCTTTCGCGGCATTGTAGGACTCCTTGCCATCATCCTCACCGTTGTCGGCATTCGAATCAGAACCCACGTCGTACGCAAGCACGAGCAGGAGAAGACCAACAGTGCCGTGCAGGCAACGTTGGAGTCGCAGGAGGCTGAGAGACAGCGTATCGCCCGCGACCTTCACGACGGAATAGGTCAGCTCCTTGCCGCAGCCGGCATTAATCTCACACGTTTGCGAGACACCATCATCCGTCGGGCAGCTACAGACAAAGATGCTGCGGAACTCTTGGAGCCCCTTGACAAGACCGAGTGGATCTTGCATCGGACAACGAAGGACGTGCGGACGTTGAGTCACGCCCTTGGTATCAGTACGTTGCAGGAGCTCGGACTTACGGCCGCATTGGGCGAACTCATCTCCAACATCTCCGGCAAAGAAGAGACGCGGTTCGATCTTGTGGCCGTGGGACTTGAGGCAAGACTTGCCGAGCCGACCGAGATCGGTTTGTTCCGCATTGCGCAGGAGCTGATAGCCAACGTGTTACGTCACGCAGACGCCACCGAGGCCAGCGTGCAGGTCATGCAGGAGGGCGACGAGCTCCGCCTCACCGTTGAAGACAACGGCATCGGCTTCGACATGTCAACCGCCCAGGCCGGCATGGGTCTGCGCAACATCGCCGCCCGCGCCGCCGCCATCGGCGGCGAGCTGCATTATGATTCGAACGTGGGGCAGGGCACCACGGTTACCGTGGTGGTCCGGCACTTGGTGCCCGGCACCTAGGGTGCCGGGTGCGTGCCGGGAACCTAGGGTGCCGGGTGCGGCTCCGGGAACATTCTGTAGATTTACGTCCCAAGCCCCATGCTCAACATCCTCATCGCTGACGATCACGACATCTTTATCGAAGCGCTCGTTTCGCTGCTGCAAGACTCGTCCGAGATCAATGTTCTTGCGACCGCTTCCACGGGTCAAGACGCTGTGCGTCTGGTAGAAGAGTATCCAGAAGCAGACGTCCTCGTACTCGACATTTCGATGCCAATGATGGACGGTATTGAGGCGCTCACAGAGATCCGAAAGTCGAAGAGCATGATCCCGGTGTTGATGCTCACGCAGGAGTATGCCGGCGGCACGATCTCGCGTGCGATGAAGGCCGGCGCTTCGGGATATGTTCTCAAGACCGCGGGCCGGGATGAGTTCATGCTCGCAATAGCAACCGTTGCCCGCGGCGAAGAGTACATCAGTGATGCCGCAAAGGCATCGCTCATTCAGCGCGTAACGGGAAAGAAAGAGGCCGGCGAGAACATTCCGCTCACCCGCGCCGAGCTTGAAGTGTTACGTCTTGTGGCCAACGGCAAGACAACAAAGGAGATCGCTGAGCAACTCTTCGTCAGCCCCTTCACTGTTGAGACCCATCGCAGGAACCTCCTGCAGAAGCTCAGCCTTAGGAATGCGGCGGCGCTCGTACGATATGCCATCGAGAACGGACTTGCGGATGAGTAGCTTCTTTAAGCGCCTTCTTCAAGCACCTTCTTCAAGCGCCTTCTTTAAGTGCCTCCGTAAGAGTATGGTTTCGTGACATGAGATCATCCGGCAAAAAGCCCCCTATTCAGTCCAATGGCACACTGAAGATGTTCGACGTCGTGATGCTCGTGATCAGTCTCGTGATCGGGATGGGCATTTTTCGGGCGCCGGCCGTTGTTGCATCACGTTCCGGGAATGAAACGATATTCTACCTGGCGTGGATCACGGGTGGCGTGATCGCGATCTGTGGGGCCTTGGCATTTGCGGACATCGGAAGGAGGATGCCGGTAACCGGTGCGTATTACCGGATCTACGCAAAGGCATATCATCCCGTTGTTGCTTTTGCGGTGAATGTGATCATCCTTGTTTCGAACGCGGCGTCTGCAGCCGGAGTTGCGATCATCGGTGCAGAATACGTCGCATCGTGGTTGCCCGGCGTGCACACGAGCATCACAGCCACTGCGATGATCGTTCTTCTGTACGGACTTAACCTTCTCGGACTTCGTACGAGTGCAACGGTTCAGAACGTTCTGATCGGGATCAAGGTCCTGATGTTGTTGTGCATCATCGCCGCGCTTGTTCTCGTTGATGCCGCGCCGACCACAACGGTCTCTTCCGTTCTTCCCGGTAAGGGGCTTTGGGAGTCGTTTGGACTTGCCTTGATCGCGGTGTCCTTTACGTACGGAGGATATCAATCCACGATCAATTTTGGCGGGGAGATCTCTGATAGCACGAGAAAGATGCCCCTTGCCATCGTTCTTGGAGTGTTGATCATCACCACGATCTATCTGTTGGCGAATCTTGCCTACGTTCACGTGTTAGGGTTCGATCAATTAGCCCACTCCACGTCGATCGCGGCGATGGTTGTGGACAGACTCTTCGGTCCTGCCGGGTCCACTCTCCTCTCCATCGTCCTCGTGATCAGCGTCTTTGGCTACGTGAACGTAGCCATGCTCTCAAACCCACGAGTGATCAATGCGATGAGTGAGGATGGTGTGTTGCCGGCTCGACTCTCCTCCACGTCAGGGGGCTTCCGTCACGGATCTCTGATCGCCTTCACACTTCTGAGTGTGCTCTGCGTTTACGTTGGTGAGTCGTTCGAACGGATCTTGAACTACACGATCTTCATCGACGCTATTGGACTTGCCTGCGGCGCCGCCTCGATTTATTGGCTCGCCGGACCCCGGGTACGCCCGCACATCCACATCGCCGTAGGCGTCTTCGTGATGTCATGCGTCTTCACGGCAGTGAACATCATCATGTTTGACACCACGGCGGCGGTGTATGGCCTAGCCTTGTTCGCGGTGGTCATCCTTACGGGGATCGCGATGTTCATCCGCCGCACCCGGCTTCGCACCCGGCACTAAGCGGCACCGTGCCCGGCACCAAGGGTGCCAGCGGCACCAAGGGTGCCAGCGGCACCAAGGGTGCCAGCGGCACCGTGCCCGGCACCAAGGGTGCCGGGCACGGCTTCCCATCGGGCCTTCGTCAACGACCGAGTCGGAAGCTCACTGGCACGAAGACGTGGCACGCCACATTCTGACCGTTGTTGTTGGCCGGTGTAAACTGAATCGAACGTATTCCATCAAGCGCAGCCTGCTCAAGGATCGGATTGTCGCTCTCAACAACGATGGCAGTAACAATGGAACCATCAACACCGATCAACGCCTTCACGAGCACCGTTCCTTCTATTCCGTTCCGTCGCGCAACGTCGGGATACCTCATCGCCATCTTCAGTGCTTGCTCATCGTAGCTCGGCTCCTTCGTCACGACAACGAACTCATCGTCAACGGTATCCTCTTCGATAGGGGGCTCCATCGTAACTGTGGTTCCTGAACCATTCGGATCTCCAACGGGACCACTACCAAGGTCGCCGTTATCTCCGTCCTGCGGAACAACAACGTTCAGCGTTATGATCTCTGGTTCGGCTACCTTTTCAACGCTCTTGTAGGTCTGGCCGGACGGTTTCCGCGCTGAAACGACCTTTGCCTTTGCATCCGTAGAGCCCCCTACCAGATCATTGATGATCTTCAGCTTCCGGTTATCAATAATGCAAATGCTGACATACTCTGTGATCCCCTTCACAATCGGATAGGTTCTCAGCGTAGACGAGTAAGCGGCTATGAGCACGGCCATAACAATAAGTGCTAGGCCATATCCGGAATACGCATCCCGTTTCATATGAACGGCACGGGGCTGATGACGGTATGAGGCATTCATCGCGGGCTCCCTTCGGTGTATGACCTAAGGACGCAATGATGAAACGGATGGTTACACTGCACAACACCCACAACCCGCGCCCGGCACCTAGGGTGCCGGGCGCGACGCTAGGGCGGATTGTGACACTGCCCGGCACCCTTGGTGCCGGGCGCGACGCTAGGAGTGTGACGCTAGACGAGACGCATGTCTGCAAGGTCTTTCGCCAATTCGAGGTCATCGATCTTGGTAGAGTGGATATTCTCCAAGAGGTACGACTCATACTTTTCGGCAGAACCAAATACTTCAATGATAAAGCTGTGCGCTGCCTGGATCAGCGAACGCAGACCAAGAGTTTCTCGAAGATTCGAATACACCCATTCTGCCGGATGCCGAACGAGAGTACCCTTGATCGGATTGTTGTGTATGTATCTGCAAAGACACTTGAAGTATGAATCCGTGGTCACATGCTTCATTTGGTAGCGTCCTTCATAAATCGTCCCAGTTCTCTTTAGCTGCGCATTCACTCGTCGAGAATACTCCCCGCAAAGCATATGCATGAACAGATCGACTCTCCCCTCTGCTTCAACCCGAACCAACAAGTGAAAGTGATTCGGCATGAGACAGACCGCTATGATCACCACATTGCACTTTTCAGCATACACCTGCATCAAAGTCAGAAAGAGATAGTACATCGTTGGCGAGAAGAAAAGAAGCATACGCAAGGCTCCTCGATTGTAGATGTGGTAGCACTCTCCTACTGCGGCGACGGTTTTTCTCTTCGGCATGTCAGTACTCCTGTTTGTGAATTGGATTCCTGACATAGTGCCTGCACGCCATCCGAACGTGACATCCGAATGGTTTACCCGCGCCCGGCACCCTTGGTGCCGGGAACGTTTCACGGAACTGTTTACCCGTACCCGGCACCCTTGGTGCCGGGTACGTTTCACGGAACGGTTTACCCGCGCCCGGCACCCTTGGTGCCGGGCGCGGTACGGTATTGGTATTTTGCGCGATGCTCCGCGCACTCCTCCTCCTCGCCCTCGGGATCTCCATCCCGTCGCTTTGCGTTCTCGCCGGAGATACAACGGAACATCGCCTCATCGGCAATGCGGCCTTCATTGATGCGCTTACGACGAACGAGCAGGTCCGCACGCTCCTCTCCGACAACGACATCACGGAGATCGTTGGGATCGTTGACGGAGCAGGCGGCCCGGATATCCTCCTCACCTATGGCGATGTCTCGCAGATCCTCTCAACTCCCAACACCGATGCACTGACGCTTCTCAAGTCCCTACAATCGGCCGTCCTCAGTCAACAACGAGGCGCAAGGATCTACCTCAACAGCAAAACACTCAACCTTCTTCGATCCCCTGCCGCGCTCTCACACGCAACGGAACTTCATCACCGCGTTACACCAGGTGCCTCGTATGCATCGCAACTGCATGCTATCACGCCTGCTCTTGCTCGACAGTTCCTACCCACGCTCAGGGATCGGTCGGAACAACAGTTCACGTTCACAGCGAATTCCGATACGCTCGATTGGACTCTCCCCGACTCTCTGGATAGGGGGCTCACGGCTCCTGCTATGTATGCACTCTTCCATGCACGTGCTCGCGCACTCCTCCTACATGGCATGAGCCTCGGCAAACGATCCCAACGGTCGCAGTTCGTCAAACTTGCCATGATCACTTCGGCCATCGCCGATCACTTCCTTATTGATCTCTTTGCCAGCGATCACCATATTGCTGACTGTCACCACGCACCGGAAAGCTCTCTTCATTCACCTGTAACGAACTCTTCTCTTGAACAACAAGGATGCGAAGAGTTCTATCGTACTATTGGAATTGCGTTCCGCTTTGCCCACGACCCGACCATGGAGTTCCTCTACGGCGATGGTTGGTTCGATCCGGCTCAGATCTCACGCGCCCAAACAGCGATCGCTACATCTGTAGACGATGTTGCTGCAACGGTGGTCCCGTATCACGACTATGTAGATGACGTGCTTCGCGTGTTCACAGACAAACCGCCATTCCCCGATCCATACGGTCGCGCATTTCTCTACACCCCGGAACCACTCATTGACGAACGGTACGAGAATGCCCGTGTTCTTGCCCGGTCCGTACGCGGTCCGTTCTTTGAGCTGAGCGCACATGCTCTCACAGTTGGACGCACGGTTGGCTATACGATCGATGCCTCGGCAGGCATCATCTACAATCTCTCATCATTCGGACTTCCTCGCTCCCGTTCAGCAGGCTATGAGACAGTAACGGCCTTTGTACCAAGCGTGATGGCAACGTATGGTTTTGCACGCGATAAGTGGTTTGCACTTCTTCGCGCAGGGTTTGGCGTGCAGCTGTTCGACGCGTTGAAGATCGGACTCTCTGCTGGCCCGTCCGTCAGCGCCGTAACAGTATCGGGCGGCGGTCTTCCAATACCCGTCTTCATTGATGCCAATTTCCTCTCCAAACCGCTATCATATCACGTTGGCTTGGAGTTCTTACTCTCTGTTGCCGTAACACAGAACGCCCCGTATGACCTGCGACTCGGCGCAGCATTCGTGTTCTATTAAAAGGGGCTTTCATATGTTCACACCATGATCACTAACCTTCGTATCAAGAATATGGTGTGTTCTCGCTGCAAACGCGTGATCACTGAAGACCTCACGTCGCTCGGCATTCGTGTGGTGGATGTTCGCATCGGTGAAGCCGTTGTTGAGCACGATAGTTCTCTTCCGCTCGATCGCATCAGAGAGATGCTCATCAAGGATGGATTCGATCTTGTTGAGGACCGTACTACCGCCTTGGTGGAACGCGTGAAGGAGCTCATCATCGATCTTGTGCAAGGTGACAGACTGTCCGCCATGCATCTCAAACTCAGTGAATACATCGAACAGGCCACACAACGAGACTATCGATACATCAGCACGGTGTTCTCACAAACAGCTGGATGTACGATCGAGAAGTATCTCATTGCACAGAAGATCGAGCGCATTAAGGAACTCCTCGTCTACGATGAGATGTCACTCACGGATATCGCCTTCACACTTGGCTATAGCAGTGTTGCCTATCTCTCCAATCAATTCAAACAAGAGACCGGCCTGCCCCCTACCACCTTCAAGAAAGAGGCAGTGCAGGCACGAAAAGGTATAGAGACCATTGGTTCGTGATCGAACCTGAAAATCTTACAAGTGCGGTGTGGTGTACCGTAACATAGAGGGTATTGCAAGGGGCTAGGTTGCATCCGTAATCAACGGAGCAATTTTATGCCTACATCATCATCGCCAACCGGGCAACAAAAAGTCAGCATGACGATCACAGGAATGACCTGTGCCTCATGCGCTGTGAACGTCGAAGAAGCACTGCGCAGACTCGACGGAGTGACAGACGTTTCCGTCAACCCGGTCTCTGATAAAGCCCACGTCACCACACAGGGCCCAATAGCGCCCGAACTCCTCACACAGGCCGTGAAGAAGGCCGGATATCGTGCGCAGATCGATGGATCAGGTGGGTCGAACGGATCCACAGATTTCAAACTTCTGGCTCACCAAGATCTCGTTAAGAGATTCTGGATCGTACTGCCATTCAGCGTGGTAACGATGATCCTGGGAATGACGATGTTCTTCCCAACGGTTCAGGAAACAGTGTCCGAACAAACCCTGAATTGGGTCCAACTCCTTCTGACAATCCCGGTTCTTTGGATAGCCGGACGTGAATACGCAGTGGCTGCGTGGAATGCGGGACTGCATCGCACTGCAACGATGGACACGCTAGTGACGATCGGCACGGGCACAGCATTTGTCTACAGCGCTGTAGCCACCATTGCGCCACAGCTGTTTCATGACGCAGGACAACATCCGCACGTCTATTTCGACACAACGGCCACGATCCTTACGCTGATAACACTCGGCAAGGTTCTCGAAGGACGTGCGAAACTTCAGACCTCAGAGGCCATGGCCAGACTCATGGTCCTTCAACCGTCAACAGCTCGCGTTGTACGAACCGGCCTGGAGATAGATCTTCCTATCGACGATGTTGAAGTCGGAGACACGATCATCATCCGCCCGGGCGAACGTATCCCGATAGATGCGCGTGTTCTGTCCGGCTCCACGTCTGTGGATGAATCAATGGTCACTGGTGAAAGCATTCCCGTGACAAAAACCGCCGGAGCTGTGCTCATTGGAGGTACGATCAATAGAACAGGGATCGTCCGGGCTACTGTGATGCGTGTTGGAGCTGATACAACGCTGCGACAGATCATGCAGCTTGTGGAACAGGCACAAAGCAGCAAGGCACCGATCCAGAGGCTTGCCGATCTGATCAGCTCGTGGTTCGTGCCGGCCGTACTCATCATCGCCGTTGCAACGTTTGTAGCGTGGTTCAATGTGTTGCCGATCGACACGCGCCTAGCTGGCGCTCTGATCAATCTCGTTTCCGTTCTCATCATTGCTTGTCCATGCGCTCTTGGCCTTGCAACACCTACAGCCATCATGGTTGGGACAGGAAAGGGAACGGAATCCGGCCTCGTGATTCGCAATGCCGAGGCACTTGAAACAGCTCATCGCGTGACAATGGTGGTTCTTGACAAGACTGGTACGATCACCATTGGCAGACCGACTGTTACCGACTCGTTGATCCATGAGGAACTCGATGCCCTACATCTCATGTCGGCCATCCATTCCATCGAATCAAAAAGCGAGCACCCCCTTGCTGATGCACTTGCCTCCCACACCAGATCACGTGGTGCTACCCTGACTGACGTCTCAGACATCACCGTGGAGCCTGGTTTCGGGATCCGTGCAGTTGTACATGATCATACAATGTTGATCGGGAATGAAGATCTCCTCAACGCTCACAATATCGTTCGGCAACCGTCTTTTTCCGCTACAGAGGGATCGTGGCAACGGTCAGCTCAGACCGTGTTGTTTGTTGCTCAGGACGGCGAACATGTTGCCTCATTTGCAGTATCCGATACTGTTCGACCCACATCTGCTGTAGCCATCGCCTCACTGCAGAACATGGGGCTCCGTGTTGCATTGCTTACCGGCGATGCACGCTCTACAGCTGCTGCTATTGCTGAATCCGTGGGGATCGACGAGGTCTATGCTGAAGTAAAACCTAGTGACAAGATCGACCTGGTCAAACGGTTCCAGTCTGAAGGTGAGTCTGTTGCAATGGTGGGAGATGGCATCAATGATGCTCCTGCGTTGGCTCAGGCAGACGTCGGGATCGCTATCGGCACCGGAACGGACGTAGCGAAAGAAGCGGCGGACATCACGCTGATGAACAGTGATCTGCGAAATGTGCCACATGCCCTTCAGCTTTCACGCGCCACGATGCGGAACATCAAGCAGAATCTCTTCTTTGCCTTCATCTACAATGTTGTTGGGATACCATTGGCGGCCGGACTCTTCGTTCCAAGCCTTGGCATCGCCCTAGATCCGGCCATTGCTGCTGCGGCTATGGGCCTCAGCTCAGTGAGCGTACTTACAAATGCACTTCGTCTTCGTTCATTTTCATTCAAAGGGTAGACTCATGGACACAACACAATGGATCGTCTCCGGTGCGGGACTCGCACTCATTCTGGGGATCGCATTCTTCTTTTTCACTTCATCGAAAGGAGTCGCTATGTCGGCTACTACAGCAAACGGTATCCAAACTCAACACATTGTTGTAAAGGGTGGATACAGTCCGTCAAAGATCAACGTTCATTCGGGAGAACCCGTACGCCTCGTCTTCGAGCGCCACGAGACCTCTCCATGCAGTGAAGAACTTCTCATCCCGGCGTTCGGTATCAAGCGTGATCTCGCGCCGCATGCAAAGACAACCGTGGAATTCACTCCAACAAAGCCCGGAACATATGAGTTTACGTGCGGTATGAACATGCTACGCGGATCCATCACTGTTGAAGCTGCACACCAATGAAAACGTTCATCATCATCACAATCGCGCTCCTCCTTGCCACTAGGCTAGGGTATGGACAGGAGCATGCACATCACGATCATCAACAGCACGATTCTACAGCTCCAACTTCAGCCATCGATCCATCAACAATGATGACCGCCTCAACGTCACTCTCGTTACCGATGACGCGGAATGGTTCGGGAACCGGTTGGCAGCCGGATGATTCTCCGATGTATGCCATTATGAACCATGATCTTGGTGGTTGGCAATTGATGTTGCATGGATCACTCTTCCTTCGTCAGACATGGGTGAACATCAACAACAGCGATAAGCGCTCCGACTCGAAATTCGATGCACCAAACTACGTGATGGCCATGGCTCAACGTCGTATCGGAGAGAATGGACTTCTTAGTCTTCAAGCAATGATCTCGCTGGACCCTCTCACGGTAGGGGGCGCAGGGTATCCATTGCTATTCCAGACCGGAGAATCGTGGGAAGGCAAGCCCCTTGTGGATCACCAACACCCGCACGATCTGTTTGCTTCTCTGGCGGTGGCCTACACCCAGCGTTTGAACGATGATGTTGACGTTACTGCCTACCTCGGCTATCCGGGCGAACCGGCTCTGGGACCAACGGCTTTTATGCACCGTGCTTCAAGCATCTCCAATCCCGACGCTCCTCTAGGACATCACTGGCTGGATGCAACACACATTGTATTCGGTGTTGGAACGATGGGAGTACGCGTTGGACAGTTCAAGGCCGAAGGTTCGATCTTCACGGGTAAGGAGCCTGATGAGAACCGATACAACTTCGATGCACCGTTGTTCGATTCGTATTCATGGCGACTCTCGTGGGCGCCAAGCAGGTATATCACAGCACAGATCTCGCAGGGATATCTGAACGAACCCGAGTTTGGATCCACGACCGATGTGGTTCGAACAACCGCATCGATGCAATTTTCAGCCGGAGATACAGATGCTTGGTGGTCAGGAATGGTAGCCGGTGGCCACAATGATGCCGGGCATGGTCACGAGGAATTCGCAGTACTTGCAGAAGCCGCAGTTGACCTCTCCGGAACAGTACCCTACGTCCGTGCTGAATGGGTCCAGAAGTCTCGCGAGGAACTAGGATTCGACGAGGAAGGGGCTCACGGAGCGATCGAGGACATCACCTCGGTGACACTTGGGATCTCCCGCAGACTCACCACTATCGCGTTGATCGACGTAAGTATTGGCGCCCAAGCAACGGCGAACTTCTTTGCCGCGTCACTGCAAGGTGCCTATGGGACCACACCGATCTCTGCCCAGATCTATCTGCGGCTCACACCAACATTGTTCGGTATGATGTGATACGACATTGAAGCGCGACGGGACGCCGTCGCGCTCTCGTGTCAATACGGGCCGAACTTCATCGTTGCCACACCAAACAACCCCGATACGGTCGAATTGTCATAGGTCTTGTTTCCTACCACGTTAGAATGTTCACTTCAACATTCACAGCGGGCTCAAACACAAAACAGCTCGTGCTGTAGAGGGTGATGCGATCAGAGACTCCAGCTCTAGTCCGCCATATCCGAATGAGATGCCGGTATCGGCCGGACTGCTCTGGTTATGATGCATCATGTCCGTGTATCCGTATCCGCCGCCACCGATCACGAACGTGCGGTTGATCACCCAGCCGCCTCTGCCGCCAAAGAGCACTGCGGTCTCACCATCCATAGCACCGACCTTTACGACAAGAGCACCGAATCCACCATTATGGATCTCACCGGCGGGGATCAGTGTCTGAACGGGATCTACAGGCTTGGTAGTGTCCTGCGCTGCCAAACTGGCATTGCTCTGTAGAGCAAACAATGCCATTACGATAAATGTGAGGATTGATATGGTCCGTGTCATGATGTACCTCGCAGTTGTTCAATCATTATCTGTGTGCAATCTAGGGGGAAAGCGGTAGGTTGTTGAAATGAAGGCCTACGTACTCCTCCTCCTCTTCATGGCTATCGGCATTCTCCCGTGTCGGACCTTGGCACAGCTCGTTGTGCCCGTCTTTTCAGAACCATCTGCCCAGGGGAGATACCATCCCAAACTCACAACGGCACCGGATGGCAGGATCGTACTTACGTTCTCAGAGAAAGAAGGAACAAAGGCACGTTACTATGTTGCCGTTTCTGATAATGCCGGACGCACCTTTACTACACCGCGTTCGATCGGACTAGCGGAGTTCGGTGCAGCTATTCTGCAACGTCAACCATATGTTGTGCTCGACAAGGACAACATCATGCATGTTGTAGTTGAACAGTCGATCGGCAACAACGAACGCGCCCTGCATCACCGGTCATCATCAGACATGGGTGCTACGTGGAGCATGCCCGTGCGGATCTCTGCAGAGCCCCCTGCCCGACCTCAAGACTTTGCAACGATAGCTGTGGACGATGAAGGGGCTATCTACATCAGCTACATTTCGGTGTTGGCCGATGCGTCGGACGAATACACACACATCTTTCTCGTCCGTTCCACCGATGGCGGAAAGACGTGGTCGCGAGAGAGGCGAGTTGACGCCTTCCCTGTGGGAGGTTGTTGCGAGTGTTGTATTCAGAACATCATCGTGGATGCGAAGGGCGATGTTGTGATCGCGTTTCGATCGAACATCATGAACCGACGGGACATCCACATCGTTCGTTCGTCCGACGGCGGGCAGACCTTTTCTGCTGCGCAGCTGATCCAATCAGAACCATGGTTCATCGAAGGTTGTCCGGGCACAGGTCCATCCATTAGATCCGATTCAACCGGAACTCTTCACATCACCTGGCGCGATACGCGTGATGTGGCGTTCGCCGGCAGCTGTTACTACGCAGCTGTTCCTCCGAATTCCACTTCAACACCGATCAACGTTCTTCTCAATCCGCCCCTTGGCACCGATGGCGAATATCCGATCGTAGCAACCGATCCATCCGGCACCTCAGTTGCAATGGTCTACCATTCATTCGACGGGATCTACTACACTGAACGTGAGATGTTGCCCACGCGGCGCACTCTCTCCACGCAGGGACTCAGTAATCCATGCGTTAGCGTTGTATGGCACGGCAACGGGTTCTTATCGATATGGCAAGAACAACGTGAGTCCGGTGCCGATATCGTCTCCTACCGCACGGATGTTGTCTCTTCAGCTGTTGACTCACCGGAATTCGAATCAGTGCAATGTGGTACGATCATCTTTTACGATGTGCAAGGCCGCATTGTTACAGAGAATCACCCCAACCACGTGGTGTTCGGCGTCTGCACCTCCACACCACGTCACCTACACAGGTCACCTAAATAGGTCACCTAAGCCGGCCACCTACACAGGCTACTGGTTCCCCAGTATCAACGGCATCCCATCCTTGTTCCCCACCACAACGATCTTGGCATTCGGCGAACGTGCGAGTTCGAGTGTTGCTTCGATGCCCTTTTCGCGCAAGATCATATCCGTGAGCGATGCACTGAGGATGCGGTTAGCGCGAGCCTTGCCTTCGGCATCGATGAGCTGACGTTCGGCTTCTTTCTGCGCCTTGGAGAGTTTGAATTCGTATTCAAGCGATTCTTGCTCTTGCTTGAGTTTGTTTTCGATAGCTGTCTTCAATGTGCCCGGCAAGGTAATATCACGCACGAGTACTTCATTGAGCTGAACGAATTGCTTATCCAGGATCTTCTTTGTTTCCGTGTAGATCTCGTCCTGGATCACATCTCGTTTCGAAGAGTAGATCTCTTCCGGTGTGTATCTGCCGATCACACTACGGGTGGCCGAGCGAAGGGCCGGACGCACCACACGGTCGAGATACTCCTGCCCCTTTTCTTGATGCAACTGTGGGAGTTTGTTGTAAAGGGGCTGGAACCAACCCGATACATCAAGCGAGATCTCAAGTCCATTTGAAGAAAGCACGGCCATGGTCTCCTTTGCTTCCTGCTGACGCACCTCATAGACGATCATATCATTCCACGGAGCAACGATATGGAAGCCCTCACCATAGGTGTTCTCTCGATCGATACCGCCGCTGAACGTACGGAATAGAACGCCCGCCTCGCCACCACTGATCGTGACGGACATGTTCAGGACAACGATGAAGAGAAAGAGTCCAACAAACCCAACAAGGATCCACGTAAGGATCTTCTTTGGATTTGACGGTGGGTTGATGTTCATTTTGAAGTCGCGGATGTCGGCCATTATATCCCCTTGAAGAAATGACGTTATGACTCTATGACGTTATGACCAAACTACGAATTCGCTATTCGCTATTCGCTATTCGCTATTCGCTGTTCGCTGTTCGCTGTTCGCTGTTCAAACAGCGCGCCTACCGCTGATCACGCGAAGGATCACAGAGATCAAGGCGATCACAAGGAGAATGTGAACGAGTCCACCAAGGTGGAAGCCGGCATATCCGATGGCCCAGACAATGATCAGGATGACAGCAACATAGTAAAGAAGATTACTCATAGGATTGGCTTTAAGACGGTGAATAGTACATGTCGGTACCTAGGACGCATGTTTGTGTATGATGGTTCCATAATCGTGAAACCTAATTCCACAATTGGTGTTAATAGGTGCATGTTCCTCCACACAATGTTTGCCCTGTGCTTGGTTGCATCTGCGACCAATATTGGTACCGCACAGGACGGTGCGCTTACCTTGGAGGCAGATGAACCAGTGATATCGAGGCTCTTGAGCAGCGAATCGGATCCCAACGTCATCGTAGCGTGCCGGAGTGATGCCCAGCCCCCTCTCATTTCCTTGGATGGCGGATGCACCTGGAATGCATGGATGGCCGATAATGACTCCATCGGAGCAAACGTACTCCAGACGGCGGTTCACGTTCCGCAGTCGAGCTCATCGTTCATGATCGAACAAGATCGTACGATCCGCATCACTGATGATCTAGGAGCTTCGTGGCGCAACCACATCACATTTGCAACCGGCGCCTTCCACTCGTATCGCTTCCACCCGATGGACTCCACCATTATCTATGGATTCTCATCCGATAACACTCCGGTAGGCAGATACCATTCCAAACAGGGTGTATGGAGATCTTCAATTGTCGATACGTCGGCAGGACCCTTCGGCTCTGTGGTTGACGCGTTCTTTACGAAGACCAAGCCTGATGCCTCGTTCCTTGTATCATCGAATGGCGACATCTATCAGAGCCGCGATACAGGTTCCACGTTTCTTCGGACCGGATCTGTGAACGAGAATGGCAGGCAAGTGTGCATTATCCTCGCATGTGACGACGAGGACCAAGACCGTTTGTATGCACGTCACGTCCGCGGCATAGCCACTAGTTCCGATGCCGGCAGAACATGGAAGGTTCAGGATCTTGGTTCAGATTCTTGGATATCCGGGATCGAGCAAGACAAGGCAGACCCTTCGTTGTTGTGGGCCTACGGAGATGCTATCTATAGAAGCACAGATGGCGGTAGTACGTGGTTGGAAGTGAACGACAGCGCCGGCAATCACACCATCGGACTTCTCGTTGGCAAGCGGCTCGTTACATGGAGCACGCTCAATGGTCTCATCCGCTTTTCCAAGGATGGCAGCACGTGGGAAAAGCTTGACGCTCGAGCCGGCAACTGATGCCGTTCAGTTCGAGACGTGCACCGGTACAGTAGCTACACTCTTGAACACCTTCCCGTCTGCTCGCAGATATTGCGCCTCTACTTCAAACAATACGTCACCGCTCACCAACTTCGGTGTGAGAGGAAGCAATCCATGTGTCAGACGAGCATAGATCGTGTATGCAGCTGAGTAGGTAGGGGGCGGATCACCGTCCGGTACATCACCACTCTTGACGATCATTGGTTTTGAGATCGAATCGATCGTTACACGATAGCCCGAAACCTGTACAACATCGCGGACGTTGGCTTGCAACACTCGTACATCAAGCTTCGTTCGAACAAGAGAATCCGTGCTCTGTGCCTCCGGCACGTTCACAAAGATGCCCACCACCTGAAATTCAGGACGTGAGTTGTTGGTGATACTACTTGCGCGCGCCTTGATCGACTTGATCTGTATCTCGCCACCTCCACAGATCAACATCGCCAAAAGCAATACTGAGATCGGCATATTCGACTAAACCCCTTTGCATCGAATATAGTCCTTTTGTTCATCTCACATGCAAGATTACTCCAGCATTGTGACGATCACCATCGACCAGTTTCAGCAAAAGAACGCCTGCCGGGAGACCATCAAGATCGTACGTGTACCCTAGCCGAAGTTGGGCTGCGTCAACCGTGCTCGTGCGGAGAGTAATGCCTTGCAGATCACTGACCTCAATACGGACATTGGCAACGATGGTAGGGTTATACGTAATCTGTACATAGTCATTGGCCGGGTTTGGGGCCATTGTCAGCACTTGGTTGCTCGCCATATCCTCGTCAACAGATACAGGAGTTGGGTCGAACCAGATCAACCCACTTTGTGATCCGGCGATGATCGTATTGCCCGCCACCATGATGGACGTGATGTTGAATGACTCGTCCTCCCAGTCCGGCTGGTAGATGGTATCAACTACACCTGTAGAACGAACGAGGCGAATGATCTGCCCCCTACCGTTCGTTGGTGCAGCGATGAACACATCGCTATTGCGTGGATCTTGAACAAAGGCTCGTATGCCATAGGCATATTCCCACGGACTATGCCAAGTAGTGCCGTTATCCGTTGTCCTACGAATCCCCGTATAGTTGGAAGCATAGAAGGTAGATCCATCATTTGCATCGCCAATGATCTGTTCTGTAGAATTCAGCCAGCCTTCATTCTTCGTCCACGAGTTTCCACCGTCTAGTGTGCTGTACACAACATTCGCATCGGCTGCTACAATATGGGAAGGGGCTTTGGGGCTCCTGCCGATCGCTACGATCGAGCGAGCATTATTCACCAGATCGTTCTTCCACGTAACGCCACCATCTGTTGAGTGTTTGAGGTTGTAGAGCCCACCACAGACGATCTCGAGCGGATTGGCTTGATGAATAGAGATGGCATCGATCGGTTCATTCTGCATCGGGGAAGCCCCTTGCCATGTGAGGCCGCCGTCATTGGAGCGGTAGATGTCCGAGTTTGTGCCACCGAGCATCTTTGACGGATCGGAACGCGCAACGTCGAACGAGTAGACGCGACCTCCCGATGGTTGTTCGTATTTAACCGGTGTGAGATATGTCCACGAGACACCAGCATTGGTTGTGAACGCAACATCATTCACACCCTGCATATACCAACGGGTATCGGAGTAGCGGATGAGATTTCGGACCTCAAGTCTGTTGATGTTGTTATCGAGACGTGTCCATCCCTGCCCCATACCGGCTGTGCGGAAGATGCCGGATTGGTAGCAGCCAACATAGAGCTGGCCGTCGACTAACGTGGCTGACAATCTCGCGGTATGCGTGGTGTCGATTGTTTTCCACGACATGCCTTGATCTGTGCTTTGGTGAAGATCTGTGCCCCAGGCGAATAGCACCGATGAATTGCTTGGTGCTTGAAGTATCCCGGATACAGTCATCACATTCTTGAGTGTTCTATCTGACCAGGTACGCCCCCTATCCGTAGAGATGGCGATCCTCCCTTGGAAGTATGCGTAGAGGCGGTCCGCTGTTGTTGCGTCTGCCGCAAGAAGCGCTATGCTATATCCCATCACACCTGTATATGAAAATCTCTGCCATGTTCGACCCGTATCTGCACTCTCGTATAGCGTGTCTCGGTCTTCGAGATACATGCGAGATGGAGTGGCCGGAGACATCAGGAGTCCACTAGCGCCATATTGATTGGCTGCATACACTGTGTCCCACTTCTGCCCTGCGTTGGAGGAACGCAACAGTGTTTTAGCTACACCCATTGCGAACCACAGATTCGTACGGGTTGGGTGAACGAGGAGCTTTGAAAAATTGGAGCTCGGCAACGTTGAGACGGTAGACCAGCTTTCACCAAAATTCGACGTTTCAACGATGTATCTGTCAAACAGCATACGAACCGTCTGCTTCGTCCCCGAAACGATCGACAGCCAACTTACCGTTGAACCATACACGTCGGGCAACTCACGGAACTGTTGCCAGGTTGTTCCACCATTCGTTGTATAGTAGGGATAGGCCGTCCCTTGTACCCTCGTCACAATGATCTGGGGATCCACTATGCTTACGGCAAGATCCTGAAACGAAGCTCCGGAGATCGTTGAATACCGCATCCACTTCTGAGCTGAAATGCTTGTTCCTGAGAGCACAAGCCCAAGAACAAGGATGATCGAGGTAACGAGCGTTTTCATGATGGTACTCCGGTTGTTTCCCTGCCATCAACCTATCTACCCCTCCTCTTCCCTCCTATGACTTATGTCACTATTCGCTATTCGCTATTCGCTATTCGCTATTCGCTATTCACTATTCGCTATTCACCCCCATGACTTCGTCATGGGCTAGCGTACTTTCGCCCCTACGGGGCTATAAATTGTTCGCTGTTCGCGATTCGCTCCATTTCGGATACCACCCGTTCCAATTCCTCCGACAGTTCATTCTTCTCAAGTTCTGTGAAGATATTGGCAAGAGTTCTGTAGTACCACAGAGTGCCTTCCTTCCCACCGGCAAAGCGTTTCCAGACATCGTCACCCATTGTGCGGAGGTCTCTCAGAATAGCTCGGCAGTTATGAAGCTTGTCGCTGGCCGACACCAGTCGCACCGACGCGGAAGCCGACGGCAGGTGGGCTACGTAATCTTCCTTTCGCTTCCGCCATGCCGGCTTTGGGACCTCCACGGTGTCCGTGCATCCCTGCACGATATCGGCTACGGCATCGCCGAATCGGAATCGGATATCATCGATCCGTCCGTCGCCGCCGGCGTCTTCAGCCGCATCGTGAAGCAGGGCACCGATCGCCTCATCCTCATCAGCCCCATATTCAAGGGCTATACTGGTTACGCCCAAGAGGTGGGCAACGTACGGGACGCGTGTCCCCTTTCGCATTTGTCCGGCATGGATCACCGAAGCGTAGCGAAGAGCGTGTTCAAAGCGGGAGGAGAGAAGCATGGGCAGTTGCTCAGTTACGTAGTTACTCAGTTACGAGGTTACGGGGTTACGGGGTTACGGTGTAACTTTTTAGAGCGTGGCTCTATCCCACGCTACTGTCTGACCAGATCGAAATGTTCCTTCACTTGTCACCGCACACAAACTACATGTGCTGCGGCCCAACCACTATGATCAAACTCATCGTCATGTTCGGAGTTGCGGCACTACTATCCGCCAGTGTGTCGGCTCAGATCAATGTACCTGTGGCCGTTTCCCAGCGAGGCCTGACGTCCCAGCGGATCGGCGTAACAGACATCAGCATCGACTATGGCAGGCCGGCAGTGAACAAGAGAGTAATATGGGGCGATCTGGTTCCCTACAACACACTCTGGCGCGCGGGCGCCAATGAGAACACGGTGTTCACGGCATCCACGCCTGTGAAGATCGAGGGCAAGGATCTACCTGCCGGACGCTACGGACTGCACATGATCCCAAGCAAGACAGAGTGCATTATCATCTTCAGCAAGGATTCTCATGCATGGGGCAGCTATTTCTACAACAAGGAGAACGATGCGCTCCGAGTAACAGTAAAGCCGACCTCAGGGCCTCGTAGCGAACTGCTAACATTCGATGTTCCGTCGATGACGGAATCATCAGCCACCTTCCAACTGCGATGGGATTCTGTGGCAATCCCGTTTGTTGTCTCCGTTGATCTTGGTACTACGGTAGCGAACGATCTCAAGGCACAATTGACCGGCATACCGGGCTTCACCGCGCAGAACTATGCAACGGCTGCAGCATGGCTTGTGGAGCATGACACCCAGATGCCCCTTGCTGAAGAGTGGCTCCAGAGAACTCTGAAAAACACGTCCAACCTTTACAGCGTTAATGCTGGCTGCTAGGCTTGATGAGAAGAAAGGCGATAGAACTACGGCCTCTGAACGTCGGAAGAAGGCAATGGAGATCGGGACGAATACCGAACTCAATTCCTATGGGTACGAGCTCCTACAAAGCGGACAGCACCAGGATGCCGTGATGGTCTTTGAAGTGAATGCTAAGCGCTTCCCATCGGACCCGAATGTATGGGACAGTCTGGGCGAAGCCTATGCCATGAATAAAGAGTCAAAGAAGGCTATCGAGTGCTTCAACAAATCACTCTCGATGAACCCATCAGCCGACGTACGGAAGAACTCGGAGATGTGGCTGGAGAAGCTGCGTTAGATTGCTAGAGTGGTAGATTGCTAGAGTGGTAGATTGCTAGAGTGGTAGATTGCTAGAGTGGTAGTTTGCTAGAGTGTGACGTTGTAACGATTCTGTCATACCTATGTTAGGTGAATATGCGCTCAACCTTCACCTTGCTCGTTTTTGTACTGTCCGTCGTTCTCGGATATGGACAGGGGTGGCAGAGTGGAAGGGGGCCTCTTGGTATTCCTACGGGTACGATCGTTGCTCATGACTTCAACCCGGACCTTCTCATTGTAGGGGTAGCTTATGGGAGGCCACCATACTATACACTAAATGGTGGTGAAACGTGGTCCCGCATGGAGTCCATGCCACGCAAACCAACGTCAGCCGAGGCCACAGGTTCTCCTCCAATTGAGGTTCTTTTTGAGCCTGGCACCTCTCATACCGTACTTGTTGTGATGGGCAACCTATTGTTTCGCACAACAGACTTCGGTCATACCTGGACGCAGCACAAGACCAATCCGCCAGCAGGGTTCAAGACACTTTGGATCCACCCAGTCTATCATGATCTTTGGTATGTGAATGGTGAGGACAATGCCCCTCTCACATATTCAACGAATAAGGGGCGCACGTGGTCACTGAGCCGAACTACTACCGATTCATCCTACGTTACATTCGCATCAGAGGTGTTCTTTGCTGCTTCGGATCCACTACGGTTGTACGTGCATATGTACGACGAACTTTGGGTGAGCTATTCCGGTGGGCGGTGGTTCAGCAAGGTTGCTTCGGATCGTGCTATCGATAAATTACTCGCAGTGGATCATGCAGACCCGAAGAGACTCTACGCGGGAACCTTCGATGCGATTTCGACGTCGAGTAACAGCGGCTTAACATGGAGCTCTGCACGTTTTCAGCAACCAACAACGATATCAAAGATCGTCCAAGCACGAAATGAGCAAGGTACGCTCTGGGCTATGGGTTCCAGTCTATACAGAAGTGACGATCGAGGCTTGACATGGTCGGCTGTTGAAATCCCCAGAGGAAGGACTCATAGCCTGCGCATTTCAAACGATCTACCCGTTCTGCACCTTTGGAACCGTGGATTATACATCGGCACTATGGATGGTTCGCATTGGAAGCCAATTCCGAACAACTTCAGATTTCGTTCCGTGTCCTCGCTGGTTGCCGTTAGCCCCGTTCATTGGTTAGCGGAGTCTGATACGGAGATACTACAAACAACAGACGCCGGGGAATCATGGCAGGCCATATGCGACGTTGAACTTGAGGAAGAATTACCCGTTTGGAATCTTACGTTTGATGTGTCGAGAACTGATCCACGGATCGTGATCAGAAGTACAAAAAACGGGATATCTCGGACAACTGATGCCGGCGCCACGTGGCAGAGAATGGCGGTTCCGCCTCCATACCATTTCACTTCGATCAGTATCAATCAGATGAATCATTGCGACGTTCTCGCCCTTCGAACGGGAGAACTCTTCCGTACAAAGGATTGTGGTGAGCTCTGGGAAGCGAACAATAGTATAACCGGATCAAGGATCGGGTTTCATTCGCGCAACACAAGCAATGGGAATCAGATATTATGCAGGAGCAACAACACGTTTCTCTACTCTGACGATGGAGGTACGAATTGGGTCGACCAAGGATCCTCTTCAGAAGGCCTGTATTGCCTACTAAGCGCTATGGATGTCCCGAAGTCTTACTTCATGGTTAACTACCGCGGATTTCACGTAACGACCGATGCAGGCTCTTCGTGGAGCTTGAAACAAGCCAGCCTATCAACGGCTAGGGCCTTGGCACACTCCCGTCGAGAAGCACATGAACTGTATGCAGTTAGCTCATTGGGATCACTCTATCGTGTTTCAACAGATACGTACAAGATTGACACATTGCTCGATTATGAGCGGAAACAAGAAGGTTTCCACGCACAAGGTCAACTCGTAGTGGCTGGCAGTCGGATATTGATGACAACAAGTGATGGACTCATGGAGTTCGTGTCAAACACCACGTCTCTACCTGAACAAGTAGATTACACCAACTCTCTTGAGATCGAACCACAACCGGCATCGGAAACGATCTCCATTCGCTATCCAACCATCACAAACGCAACCGTCACGTTGTATTCCGTCACCGGCAACAACGTCCTCGAACTCCATGTGGAGCCATCAGAACTTTCGAATGGCATCATATTGTCAACTTCCCATCTGACTTCGGGCACCTATGTCATGTGTATCAAGGATGGCAAGTCGTTTGCGAGCCGTCTTGTGATGATCACGAAGTAGTGCTAATGTGCTAATGTGCTAATGTGCTAATGTGCTAATGTGCTAATTGGGTCACTACGTCACTTTGTCACTACGTCATTTCACTATAGTCCAGTCGTTGAAACAAACAATCCTTGATCTCCTGTGAGGAGATAGAGTTTGTTCTGTGAATCGAAGGCGGCCTTGACGATGGCTGTGGCGTAGGGAGTGAATCCATTGAGTTTGAGGTCGGCCTTGGTGGTTCCGGTTGCATCGCCGACGGAGTAGCCCCCTACTCCAGTGATATCGAATGTCTTACTTGTCGATGTAAAGGCAATGCCGGGAGCGCGTTTCGTTGTCTCTAGGAAGGAGTTGCCGTTGTCGATCGATTCGCGGTTCGATACAAAGTTGTCCGTGCGGGAATAGATGCGACCCGACGGGTCCTGCAGCATCCAAACATAGTTGCTGCCATTTGCGACCTGCGTGATCTGGCCATTCGATCGAATGCGCGAGAGAATACCGTTCGTGTGCTTGTAGAGGTCTGTACGGAAATACGTGAGGGATACGAGGGCTTCACCGTTGGAAAGTCCACAGAGGACAGGTGTTTGGAGATAGCCGGTGCCGACTACAGGGACGTCCGGCATCGTAACAGAGGTCCATGTTGTTCCGTTGTCGGACGACGCATACGATGTCTTCAAACCGGAGGCATACATGGCACCGGTTGGTGGAAGCAAAGTTGGTGAAGGTGGACATTGCTCCGAGTGCACGCCATCCCGCTGAGCCACGAACATAGAGCCCCTTATCGGCCATGAGGACAAGTTCGTTTGTCGAGGTGAAGCCCATCGACTGCATGGCACGTGGTTGACCTGCACCACCTGCACTGAAGGTTGCGGCCATGTTGCGGGAAACAGCGATGCCACCCGATGATGTCTCACCAAAACCTACAGCAACCACATTGCCACGAACATCCATGCTTTGTCCGGATGCGAAAAGCACATGGCTCCACGTCGATCCTCCATCCGTAGATCTCATCAGTCGGGCCGCAGCATCACCTGTTACTCCTCCACGTTCCTGAATGAGTGAGTAGAGATGTCCATCTGCCCCCTCCATGATCTTAACATGGAACGGAGAGGCATTGAAAGGATTCACGTTGGTAAAGGACGCCCCACTGTTGCTACTGGTCCACAACCCACCACCGGTTGGGATATAGTACACGATATCGCCGTTACTGCGCACCAGCAACTCACCGCCATAGTTTGCAACAACAGCCGGATGTTTCTGCCATGTGTTGCCGCCATCGTTTGAGATCTGGAAACTCGAAGGGCTGCTCACACACACAACATTGTTTGGTCCAAACGCAAGTCCACCACGTCCGGCAGGGAGGTTCACCGTTGTCCACGTTGTCCCTCTATCGGTGGATGTAGTTGTGATCATCGATGATGGGTATTGAAGCACGCGCAGGTATGGTTGTCCATTCGGTGCCACGGTCAGAAACACACCCTCGGTCAACCCCGTACGTGAGTACACATCCGATCTTTTCGTCATCACTGCGCCGCCTGCATCGATCACCCACAGATCGTCATTGGTCAACGCATAGATCTCACCGGTATTCCCTGCCACAGCCGTGATCACACCCGCCGGCGATGTGATATAGGAAGGGGCTCCTCCCGACGTAGAGAACGTGGCAACACGTCCGTCGATCACGGCAAGGATCTTGGAATCATCCATCACAAACACACTCGTCACGTTGCCCCCACTGTACGGCAGATCCGTGATCTTCTCCATCGTCAACGCCGAGTTCTGCGGCGCATCCGGTGTGGTGGAGGTGTCAGACGAACATGAAAGAAGCAAAGAGCAGAGAAGAAGCAGGAGGTAGATCATGGCAATGTGCTAATGTGCTAGTGTGCTAATGTGCTAATTCAGATTGCTAGAGTGCTAGAACGTTAGATTGTTAGAGTGCTAGAACGTTAGATTGTTAGAGTGCTAGATTGTTAGAGACGTCATAACGTCATACCTGTCATAACGTCATAAATGTCATAACGTCATACCTGTCATTTTGTCATTTCTTCATTGAGTTTTTTCTGCGCGGCGGACCGATTATACGCATCTCGGAAGAAGGTGCCGCCGTACCATGCGCGTTGTTCTGTGTGTTTTGCATGATGTGGGTCTGCCATAGCATCACAGAATTTTTCGAATCCTTTTGCGCCACCCACATCTTCCGGAGGGCAAGCCCCTTCTCCGTCAATGATGCGATAGGGTTGCAGATACTCAGAAGGTGGACCCGTGGCAATGACCTCTATCGTGTGGTCCCACTTTCCTTTTGGGTCGTAACGGTAGTTGATGATATCTCCCAGGCTGGACGCACTTTTCCGAAGTGTGCCACCAACTTCTTCGTCCTCCCATTCATAGGGATGGATGTTCTTCCATCCCATCACGAGCTGAACTACGTGGTGGAGCCCGGTGAGATCGATCTTTGCCGGCACAGTGAATACTCTCCAGATCTCTGGCTGGGTGTTGTTAAGAGAGATGCGAAGGATGGCGATATGGGAGGCAGTTAGCATTTGGGAAGTTACGGAGGTACGGAGTTAGCCCAACCAGAAGGTTTTCATTGGTCCCTTTCCCTTGATCTCTATCATGCCGCGTTCGTGAATGACGATAGGCGCGCCGAGGGCTGACGCGAGCCCAGCAGAGGCATGAATGCGTCCAGGTTCACACGTTGATTCCATGCGAGAAGCCACGTTGACTGTATCGCCCCATACATCGTATTGCATCCGCTCGGTTCCTAACACGCCGGCAACGATTGGTCCGCAGTGCAATCCGATGCGAAACACAATGCGCTCACCAGTGTGTGGCCATTGATAGGAGCACTTCATCATCGCCCTGGCAACATTCGCTATTCGCTGCTCGCTATTCGCTATTCGCTGCTCGCTATCCTCCGGTCCAAAGGCGACTGCCAAATACGAATCTCCGATCGTTTTGATCTTCACGACGTTATGTTCTGCGCATATCGCATCAAAGGCTGTAAACATGTTGTGTAGTAGGGCCACAACGGTGCTGGCATCAAGCTCACTTGTGTTTGACGTGAATCCAACTACATCGAGAAACAGCACGGAAGCGTGATCAAACGAGTCATTGACAGTTTCGCCTCTTGCAACCCTATCTGCGATGTGTTTTGGGAGCGTTGAATGAAGAACAGCCATATGCTTTTGGTGTTCCCTTTCGCGGGCATCGATCTCGCGCTGTTTTGCCTGGATCGCAAGTTTCGAAGCCGTTTCTCTGCCGTTGACCTCTTCCGTTATTCGAATGTGGGCACTATTGTGTTCTAGATAGGCTGCAAAGTCATTGCGTTGCTGTGCCCTGTCTCGTATCGCACCATGGATCTCTGCCTCCCACGCACGTAGTCCATGATCACGTGCCTTTGCAAGAGCGGATTGCAACGTAGCATCGGCGGATTCATACTCTTGGTGAGACTCCTGGATCCTTGCTCGATTGAGCTCGCGCTCGATACCTACATTGGGGTCGTCTATCTGCAGTTCGTCGAGCTTAGCAAGAAGCTCGATTGCCGTTTTAGTGTTACCCATATCAACATTGACAGATAGGATATTCCCGGAGATGAGCGCTATACCCCGTTTGTTCTCGAGCTCCATGTGAATTTGAAGTGCTTGCCCCATAAAGTGGAGTGCCCCATCATAATCCTTCGACTTCCAACGCGCACTTCCGATGTTGCCAAGGGCATGTGCCACCGAATGACGGGCGCCACGCAGTTCATGCAAAGAATGCGCTTTTTCGAATTGTTCAAGGGCAGCATCGTAATCACCTGTTGCTAACAAGACAAGGCCGATGTTCCCTATCACGATCGCACTATTGGCAACGTCATCATTCTTCTCGTGTTCGGAGAGTGACCGGTAGAAGTACTCTAGGGTGGTCACATAATTTGCATTGAACCAATGCACGATGCCGATACCAGCAGCAGCAACAGCCATCCCAGCACTATCTCCGAGTTTCTCGAACATCCCAAGTGCTCTGTGATAGTGCTCAAGTGCACTTGTGTAGTCACCCACGGACTTCAACACGTTGCCGATGCTTCCCGTTAATCTGGCTTCATCAACTCGGTCGCCGATCTTGATCGATTCGTCCAATGCAATACGAAAGTGCTCCAGGGCATTGGCATGTTCTCCATGTAATGCAAATGCCTGGCCAAGAGCGCTATGTCTCAATGCACGTGCTTGGACTGAATTCACATCATGAAGTTCACCAGCAAGTTGTTTCAGCCTTCCAGCATCCCTGATGGTGATGGCGTGTTCTATGTCTGCCTTTATGGTATCCATCGTTCTCATTCGGAGAAGGTCTCTAATCTATCGGTGTTCATGACTTCCTCTCCAGTCTTGCATGTAGGGGGCCGAGTGGAGACAGCTAGGTGCACCATCCTAAACACTGCGCAACACCTGATAGATATCTTCCGAGGCGTCTAGACCCATCTTCTTGCGGAGGTTGTGCCTATGCACTTCTACTGTTCGCTTGGACAAGAACAACACGTCGGCAATGTTTGCTGACGTCATTTGACGATGCAGCAACGTTGCAACCTTTAGCTCCATGTCAGTTATCGCCGGTACACGGAGGCGGATGCGTCGAACGAAATTGTCGTAAACATCCAGCATCAATTGATCGATCACGTTACCTGTGCTATCCGTCCGGAGACTTCTGTCGATAAGATCTATCACCTGACCAAGTTTCTCCTCGCCTTGGGGTCGAGTATGCTGAGTTGCCTCACCAATTCGCTGCGAGATCTGCCGAAGGAGGTCGTTCTTCTCGACGAGTCTGTCGATCAGTTTCTGAAGCTCCGTGTCCTTTGCCAGATATTCCAGACGGCGTTGTTCGTGTCCACGTTGGATGTCATCGATCTGTCGTTGATAATAGGCCCTCTGTGTACTCAGCTTGGTCTCTTCGTTGATCAGTGCTACTTGAAGGTCGGCTGCCGACTGTACATGCTTCGCTACTTCTTCCCAACGTGATCTCTCACGGAAGAGCTCACCCAAAGCTTGATGAGCTTCTACTGCGTTACGCTTCGCATCGATCTCCAGGAATACCTTCAATGCCCTCTCGATCCATTCGATGGCCGTCTCAACATTGCGGTTGGGATTGCGAATGTCCGAAAGGATATTCCCCCTGTAGTGCCAGGCTACGCCTATCTGATGTCTGCTGTCTTGGGCCTCGAGCAATGGGAGGGATTCGTTCAAATAGTCCTCTGCATCTTCGAAGTTCCCACAAAGTGTATGAGCGTGACCAAGATTCGAGGCATAGATGGCAACCTCCGTCTCGATGTTGTGATGTCGAGCCTTCGCCAGCGCTTGTTCTAAGAGTTCAATTGCGTCTTTATATTCACCCCGCTGAAGATGGACACCACCCATGCGAGCTGAGGAGCGAGCTTCTGCCATCTCGGCGCCGAGATCATGAAAGATCGACCGCGACATCTCATAATGCTGCATCGCACCTTCGATGTCTCCTAACGTCTGATAGAGCACACCTAGATTACTCAGCCATGTGGCCTCATTGTGTCGTTGCCCCGTCTGGCGATGGACTACCAGTGCCTCTTCGTAAAGAGTGACTGCGCGTTGCAGATCACCGATCTCTTGATAGACATTTCCCAGGTTGCCAAGATGTCTCGCCCGTCCGGCTACGTTCTCATTTCGCGTGTCGATCTCAAGCGCTTCTTCTAACGATAGAAGTGCCTGTTGCGGATCGCCGAGGTGACGAAAGACAAGACCAAGATTCCCGAGCGAATGGGCAAGGAGATAGTCATCACCAATATCTTGAGCGCGATCTGCAGCCTCCCGGTAGACGTCTCGTGCCGCTGCATATTCACCGCGATTCAAATAGACGTTGCCGATGTTGCAGATCACCTGTGCCAATCTCCGCTGGTCTCCTGCAGACTCGATCAGGGCTCGAGCCTCAAGCAGTCTATCCAAAGCTTCCTGATTTTCTCCAAGGTCTAGGTGAACTAGCCCCTTCACAATCATCGCTCCGCCTGCTGCTGCGTTGTCTCCCATCTCCCAATAGAGCCCTTGAGCGGTGTCTGCATGCTGGCGTGCTTCTGAAAAACAGCCATGTAGTCTACACGCCACGGCCAACATCCGATGAGCATCCGCGATCTGTCTCGATGTTGTGAGGGGGCTGTCTGTATTCTCGATGGAAACTGCCGACAAGACAGACCTACAGATACTCTCGGCCTCTGCAGAGTTGCCGTGCTTGAGACAATCTGATGCTCTATTGAGAAGATCCGAAAGTTCCATACCCGAATGATACGAAGAATACGTAGGGCTAAGTAAGGATCACGTCTGGACGGGAACGCATTCTTGCATCGTTCTCGTTCAACAACCGTTCTAAGGAGGGTCGCGTGGGACCTGTCAAAAGATGTACGATCAACTGGTTGACCATGTTTGCGGCATTCGTACTCGTGGTATGCAGTATGCATGCCCTGCCGAATACCCGCTCGCTTGGTCGATCGACGTTTCTTTTAACTGATACAACATTACACGTATGGGGAAACAATTCCAGCAATCAACTCGGTCTTGACCGTACGGTATTTGGCACTCTTGTCAGCACTCCAACGATCGTACAGAGTCCATCCGGCTCACTCGGCTGGATCCAGATCTCTGCAGGGTTAGACCATACCCTTGGGCTAACAAACTCCGGTAAACTCTATGGCTTTGGCAATCCAGCAACCGGGAGGTTGGCGAATGCTTCGGGAACTGTGCCCCAGGAGATACCCGTGCCCGGTGGCACCTCTACCTGGACGAAGATCGCCTGTGGCTACGATCACTCATTGGCACTAACCGAAGACGGAAAACTCTGGGCCTTTGGCTCGAATGCTTGGGGACAGTTGGGTGTGGGCGACAACGCCAACAGAACCACTCCAACCGAGGTTCCAAAACCGGCTGGTGTTTCCTCCTGGACTGCTGTGTGGGCAGGGGCATATCATTCGATCGCCCTTGGCAATGATGGCAAACTCTATGCATGGGGATGGAACTTCTATGGTCAGCTCGGTACCGCCAATACAACTCAACAGGTAAGCCCCGTTGCTGTTCTCAGCAGTGCTCAAATGGGTGCCGTGAACAGAGTTTCTGCCGGATATGGCACCACCTACGCTATCACAACAGATGGGAAACTCTTTGCTTGGGGACGGAACGATCTCGGACAGCTTGGGATACCCGGAGTTACCGTCTACAAACCAACACAGGTTCCTCTTCCGGCAGGGGCAACAGCGTTCACACATGTCTCAAGCGGCGCGCAGCATGTGATCGTAACAACTGCCGAAAACGTTGTGTATGTGACGGGCTCAAATGGAGATGGGCAACTCGGAGATGGAACCACCACAACGCGCACCGTTCTCACAAAGATCTTGCGTGCGGACGGTACAGCCTTGACGGGTGAGGGATGGGCGGCAGATAACGCTACCTATCAGCATGAGATATCTGGTGGAGTATGGGCATGGGGCTCCAACGCCTTCAAACAGATCGGCGACACAATAGCCGCTACAGTATATCATCCACGACTGCTGTTCAGCGTGGGAGGTGGCGGTGGCCCGACTGTTCCGGCAGATACAACGTGTATCTACTCTGATGATCAGATCCTCCTTGATGATCCAAATGGAACGCAGATCTTCAACGCCGGTGCAGACGATACAACATCGAGCGTGCTGCCTATCGGTTTTACGTTCCGCTTCAAAGGAACAGACTACACAACCTTCACTGTCAGCTCCAACGGACTCATCGGTCTGGGATCAACTCCCATACCTCCGAGTGCCACGAATGCACTTACTTCTCTGACAACGCCAGCACTAGCCCCATTCTGGGATGACCTACTGCTTGGTCAATTCCCGGTGATGATTCAAAACACAGGTCAGGCCAACGCTCGCTCGCTCCACATCACATGGAGGGGTCGGGTCAAGAACATTGACACCAACGCGCAACCGACTATCACCATTCATGCGATACTTGATGAAGCAACGCAGTCGGTGAACTACGTGTATTCCTACGGAGGCAACTCCTTGCCAACATCTGCTTCCATCGGTTGGTCTGTGGGTGGAAGGTATGTGAGCTTCAGCCCGGGACGTCCGTGGACGCAAAGCAACAGCATCCCGAACGACAATGTCAATCTGGGCTCGGGTGTGCAATTCACAAACACCGTGATCATTGATGATTCGTGCACGCCCCCTCCCCCACCTCCTCCTACGGGCGTAACCTATACACGACTCCAGTTGGGAGTGATCATTGATCTTTCTCATGTCTGGTTCATCACTGACCTTGAAGGCTTTGTGGTTGGGACGGGGGGACGGCTCTTCCGAACGATCGATGGTGGTGTCACCTGGACGTTGGTGGTAACAGGTACATCTGTAGATCTCACGGGCTTCCGCATCATCGACGGCCGGTGGTACATCTATGGAGCAAATGGCGTTGTTCGGTATTCACTTGACCACGGCGTGACGTGGATCTCGATGAACATTGGTGTGAACGTCTCGCTCACAGACCTCCGATTCATCCATGAGCAGTATGGAATCGCTGTTGGCAGTGGCGGAATGATCTTTATCTGGAATGGCAGCAGCTGGGTGCGCCAGTCCATCGATGTCCATGTGAACGTGATGTTCACATCCATCTACATCCATGGATCATACATCTTCGTAACGGGCACCGGAGGTCAACTCTGGCGATATGATGGCACTACATGGATCTCGATCTCTCTCAACCTTAGCATCGATATCACAAACATTACGATGCTCGATGGCACGTTTGGCTATCTGATCGGTGCTGATGGTACGATCTGCAGAACATTCGACGGTGGTCTAACGTGGTCCATCCTGATCAGTGGAGTACAGAGTACGTTGCGTGGAGTTTACATTGTCTCTCGGAACATCGCCTACGTTGTTGGTGACGGTGGGATCTGCCTTCAAACACTCGATGGGGGTCGGACGTGGGTTCGAATTCACCTCAATACCTCGGTCCACCTTCGTTCGATCACCGTTGTCAACGGCTGGGGCTACATCGTTGGAACAGGTGGGGCAATATTCCGCTTCAGCAGTGACTACGTACTCACCATTCATGGAACCACGTATTCGCGTGTTTTCACGAATGTCAATGTAGCCCTTGGCGGCACGTTCTGCATTGATGGAATGCGTGGGTTCATGATCGGCGACGGCGGTGTGCTCCTACGCACGATCGATGGTGGCATCTCCTGGACGACCATCAACATTGGTATCAGCATACGATTCACAAGCATCTACACGATCAACGGCATCGTCTACATCTGTGGTCAGAACGGATACCTTGCCTACAGCAACGATGGTGGTCTCACATGGATCCGCATCGATCTCAATGTGAATGTCACATTCACGAGTCTTGTCTTCGTAAATGCTTCCTATGGATTCGTGATCGGTGAAGGGGGCGTGATCTTCCGATTCAACGGCACCACGTGGATCCGGGAGACCATCAATACAACGGCCAACTTCCGTCGCATCATCGTCAATGGATCCTTTGTGTGGGCTATCGGCGATGGCGGCATCGTTTGGAGATACAACGGCAGAGGCTGGGTGCGGATCGATCTGAATATCAATGTTGACCTTGTAGACATCACCTTCATTGATGCTCGTATCGGTTGGATCATCGGGAAAGGGGGCTTGGCATGGCGCACGATCGATGGCGGACGAACATGGACGATCGTCAATATCAATGTTGGGCTGGATGTTGAGATCCGTTGCCTTCGTTTCGCCTCACGTTGGGTTGGATGGGCTTCGTGTGCCAACGGTTTGGTCTTGCAAACGGTTGATGGCGGTAGAACGTGGATCAAGATCGATCTCAACGTCAACGTCGACCTACTGTTTGTGTTCTACTCACGTGGCATGGGATACATTGGAGGAGCCGGTGGACTCTGCTGGTCCTTCCGAACGGACCATCTTCAGTTCGTAAACGGTGTGCACATTTCTCGCGTAAATGTCGACGTTACCGTCGACCTCAGACATTGCCGTTTCTACGACGCCTACCTTGGTGTTGTTGTAGGAGTAGACGGTGTTCTTCGTGTGACACTAGATGGAGGACTCACCTGGCTCCGAAGAGACATCGGTACAACGCTCCGGTGGAACAATGTGTGCATCGTTGATTCCGTACTCTTCGTGGTGGGCGATAACGGTTGTATTTATCGATCGATCGACCTTGGTGTTACCTGGCATCGCTTTCCTGTGCAGTCGTCAGTGCATTTTCTCTCGATCGCCTTCATTCATCGCAATGATGGCTTTGCAGTAGGACGAGACGGTTCGATGTGGCGATTCAATGGTACTCGTTGGATCAAGATCGTATTGCAGACAAACGTTGCTATCACTCGCGTGTTTGTGAGTGGCCACATCTACTTTGCCGTTGGTGAGCGTGGCATGATGTTCGGATGGAATGGTTCAGCCTGGATTCAGATCTCGAGCAACACCACTGTTGACCTTTCAGATGTTTCGTTCTACGACGCTTCCTTCGGACTCGTTGTGGGTCGGAATGGCTGTGTCCTTCGGACGGTAGATGGAGGTCTGACGTGGACTCGGATCAATATCAACATTGGACTTCACATCAATGCACTGCACATCATCTCTCGCGAGCTCATCTTTGCCGTGTGCGATCGTGGTGTTGTGTTGCGCTCAACAAACGGCGGCACAACGTGGATAGCCATCCACATTACGTCGGAAGATCTGACCGGTATCTCCTTTAACAGCGGATATGGGTGGGTTGTTGGGAGAAGTGGCGCTGTTTACGCATTCACAGACGACCTCTTTGATTCATCGGGATATTGGTTCTCTTCTCTCAGACGGGGTATCCGCTTTAATGGCGAGAACACCATTGTGGATCTTGGTCAGAAGAGTTCGTATGGACTCACAGCCAATCTCACACTCATGGCTTGGGTGTACCCCACGGCATATGGGAGGCTGTCCGGAATCATCGGCAATCATCGATATGTAGGAGCTGGAAGTCGAGGCTACGCGCTCGTTCTCGACGAATATGGTCACGTGGGCATGGTCATCACCAAGGCCAACGGAACAGCACAATGGATCTGGTCGAGCGGGATCGTGAAGATCAATACGTGGTCGCACGTAAGCGGAGTGTTTGACGGCACATCATTGCAGGTCTTCATCAATGGTGTGTTGAGTGCTCGGCTTTCCATCCCGTTCACGGCGATGATGCCAACGGATGATCGCATGATGATCGGCTACTATCAAGGCTATCATCGAAGCTACTTCAACGGGTCGATCGACAATGTGAGTATCTGGGGAGCCCCTTGCCCACCATCACACATCCGACGAACGATGCATGACCGTACAGTTGGTATCGAACCGTGGTTGATGGGTGGATGGCATTCCAGTGAGGGGGCTGGTGAGTCTGTGACTGACGTTACGACCGGCACAGAAACGCTGGTTCGTGGTGGCACTGCATATGATCGCACCTCGATCGTTGGAGTTGGCAGGTCATGGAGTGGCACTATTACCACGAAGGGGAACATCTATCTCGGCGGTACGGATACCCGCCTCGACGTGACCTCGCTGACCAAGAGTGTTGATCTTGTTGTTCATAGCATCGTAGATGTTCGTGGGATCATAGCACCTGCAGGTATTGGGCGGTTGTTCCCAAGAACCTGGGTGATACGCACGTATGGTCAGGGTACGATCGGAGGATTCTGGAAGATCATTCTTGGACCTCGAGGGCTATCGCAGTTCGATATCAATGAGCCATCGCGCTGGGTGTTGTTCCGTAGACCATCAGATGGGTCCGGCAATTGGGTCAACGCGGGAACGTGCATTCGCGTGGACGGGCGAACGGGCGAACTTACCTTCCCAATGCAGAATTGGGACGGGCAATACATCCTTGGATGTTTGGGAGACAGTCCACTTGGAATAGCCCTTGATGCACAACTCGTTGTGCATCCGGTTGACGTGAGCGTGTGCGAGGACGACGAAACTACGTTTACAGTGATCGCCGAGGGAACGAACCTACACTATCAATGGCGGAAGAATGGGAAGAACATTGATGGGGCAAACGACAATACATATCACATCATGCAAACGAAGGATGAAGACAGAGCAGGCTACGATGTGGTCGTTGATGCGCAGACAACTTCAGGAGCAACGAGCTTCACGAAGACGATAACGCTCAACATCGCCCCCTTCATTCAGTCACAACCAAGCGGAACAACAGTATGTGAAGGTGAGCTCATTGACATTGGTATTGCTGCCACGGGTACAGACATTACCTATCAATGGCTCTACAATGGCAAGGACGTTGTTGACGCAACCTCCTACCGATTGATCATCCCGCGCATTACAGTTTCTCAGGGCGGGTGGTATCAGGTTAGGGTTGGTGGCATTTGTCAACCCTGGGTCTTTTCCGATTCCGTGTACGTCAGTGTGAAGAAGGCGCCGATGATCATCACGACACTGCAGGACACAACGGCTTGGGTAGGTGACAGCATTGAACTCAGCGTTGTATCGGACAGTGCCAATGTATCCTATCAATGGCGTAAAGATGGCAACGCTATCAACGGGGCCACATCATCTCGGCTAAGGATCGACTCCATCATTGAGGCGGATTCCGGAACATACGATGTGATCATTACCGGGGAGTGTGGAGCAGACACCAGCGTTGCAGCGCAGATCAAGGTCCGGCGAGTGATCACTCATGTAGATGAAGTTGACCGCAGCACCATCGTATCGGCCACGATCTATCCCCAGCCAGCGGATAATGTTGTGACGATCGAGATACGCGACGTCGAACTTGAATTTGGAGACCAGACCGAGTGTAGGTTCTTGAACACTACCGGTGAGGAAGCTCTTCGCGTCGCCATTCCGCTTTCAACAACACCCGGCGCGATGACGGACCAAACATCGAATCCCGGTATCCGGATCAGTGTTGATACAAGCGGGTTACCAAGCGGGGTTTACACCTGCATTTTGAGCTCTGGAAGTCGAGATCTCTATGTGGGTTCCGTGGCCGTTCTCCGGTAACGAGCCCACAGAGCGCGGTTTGGACGCAGCAGGTGCCGACTCCCCACGACGGAGTTGCCCTGCTGCTCAACCGCGTCTCGCACCTTTCCCGGAGTTGAAGCTTTCTGGCAACACTCGTGGGGTAACAATTCCTATATTCCATTCCTCACCAACCTGGAGTATGATCCATGTCCATTCGCATCAATCAAATCGCACCGAACTTCACAGCAGAGACCACGCAGGGACAGATCAACTTTCATGATTGGATCGGAGACGGATATGCCGTTCTTTTCTCCCATCCAAAGGATTTTACACCGGTGTGCACAACCGAGCTGGGCACTGTTGCCAAGATGATCCCCGATTTCGCAAAGCGGAATACAAAGGTCATCGGACTAAGTGTTGATCCTGTTGCTAAGCATATTGAATGGGAGAAGGACATTGAAGAGACTCAAGGGGCTCCTGTGACATTCCCAATGATCGCAGACACAGACCTTTCCGTCTCCAAACTCTATGATATGCTCCCAGAAGAAGAAGGTGATTCGTGCGAAGGCAGAACGGCCGTAAACAATGAAACAGTACGAACTGTATTCATCGTGGGTCCGGACAAAAAGGTCAAACTCACGCTTGCGTATCCGATGACATCCGGCAGAAACTTCGACGAGATCTTACGCGTTCTCGATTCGATACAGCTCACAGCCAAGCACAAGGTGGCCACCCCGGCAAACTGGAAGAATGGGGACGACGTGATCATCGTTACGTCCGTATCGGATGATGATGCACGCGCAAAATATCCGGAGGGCTTCACGACAATTAAGCCATATCTGCGTGTTGTAAAGCAGCCATTCTGAGTAGAACCGAAGTGGCGTGGAGTCAATGGGATACCTTAAGTATACATTGCAGATAGTATGATCGAGGACGGGGGCACCATAACGACCACTCTCCTGGGGTGTCATTATTCACGTATTACAATACATAGCGTTCCTAATTCTCTTCCTATCTGGGCAAGCGCTGGTTGGTCAGATCGTTGTTGGCTCCGTTAACATTTACGGTTCAGAAGTAAAACAGATCAAGTTTTCTGGCTGCCTCTCCGAAGTACTGGTTGATGACGCACGTCCGTTTGCTGTAGGCGATCGAGTATTGATCTATCAAGCAAAAGGAATGTCCCTGGGTGATTCAGCGGCTGATTCAGGTACTCCGATTTCGCAAGGCACCTGCGGCAACTTCGAATTCGCATCCGTGGCTGATGTTGTCGGAAATCTTGTGTTCCTATCGACTCAACTGCGTCGCATCTACGATGTGAATGCGGCCGTGCAATTGGTCCCAGCGATCAGTTCAAGCAGAGTCACATTAAACGGACCCATCACGGCTACTCCATGGAACGGTGTGGCTGGTGGCATTATCGCCATCGAGGCCACAGACAGCGTCATCATTAACTGCTCGATCTCCGTCAACGGCCTTGGTTTCGTAGGAGGTCTACAATCAAGCGTCTACAATAACTGCCGAACGAGCTCGGACATGAATGCCCCCTACCCATCAATCTTCTATGGGCAAAAAGGAGAAGGTGCTGCCAAGATCGATGTTCAACGTCAGGCAGGTCGTGGCCGGACAGCAAATGGAGGTGGTGGAGGAGCAAACCACAATGCCGGGGGTGCGGGCGGAGGAAATGGAGGATCAGGTGGTGATGGAGGTGCCGTGTACCAAGTGTGTGGAGTTGAGGTAAATGGCGGGTTAGGGGGCTCAGCATGTGTTGTCGACCCGGCTGCTCCCGGAACGTTCTTTGGAGGAGGCGGGGGTGGCGGGCACCAGAATGAAGGCTTGAGCGGTCAGGGTGGCCGCGGTGGTGGGATCATCATCATTATTGCACCTACCATCATAAGTACCGGAGGTTCGAACATTCTCTCAAGTAGAGGGACCGATGCGAGGATCGCTCAGCACGATGGAGCCAGTGGGGGTGGAGCGGGAGGAACGATCTTCATTGGATGTTCTTCTCTTCGTGGTGCGATCACTCTTGATGTATCGGGAGGGAAAGGGGGCGATATGGGCGTCGTCTTTCAAGGACCACACGGTCCTGGCGGCGGTGGCGGTGGTGGGCAGATACTGCTCTCCTTGCCTGCAATACCGGGATCTGTATCAACCGTCACATCTCGTGGTATGAATGGCATCAATACCGAGTATGCCAGTGGAGTAGAGCATGACTGGTATGCAAAGCCGGGAAGTTCCGGCAAGGTGATCTTCAACTGTGCGTATGATGATCCTGCAATAGAAGCATACTCAAGACTTCGACAGATCGGCCCACGCGATCTTGGAGCGCAGTTGGTCGGCACCCTCGACACTACAGAGATTCGCTATGTGAATCTCGGCCCATCGAGTTACACCATTGACAGCATCCGGTCCCAGCTCGATTCAATGATCGTGCTCAGTTCGTTACCTTCATTGCCGGCAACACTAGCTGCGAATGACACTCTTGTGATTCAAGTCCGTATCTGTCGTGCATCGGTGCAACAATACAGAGACACACTGACCTTCTACGGCGCAGTTGCGGGTGGATGTGACGATAATCTGCTCTTTCCATTTACCTGGGCCGTAACAGACTCCTGCTTCATAAAGGTTGCACTTGTGGCGGACACCGTTGGCATAGGTGGCACTACACGCATCATGGCACTTGTCAAAGACACGTTTGCATTGACGCCTCCGTCCCACTTCACGGCGAACATCCGATATCTGAGTAAGAATCTGTATGTAGCGCCCTCCACGTCAGACCCCAAGACGTCGATCTATTTCGATGGAGACTACACCATCCTAAAGGTAGAAACTGATTGGATCGGAGGAGACACCATCTTCACGGTCGATGCCTTAGGATTACTCTCTACCTCAAACTCAACTGTTGTATTTGTTGATTCCGTCTCTATTTCAAACAGCAATGTCACCTGCAATTCTCGCAGCGAGCATACAACGATCGAAATCAACGATGTGTGTGCTACTCGATACCTTCGCAGCATACAATTCACCCTGCCCAATATCACGATAGCCTCCGGCTCAGGATATATCGACGTCTACGTAGGCATCGAGAAGGACGGCCTGTCTCCATGACGCATTAGCGCTTTCCGTGTTCTCGATAGTTGGAACCGAGATCGCACGTTCTTCGCTGTCGACGGGACGCATACGCGTGGATGTGCCACCCGGATTGTATATCGTGCAGATCATGAAAAATGACGGGCTTAATGACACGCGCCTTGTGTTGGCATACTGACCTTTGACATGATCACCTCCGGCAAGAATTTGAGACGGCTTGTCGTGCCCCATGTCTCGATACCCCGTCGGGGGGCGTAGCAAGCAGGGATCGCTGCTCTAGGGTAAGGGGCGTGTGGGGTGTATTCATTGCCACAAAGATGCGAGTTCTCAGGATATGGGCTCATTCAAAAAACGAGGGTAGATTGCCTGTCCTTTCACCCCGGCCCTCTGCAGGTTGATGAAGGAATGCCGAAGACCTATTGGCTGGAAAGCCCCCTATCATGAATCAACGACCCTTTCACGAGATCAGCGACGGAGTTCTGCAGGCACGCGATGTGCGTGATGCGGATGCAATGCTGCAGCATGCGGCAGAGCTTGAAGAACTTGGTACGGCAGAGGGACGGGCACTGGCTGCAAGGACTCGCGGATCGGTGTATCTCCTTCGTGACCGCAACACGACGAAGGCATTGGAGCAGTTTGAGAATGCACTAACTGTGGGGCTGACGCCCGGGGGGCCAAGCCATGTGGCTGAGGCGAGCGCGGTCGGTTGCGATGCGAACACTCAGGCGTTGAACCGGAATGAAGAGACCGGCAACCACTGGGCGCCCGCGCTGCGGGACCGTGTTGAAGGCCACCGGCAACTGGGTGGAGGCGTTTTCGCTGTTTCACCAGGCGCTCGCTACCTACAACACGTTGGGCAGCACAAGAGATATAGCACTGACGTTGAATGTTCTCGGCATCGTTCTCAAGAACAGCGGACAATATCCGGAAGCACTTGAGCACTTCTATCGCTCGTTATCGTTGTTTGAGGAGCTCGGCGATCATGATGGAGTGGCTCTTGTGACCGACAATATCGGTTCTGTCTACTACATGATCGAAGACTACCAATTGGCCATTGAGTTTCGAGAGCGTTCGCTGCGGCATTACGAATCTGTCGGAGATGAACGGAGTGTCTCTAGCATACTGTCGAACATCGGCAACGTCTACGTTGTGAAGAATGACTTCGATCGTGCTCTGGAGTATTACCGCCGGGCATCAGCGATCGCCTCGAGGATGGGAACGCAACGAGATGTTGCCCGCACGACGGGACTAATACTCGGTGTACTCGTACGTAAGGGGCCATCGGACGAAGCCGATCAACTGCTTGCCTCACTGGATGCGATGTCGATCCCGGACGTTAACACGAGACTATACATGGAATCGAGTCGTGCATTGCTCCAGGAGCAACGCGGGATGTATGACGAATCCAGAAAGACACTTCTTTCCTCACTGATGGTCGCTCAGGAATGCGCCCTCCCCTTTGATGAGGTAGGCATCCATGGTCAGTTGCGAGATCTCGCACTCAAACAGAACGATCTTGCAGCCTATGTAGAACACAACAACGCCTACCAGCGCATCAACGAAGAGATCAACGGCAAGGCCACCACAACTACGCTTGCCATGCAAGAAGCGGAGAGGAAGATGGCCAAAGAACGCCAGGCGCATGAGAAGCACCTTGCTATTCTCCATTCCACTCTTCCACAACACATTGCCGAGCGAGTGGCAAGGGGCGAGGTGGTCAACGATCACTATGAAAACGCCTCCGTGATCTTCCTCGATATCGTGGGCTTCACGGATCTATCGTCTTCCATGAAGTCGCAAGATGTGATCACCTTGCTGGACAATATTTTCACGCAATGCGACGCGATCTGTGAACAATACAACGTCACCAAGATCAAGACGATTGGCGAGCGGCGGTTTTGAAACGGCGAATCGGTGGTTCGTGCGCGACCATGATGAACGTCACCTCAACGGCGGAAAGGCGCTACGCCGATCATCGAGTTCAGAATCGGCCCCTGGGGGCCGGGGCGCCGGTGGAGCGGCACCGGGGGGGGGGGGGGGGGGGGGGGGCGAGCCGGGGAGAGTCGAGGACAGACCAACCCAGGCATTCGCTGCGCGCCTCTTTAGGTGACTCTGTCGAGCGACCTGTGCAGGTTGTTGAGCGGGGTACATTCGAGATCAAGGGCAAAGGCATGATGAAGACGTACTGGCTAGAGTGATCTGCGCCAACACAACATGAATTTCGAGGTACACCCATGCGAATCATCCTCTTGCTTATCATCGCAGGCCTGTTCGTTCTGAACGGAGAGGCCCGTGGACAGCATTGCACGAATGATCTTCGTTACACCGAGGTTGTGTTTTTTGACTCGACAGAGGCGTCGCGTTAGGCCGCCAACCGTTGGAAGTCCTGCAGGACCTGACGGCCTGTTGCCGTGCCGAGGATCAGCCTTTGGGGTTTTCGTCGGGGACAAGCAATCGGGCGACATCAGATCTGTTTCACCTGGCCAGCGTGGCTTGTGTGCCGTGAATCGGTGGACGACCGTCAACAGGCACGATATCGCGCGATTCAGGATGGCCATGCTGCCCTGCGATTCGTTGTCCGCAACGCGTCTACTGTCAGGATCGATACCAGTTGGTTGTTTGTAGGAGGTCAGGCCTTGCGCTGGGCAGTGTGCGCAGGGAGCTCGACAGCCTTTCCTTGCTCTATGCCACATCCGCCGTGAGTGCTGAGTTGGGAGGTCTTCATCGGTCCGGGAATGACTTGACGACCACCTACTCCATCAAGGGTGTATTCAATAACTGGGGTGGCGTTGTTGAAAGCGAGGTTGATCTCGACGAAATGATCCCTACCATTTCATTTCATGGTGGACTTGATCCTGGTCGATCGACGCGACATCGTCACTGATCGGGTCAAGAGCGATCCATGAAGACCTGATCGCCAAGAATGTATGTAGTGAGTTGACCGTTGATGCGTCGGGTGGACACGGCATCTTTCGTGATGCCTCCAGCGCATTCAGAGCGCAGCGGGCGAGTTGCTTTTTCCGTAGATTCTTCTGCAAGAGTTGCTCGAGTCTATATACAACAGATTCGATCCCGTCTTCGTGCTCAACGCCAAACCACGTCAACGAACAACCACGTGGGTCTGCCTTCCGCGTCGATCCCAATCCATTTGATCATACGTGTACGATCTCAGGACTTGACGGTATGGCGGAGATCACGGTGTACAATAGCTTTGGACAGTTGGTCTACAAGGACAATGTCGGCAATGGGCCAGTACTATTTGATGTGTCGCCCGGATTGTATGTCTTGTGCAACCCTTTGGAAGCGTCAGCACGTTCACGTCTATCGTGATGAAGCGTTAAGACCGATGGTGTTGTTGCAAGCCTACCGTTGATTGTGCATCGGAAGACCAACACCTGGTCACGGATCCAACGCGCCCAGACGTTGCATCGTGATGCGAGCAGCGGCGCCCATGTCCAGGCTGAACTGTGTTGCTGCTAGCTGATTCAAGACTTCGATCGCTAGCTCACGCGTTGTGATGCGTGTGAAGTCCGTCCAGTCATCATAGATGTCATCTGGCAGGAAGTCGCCGGTATAGAGGTCGGCAACACGACCGAGTTCTTCAAGGCGTTGATGAGGATCGATGATCGATATGGCGGTGGTTGCACGTGCCGTATAGTCGTGAAGGTCCACAACGGAGTCTGGCCCAAGATCAAGGGTGTACGAGCCGTCGCGGAACTGAATGTAACGAGAGGTTTGACGCGGTTTGATGCCTGGTTCAAGAGCCGTGCGGATGGCGCTGACGGCGTTCTGCAGGGTTGGCAAACATCGTTCAACATCTACGTCCTCGCCCCATACATGCATCACGATCTCATCAACGCTCACGGAGCGTCGATGTCGCGTTACCAAGTACTTGAAGACATCACGCGCTTTCTTGCGCTTCCATTCTTCCATTGAGATCTCTGTGCCGCCCCTTTCCACACAAAACGAACCAAGCGTGCTGACCTTGAAGGCATATTCGGTTGCTTCATGAGGAGTGGTGATCTCGTCCGACGTTTTTGGCGGCAACGGCTTGATGGTAACATCGATCTCGTCGAGGACAGGCAACGAAAGGGAAACAGTTGACGCCGCGATCCTACGGAAGATGTCAACGGCCTTGTCTACAGCATCCATTGATGACGTACCAGTCTCCTTGTGTTGACGCATATACAAACCGGCTCGCACAAAGGCCACGGATCGTTTCAGCACAGTGTTGCCGATCTCGTCACAGAGTTCGTCGGCTTCGACCAAGAGTTGCTCGGCAAGTTCCGGTTTGCCCGCCGTACCGTAAACTTCGGCCATGCGGGTAAGGCAAAGAGCTTGACCGTTCAGATGTCCGGATTCGCGATAGACATTACGTGCCCTCGCAAAACAGTTGAGGGCTGTTGGCAGATCATTCAACTTCAGATAGACATCACCTAGGACGCCGCAACAGTCACCAACAAGATGTCCGGGATAATGCTCCTCCGCAATATCCAGGGCTCGCTTCCCTACCTCATACGCCTCGGCAGGCTTGCCGATACCGGTCAGAGCCATTGCTAGGAACTTAAATCCATTCACCTTTGCCATGCGACGGCCAAGAGAATCGGCTAGACCGATCACCTCAGTGGCGTACTCGATCACGAGTGCGTACTGCCTGTTGTTGATGAGCTGAACGCAAAGTCGCAGAAGGACCACCACTCGACCGGATTCATCTCCATCGAGATCGAACAGCGCTTCTGCCTGACGCAATAGTTCGATCGATCTTTCAACGTCGCCATTGGCACCGACAGCCTCGGCATGCCGAAGCAACACCGATGGGGTCACGTGACCATTGAGCTGTTGTGATAGATCCATTGCGCTCGTGGTGATCTCTCGTGCCTTGATGACGTTATTCGCAATGTACTGTCGAGAGAGCAGCACTAACAGTTCCACTTCTAGTGGGGACTGCTTGCCCCCTATCAAGCGAAGTCCATCTTCACAATGCTGAATGGCTACATCCAGCTGTGTGCGGATCATGTGATGTGTTGCCAGTGCATAGTGCACTCTTGCCGATGATTGGTCATCGTCGGTATTCTGATGTTCTGTTAGCAGGGCTTCGAGTTCAGCACGAATCTCGTGTGTGGTCTCTCCCTTACCGTGCAGGTTCGCGGCCCGAGACAGAACATCATCGCTATGTTTTCGGATCTCTTGAGTCATGGTGGCAGCGTCTAAACTACCACCATGTTCTCAATACCGGTTCTTACGGACGTTCATCGGATAGAACGGCGACCTCTGCCAAAACAGCGTCCACTGCACGGTCAATTTCATCGTCGTTGACGCGGGCACCGTCCATGATCAATCGGACACCATTGAAGAAGTGATGGAGCTGGTATTCAACGTTCGCTGACGCGTTTTTATGTTTCGACTCGATAATGATCCAACACTTATGATCTGTATCATTTCCGCCCTCAGTTGCAGACGCACCGCAGATCTCTTGGACCGAATATGCATCGCCTTTTGGCTTGTGGGTGTTGATCAGCTTGCGGAACACCTTCTCTGCATCACCGGCTTTGATTGAGCCGTCTCTGGTAGCTCCTTCTTCCAACTCGGCCATGGCTTCGCGAACCTTCTGAATGGCCGGGAGGAGCAGTGCGGCAGTCTCCGTTCCATTACCGGAATAGATCTCCATGGCCTCTTCAAGTCCCTCGGTTTCTCCATCTACTCCACCGAGCTTGATCAAATAGTCCCCGCCCGCTGCTACTTGTCCGTCGGTCATGGACCCCGGATCTTCCGCCACCGTCGGTGCCACAGCATCCGAGCACCCGATCACGACCACAGCACATGCCGCAGCCATCACAAACGTTGCAAATACACGCATTATTGACTCCATCAGAAAGTGTGAGTAAGAATTGATGATGCAACTTGTGATGTGGCACTCACCGCTAACTCACCGGGAGCGTTCCGTGGACCGATGAGATACCGTAGATTCGGCTTCACCCGATCACCACTGCTCCGAGGTCCTATGCCACTGGTCTTCACCGATCCGTCCCTTCATCTGCGTCTTCGTTCAAAGAAGGTCGCAGCACTCCTCACGACGAACGTCGACGCAAAGAAGCTCGCCATCAGCAAGGCAAAGGCTTCTGCCCTGATCTCCACTTCTCGTACGAAGCTCGTTGCCGGAAAACCACAGTCCTTTACGCTGCTGCAGGATCGCATCTCCAAGATCAAACGTACGCGCGGAGCCTCCGTCAAGCGTGCCATCGATACACGCGCAATGCGTACTCCGGACCAGATCATCGCGGCTTTTGTGCTGCGGGTGAAGGTCTCTCGCAGCGCGGCGAAGTCTCTGGCAACGCCGGCTCGATTGATCGTTCGAAGCACCCAGGCAAATCTTGCTGCGTTTGTGAAGGGGCTTTCGGGATGTTTGGGCGTGGACGTGGCTTCGATCGGTGTTGTTGTGAAACGTTTGCCCCTTACACCCGGACCTGTGACGAGCTACTCGGTGATGTTTCCGATCGATCACACCAGCGTTCGTACTGAGCTTCTCAATCTCGCGTGGGCCATGCGCAAGAAAGGGGTGTTTCATTCGGTAGCGGTGAGTGGACTCCGCGGAAACTTCTTTGCGCCTACCGCAGCTACACGCGCCGAACGAAACTTCGACTGGCATCTCGATCTCACTCGCGCTTCTCGCGCACACGCCATCCCACCAAAGCGGGGCGGACGTGCACTTGGCGAAGGGATCGTCATCGCACACATCGATTCGGGTTGGGCCGAACACTCCCAGTATAACAGCGCACAGATCGACATCGCACGATCACACAATGTTGTCACAGGTGCAACGGGTTCGGAGAATGCAAAACACTCGATCAGAAATCGTGATGCCGATGCACCACAGATCACTCACGGGACGGCAACGGGGTCGGTGATCCTCGGCGGACGGATCGATGACGGACAGGAACTCATCAGCACGGCATCGGACGCTGCTCTTGCGTTCGGTACAGAATCCGACGGCAAGCGCAAGTACAATGACAAACGGGTCCTCGACACTAACGGTCACCTTACCGGAGTTGCCCCAAAGGCAACGATGCTTCCCATCAAATTCATCAATGACTCGGCATTGCTCGAGATCACAGACCGCGGAGTGCATGGCGCCGGAGTGTTTCGTCTCTTCGATGAAGACCTCATCAATGCTATACAGTATGCGATCGATGCAAAGGCACACGTGATATCGCTCAGTGTCGGCGGCTTGTTGCATGACGAAGTACGCGAGATCATCAACACGGCTGTAGAGAAACACAACATCATCATAGCCGCAGCTGTTGGCCAGACATACCTTAGCAACGCCGTCAGTGCGATTGCCGATGGACTCAACGTAGTAGGTGTGGGAGGGGGCGATTCCGTTGTACTCCCTGCAGCGTATTCGAATGTGATCGCCGTTGCCGGCTGTAGTCCGTCAGGAGAGCCATGGAGTGAAACCCACCGAGGCCCGAACGTAGACATCACAGCACCGGCGGATGCCATCTGGATCGCTGACTACAAATCAAAGGACAGCAGATCCGGCAATGCTACCCGCGGCGAAACTCTCGAATGTGCTTCCGGCACTTCCTTTGCGGCACCGCATGTAGCTGGCGCTGCTGCGTTGTGGCTAGCCCATCATGGACGTCAAACACTGATCGGTCAGTATGGCCCTGCCGGCATCCCTCTCGCATGGGTTTTCCGTCAACAGATCCAAAAGACGGCACGTGCCATCGGCACGTGGGACGACGGATTGTATGGTCCGGGGATCATCAACATCGAAGCTCTGCTCAACGAACCACTGCCACGTCCACAGGATGTTGTACCGCCCCCTGCCATGGTTAACGGCATCGTTCCCGGAGTGAGTGGGGGCTTGGAAGCCGCGGGTGAAGCCTTCCAAGATGCCTTCCTCGAATTCATGGACTGGGCAGGCGCACAGGCGGACAATGCAGAACGTCAGGCTGCGATCATCTGGCTTGCCGGACAACAGGCTGCTGACCGAACCATCAAGGACCTCGGCAATGCATGGGCGCAGCTCGACGCCGCCGCCCAAGGCGCAGCCGCAGACGTGAAGGCCGAGATCGATCGTACCAAACGTGATATCGAGCGCGGCATCAACGACGTTGTAAAACAAACCGAAGACGCCATTGAAGAGGCCGGCGATCAGATCGAAGACGTCATCGATGAAGCCGGCAAGGCTGTCGAAGAGTTCTCCGATAACGTTGGTGAAGCAGCATCCGATGTAGGCAATGCCGTTGCAGGCTTTTTTGGGTGGTAGGGCTTCACTCCGGGAGTCAGTCCTCCAACCAAAACGTCTGCATGAGCCCCTTTCCCTTGATTTCAATTGTGCCTCTTGGCGCGGTGCGCGCCTCGTTGAGCGCCTCGTTGAGCGCCTTTGCAAGCGCCTCGGAGACGTGAATGCGTCCGGGTTCACTCGTTGATTCCATCCTGCTCGCCACGTTCACCGTGTCGCCCCAGACATCGTATTGCATGCGCGCTGTTCCAAGCACTCCGGCAACCACCGGCCCGCTGTGAAGTCCAATGCGGAACATCACGCGCTCGTCTGTATGCGGCCATGTGAATATGCTCGACATCATGTCGATGGCAACATTCGCTATTCGCTGCTCGCTATTCGCTATTCCAAAGGCGACCGCCATATACGAATCACCGATCGTCTTGATCTTCATCACATCATGCTTTGCACAGATAGCATCGAACGTTGTGAAGATGTTTTGCAGGAGCGATACTACCTCACCTGCTTCGAGTTCGCTTGAGTGCGTGGTGAAGCCTACCACGTCGAGGAACAACACCGAAGCATTATCAAAGGAATCGTTAACTGTTTCGCCCCTTGCCACTCGATCTGCGATATGTTTTGGAAGCGTGGAATGAAGAACTGCCATGTGCTTCGCATGTTCCTTTTCACGTGCATCGATCTCACGTTGCTTCTCTTGCATGGCGATCTTCAGCGTTGCTTCTTTACCATTGATCTCTTCGGTGAGACGGGTGTATTCGTTGTTGTGTTCGATGTAGCCAGGGAAGTCATTTTCCTTCTGGCAGTGATCGCGCAACTGCTTATGTATCTCGGCATGCTCGAACGACAAACTGTATCTCCGCGCGATTTCCAGCACCGAATGAAGCGTACTCCTCGCATCTTCGACTAAACCGTCATGCATTTGGAGCTCTGCGCGAAGTTGTTCTCTCATGACCTTAACGTATGGATCCTCGATCTGCATAGCATCCATCTTCAGTAGCAGCTCTGCTGCCTCACCATGCATACCACATTCGATCATTGCGTTCAAGATATTGGCTGTGATGCGCGACACATTGTTACGCTCTCCCAGATCTTCATGTTCATCTAAAGCGCGGTTGTAGTATTCCAGCGACGTAGCGTGATCACCGGTACTATAGTGAACAGCACCGATATTGCCGGTGATGAGTGCTACGCCGCTGCGGTTACCAAGTTCTTCGTGTACAGCCAAAGAACGGTTGTAGTGCTCCAAAGCCTCTGGAAAGTTGCCAAGGCTATGTTGCAAAGCGCCGAGGTTGCCGGTGACGTTTGCCACAGTGTTGAGAATCCCGAGTTCCTCGTATACAGCTAAAGCGCGACGATAGTGTTCTAGAGCCGCAGGGTAGTTGCCGGTGCTCTTGTGCACGTTACCGATATTGCACGTGGTGTTTGCAGAGCCAACACGGTTGTCGAGTTCTTCGTACAATGCCAATGCGCGGCAGTAGTGCTCCATCGCCTCGGGGTAGTTGCCAGTAAGAGAGTGCACGTTGCCGATATTGCTGTTGACACTAGCCACTCCACCGCGGTTGCCCATTTCTTCATTCATTGCCAAGACGCGGTTGTAATGCTCCAAAGCCGAGGCGTAATTGCAGTGAATGCGGTCTGCGGTGCCACGCGCAGTTGCAGCGATGACGTTTGCTTCCCTTGTGCCCAATGCTTCGAGCTCCGCAGCACACCGTAGAAGTGTATCAGAGTCGTCAATTCCCATAGCATGGTTAACAGCTTCGTGGAGCTCATTGAACGTGCGGGTGCTCATGGGGAGGAAGTTACGGGGTTACGGGGTTACGACAGCCAATACGTCAGCATCATGCCCTTGCCCTTGATTTCGATTGTACCTCTTGGCGCGGTGCGCGCCTCGTTGAGCGCCTCGTTGAGCGCCTCGTTGAGAGCTTCAGAGACGTGAATGCGTCCTGGTTCTGAAGTGGATTCCATCCGGCTCGCAACGTTCACCGTGTCGCCCCAGACATCGTATTGCATGCGCTCCTTGCCGATCACACCGGCTGTTACCGGGCCGCAATGAATGCCAATTCTGAATCGCAGAAGCGCCTTTTCATTTTCAAGCGCCTTTGCAAGCGCCTTGTTAAGCTCTTCGTTGAGAGTGATGTTCATCATCTCTCTTGCAGCACTCGCTGCACGAACTGCGGAGTTCTGTGTTCGCTGTGCCTCGATCCTCCCTTCGGCAGGACAGGCTTCGCTCGGCATGACATTCGCTGTTCGCTGCTCGCTATTCGCTATTCCAAAGGCGACTGCCATATACGAATCACCGATCGTCTTGATCTTTGTTACCTGGTGTTTAGCGCAGATGGCATCACACTTTGAAAAGACATCATCAAGGATCTCGATCACAATTCGAGAATCGAGTTGAGAAGAGAGATCGGTAAAGCCCACAATGTCCAGGAAGATCACCGAGGAATTGTCGTGATGGTCGTTGACCACCTCGCCCCTTGCTACTCTATCAGCAATGTGTTTCGGTAATGTGGAGTGCAACACTGCCATGTGTTTTTGATGCTCACGTTGAACGGCATCGATCTCCCGTTGCTTTTCCTGCATAGCGAGTTTCGTTGCCGTGTCTTTCCCATTGATCTCTTCGGTGATGCGCGTGTATTCGTTGTTGTGTTCGATATAACCCGCAAAGTCATTGCGCTTCTGTGAGAGGTCACGAAGGGCCTTGTGGAACCCGGCTTGTTCCGGAGCTATTCCGTGTGTACGAGCTAACTCTAACGCCGCTTGAAGTGTGGCGACTGCATCATCAGCGTTGCCTGATTTCTCCTGAAGGATCGCTCTTGACTGTTCCCGTGTGAGTACAATACCAGGATCGATGTTCTCCATGGCATCCAACGTATGAAGGAGGGCTTCAGCTTCAAAGAGTGATCCGGAATGGGCCAATGCCGACGCGATGTTACTGCTGACTCCCGCAACGCCATGTTGATTTCCTAGTTCTTCAAAGAGCGGGAGTGCGCGTCGGAAGTACTCGAGTGCGGAACTATGGTTACCAGTATTGCCATGCACACTTCCGATGTTGCTGCAAACCATTGCAATATCACTGCGAGTGCCAAGCTCTTCATGAACAGCAAGAGCTCTATGGTAATGCTCCAAGGCCGCAGCGTAGTTGCCGATGCGATTATAGACAAGGCCGACGCTGGCAGTGATGCGCGCCACTCCTACACGGTCACCAAACTCCTCGTGCATACTCAGCGCGCGGTGAAAGAATTCCAGTGCAACCGGGTAGTTGCCGGTGTCACTATGTACGTTTGCGATGCCCCGTGAAACACCCGCTTCGCCTATCCGATCATCGCATTCCTTGTAGAGTTGAAGCGCACGATGATACCACTCCAGTGCATCGGCATAGTTGCCGGTGCTTCTGTGAACATTGCCGATTCCCATGGACATGATGGCTACGCTATTGCGTTCACCACGTTCCATATGTACTTCCAGTGCGCGTTGGTAATACTTTAGCGCTTCTTTGAAGTTACCGATGTTCAGTTGGACAGATCCAATGTTACCCGTAACGCGAGCCACACCACTGCGGTCGCCTATCTCCTCATACAGTCCAAGGGCAATGTTGTAGCACTCTACTGCTTCTGGGTAATTGTCGGAAAACAACGCGACTATGCCGCGGGCATTCGCAGATAAGGCACGCGCTTGTGTGGTTCCCAACGCGGAGAGCTCGGCAGCACATTGCAACATTGCTTGTCTATCGTTGGTGCCTTTCGCAACATGAACGGCATTCTCGAGTTCTTCAAACGTGCGGGTATTCATGGATGCAAAGATGAGAGTTACGGAGATACGGAGATGCGGAGATACGGAGGTACGGAGATACGGAGATACAGGGTTACGGGGTTACGGGGTTACGGGGTTACGCTGTTCGCTGTTCGCTGTTCACTGTTCGCTGTTCACTGTTCGCTGTTCGCTTTATCGTTCAACCACGACAACCGTACGGGCTGACTCGCCCCCTACCACACATTCCACGGCATAGAGTCCGTTGGAGAGGTCGATGGGAATGGAGAGCGGGCCGGACGTCCCAACGGACACGTAACCTTCCGAGACCGACATCACAACTCTGCCCTGCATATCAACGATCCTCATCCGCATTGGCAGTCCGTCCCACTCGTGCGGGACGGTGATAGAGATGTTGTTCTTTACGGGCATCGGAGAAACAACGATGTTCTTGAGCGTAGGGGGCTGGTGTTCGTCTACGCTAACGGTGTTAGGTCGGATGATGATAACAACCGCACGACCGCCTTTGAGGTGAGGGAGTCCTTTTAATCCTAGCGAATCCTTGTATGTTCTTATGAATTGATACCTGTGTTCAAGGAAGTTGGAGTCAACTACAATGCTCTCACAACTCCCTGTGGGCCAACCTTCATCAAGGACATCCATTCCGATCGGTGATTGATATCCCACTACCGAGCCATCACTGTTTCGCATTATGATGCCGTCATCGTCTGCAATTCGCATTGCTCCTGGCTTCACATATCGCGAAAGGATGCCGTTGAGAATAGCGTTCTTCTTACGCGTGATGCGCACTGAATCACCGTTACGAATGAGATCGAAATGTCCGCTAATGGTTGCCTCTTGCCATGACGTATTCCCGGCCGTCAACAGGTCAGTTCGAAGAACGTCCGGCGTTGCATTATCGAACCACCATTCCAGCATCGACGTGCCGATGCCCAGGGTATCGGCGTATTTCCGGATCGCGACTGCAACATCAATACCAGTTCCGGAATAGCGATGGTAGCTCATCTCCTTCAGTGCTGCCTTTGCATCAGGGAACGCGACGATCTGTTTTGTCCACGGGATCGCATTGGACATGTTCGTTGTAGAGGGGGCAACGAACCGCGGTTCAAAGCCGTTGTTGCGGAGTGTGATCGCGGTTGCATTCAGCGCTGCGCCGAGCTTTTGAGCCGTCCATTGCGGAACGAGGTCGGGCTCGAGCACGGCTTCCCATGAATCCGGCACGATGTTCCACTTCTTCTTGAGGTGTTGGTGCACAGCAAGGACGAACTCTGCGTATTCACGCGGTCGGTCGTGGATATACGTTCCGCCCCCGTTCTGTCCCGTGAATGCTACATAACACAGATTCACATGCAGGTCTTCGCCCTTGGCTTCTAAACGTGTGCGAAGAGGGATCACAACATTTTCGATCGTGGCATCCAATTCTGTGAAGTGGAAGCCCCCTTCATTGATCGTTGAATCATCGTTGTCGTTGACCGTTACGTAGCGGTTTTGCCGCCACCGCAGATATGCCGGATCTGATCCACCCGGACATCCCGCCGCGCGCCACTCCGCATAATGATCAACGGGATTCTCCGACCCCGATCGAACCTCCACGCGCAACCGATTCACGCCTGTGAAGCGCACGAGACTATCGAGCATGAGATCACGGATCCGATCAAACTGCGGATCACACGGCGAAGCGATGAACGACGTTGCCTCCCACCGCTGAAACGGCTGTCCCCACGTTGAGTCCTCAAGGATCCATCCCGCCTGAGCGTAGAGGGAGGGGGCGAGGAGGAAGAGGAAGAGAATGGTGCGAATCATGGAGGAAAGTACGGAGATACGCCCTCACTCCGGGAGAGTATGACGCCGGGAGTCACTCCGGGAGAGTAAGACGCCGGGAGTCGTGGCTCCGTGCCCGGCACCAAGGGTGCCGGGCACGGTCCGTTGTCCGTTGTCCGCGCCATACCAAGAATCGTACTCAAATCGCAGCGTCGCTTAGGATCGTGCCACCCCTACATACTCTGGACGGTGAACGTCACGATCTTGCTGGTTATCCCTACTTCAATCTCGACATCACCTTTTGTCTGGTCACACCGCGCCGTCGCGACCCTGGTTGTGCCGTCTGCGCCCCAGTGATCCTGGAGATCCTTCGTTGCCTCGTCGAGGCGCGCTTTGGCATGGGAACCATCGTTATACGACAAGGTGCAGGTGAAGACGCTGTAGACACCACGGATCACGGAGAAGCAGTAGTAGATCTCCGCTTCATCAGGTTCCGTGTAAGTGTAAATAGTGGCCTCTTCATCTAGGAGGCTGGTCGAGTCAACCAGCTTGAGTCCGATGCGTCGCGCTTCCGCATTCACAACATCGGCCGAGGCACCCCATTTCGTTAACCACACCGAACACGGCCGGGGCTGAAGGACCGGCATGTGTTTGGTGATTCGATCCTCCTGTGTTACCTCTGATGCGCCCTGCTGTGCGCGCCCAACATGCATTGAGCCTAGAACAACGATGACAAGAGCGAGTACCTTCATTCGCAACCCTCCGGAATCTGAGCAGTGTTGTTTGCATTCCTATAATACGATACGCGGCCAGCGCTTCCGTGCCCGGCACCAAGGGTGCCGGGCACGGTCCGTTGTCCGCAACGATCAGTTCGTTGTCTGCACCGGGTGCGTGGCAATGCTACGATGAACGATACCCAGCGAATCCGTGAATGTGGCGATGTGCGTCAGAACCACATGCCCCTTAACCTGACCTCTCCTGAGCGGGATCTTTCCATCGACGAGCTTAAGGGTAACGGCGGTTAGTGCGCTATACCGCAGAGTGTCGGCATTGATCACGGCCTTCTTCGCCGGATCCGGAAGCCATTCCGAAGGTAGTTCGCGTTGATTCACTCGAGGTTTAGGAGAAGAGTCACGGGCGCGTTGAATCTGCTCGAGAGAACATTGTCGAAGCGGATCCACGGCAACTACGATCACCTTGTAGGGAGAACCCGACGTGAGGTCGGCGATGTTGCTTGACTTCACAAGGACTTCGATCGTACACGCCTGCATACTGTCTCTGCGCATCAAGCCAGGGATCTTCACGATCACGTCGCGCACAATGAACACGGGATCCGCATTATTCATGATCGGATCCACCTTTACCTCCTGCGCAAGGATCCTCGGCCTCAACATCGAAGTATCACTGTCACTATCAGATGATGTTGGGAAGGCCTGCCGTTGCTCGGGTTGCTCGTCACGAGAGATCGATGATCCAATGTCGAACCACAAGTGCGAGTGCCCAAACGGGAACCAAACGATGGCCATGAGACAGAGAACAACGGCACGCATGATTTGGCCTCCTCGTAATACACAAAGACTGCGCTCGACCTACCTGCAAACTACAATAGGGATCGTGCGTTCTGTCCCGCCGGCACTAACCACAACAACATATGCCCTACTCGCCAACACGCCACAGTGAACCTCAACACGCTGGCGGTCTCCACTGCGTACGTCGGTGCTCACATCTTGAACAACAGATCCTAGCGCGTCTACGATGCGATACCTCTCGATGCACTTCTCAGACGAGATCGTGAACCCTTCGGTGACCGGGTTGGGGAAGACCGTACATCGACACATTTCGTCAAGGGGCGATGTGGACTCGTGCACAGAACTTGGCGTCTTGCCCGAATTTGATGTAAAGTAGTGGTCTTGTTCTCCTGCAGCGTGCACGGTATCACTGTCAACCGCATAGATGACGTTCAATTGCACGTCGAAAGTTTTCACCTGGTAGTACCACGTAGCACCGGCATCCGTGGAATGCAAGATGTTGTCAGATCCCGCACACCACAGCAACGTATCGTCGATAGCGACAACACTGCTACAGGCATACATATTCGAAGGGTACTCGGCCTTGTCCCATGTTTTTCCGCTATCCTGCGTGATAGCGATGCCAGAACCAACAGCCACGCCGCGTTCCGCGGAGATGCTCATAATGTCGTAGATAAATGCGGAGATGCCATTACCAGATCGTGCCGGAAGCCAAGTGTTACCTCCGTCTGACGTACGATAAATCCCCCCGAACCAGTCAAGTAGCAATCCATTCCACCGATCGCTGAAGGAGATTCGATATGGCTTTCCACTTTTAACCTCCACGTATCTCCATTGAGATCCTGCGTTCGTGCTCAACAGAACGCCGTTGCAAACAGACATCACAATGATGCTATCGTCGATGATTTCGATGTCGGTGATGATTCTGTCGTAACACTTCGCAACGTCGATTCCAAACTCGATCATCTTTCGGAGAACAGTGTCAGCGCGACCATCGATCACGACGACATTGTCATCGTAAACAGCCCACAGTGTTGTGTCGCCTACAAGTGCCATGCCGGCTATCCCATAAAGACTGCCCGCCCCATAACTATAGTCGGACCAAACAGTCCTCCATGTTCTACCGCCATCTTCCGTCTTTGACACAAAGACATCACCCTGATAACCCCACCCCGCGCCACCAGCGAATCCCACAATTCCGTTCACAAACGCGAGGCTATTGATTTGATCAGCGCTATCGTGAGCGTTGCTAAACGTTTGCCACTGTGCTTTGATATCAGCAACGTTCACTACGAGTGCAGCAAATGCAAGGATGTAGAGGCGGTTCATCGTCAACAATCTACACGTTCGTCATGAATCTTGGCTTTGTCATACGGACTGGGTTGAGGATCTTTGCTGCATGATCGGATACGCCCTCACGCCGGGAGAGTATGACGTCGGGAGTCACGCCGGGAGAGTAAGACGCCGGGAGCCACGCCGGGAGAGTAAGACTCCCGGCGTTATGACGTTCTGGGCATAGCGGCGTTCCCGACTCATTCAACGACAAACACCTGACGCCATACATTCTTCTGTGTCATACACTCAAGAACATACACTCCGCTCGTGAGTCGGATGGGTAGAATTGATGACGAATCCGTTTCAGTTACCAAGACACGTCCCTGCAGATCAAGAACACGTTTCGTGAACGGGATATCTATCAATTCCGCTGGAAGATCGATGGTGAGATGATCGCGCGCAGGAATTGGGGAGAGCGTTAAGACGTTATCCGCCAGATCTTCTGTATCATCAACGCTCACGACAGTTGGTTTGATATAGATAACAAATGCAATATCTCTCCTACTGAAGTACGGGTAGCCATCGCTTTGGCTCGAGTCTCTTTTTGTACGAGTCCTCCTAACCATGTGTTCTTGCAAGAGCGTATCTACTCGAACGAATTCTACCTCACCGGTAGGCCATCCGGAAGCGAGGAATGCGTTGTTTGGAGGCCACTGGTACCCGACGAAGGAACCGTCTGTGTTTCTCATGACAACTTCGAAGCAAACATATAAACGCACCGCCCCTGGCTTCACGTATCGTGATAGGAGGCCAGTTACAACAGTGTTTCTTTTACGCACGATGTGCAACGAGTCGCCAAGCGTTGTGACGTCAAAGAGACCACCTATAGAACCCTGATGCCATACGGCACTATTGCAGTAAATAATATCGTTCATCATCGCCTTGGGATTTGAGTTCTCGGGTGTCGAACCCAACATCGACGCGCGGATATTCACGGAGTCTGCAAACCGCCGGACCGCATATTCATTAACTCCGTTCGAATCTGAATCCCGGTGGTAACTCAGCTCCTTGATAGCTGACTTGGCATGCTGATAGGCAAGGATGTCTTTCACCCACGAAAGGGTATTGGACGTGTTTGATGTGGAGGGGGCGATGAATGACGGTTCAAATCCATCGCTGCGCAGTCGCAGTGCTGCTGCATCAAGAGCTGCACCCAGTTTCGATGCTGTCCACTCCGCAACAAGATCTGGTTCCAGAACAGCCTCCCATCTGTCAGGGACAATGTTCCACTTCGTCTTGAGATGCTGGTACACTGCCGACACGAACTCCGCGTACTCCTGCGGTTGGTCGTGGAGGTACGTTCCACTCGCATTCTGTCCAGTGTATGCCACATAGCTCACATTGATTTGCAGGTCTTCGCCCTTGGCATGCAGTCGCGTCCGAAGCGGGATCACTACGTTCTCGATGGTGGCATCCAATTCCGTGAAGTGAAAGCCCCCTACATCGATCGTTGAATCACTATTGTCATTTACAGTCACATATCGGTTCTGAAGCCAACGGGTATAGGCAGGGTCAGCTCCCGTTGGACAACCCGCTGCACGCCACTCTGCGTAATGGTCAACTGGATTCTCGGAACCGGCGCGAACCTCAACCCGCAGTCTATTCACACCCGTGAACCGCACCAGACTGTCAAGCATCCGATCACGCATGAGAGCGTACTGGGGATCGCACTCAGACGCTATGTAGGCCGTGGCTTCCCACCGCTCGAACGGACGTCCAATGATCGAGTCTCTCACTTCCCACGTGCACTGTGCATATAGTGGGGGCGAAAGCAGGAGAAGGAGGATCAGCAGGCGGATCATTCAATAAGCCTACCAAGAATCGTACCCAAAACCATGGGCCGCGTAGGACCGCGTAGGCCGTGCCCGGCACCCTTGGTGCCGGGCACGGTCTACGCAAACGGCACGCCCGGGTGGCCTATACTCAGGTCGAGTTCGATGTATCTGTTCGGGGCCGCCCCCTGGAGGAACTTTCCGTTTGTACCGGGGCGCACGATGATCCTCGTGTACCGGAAGACGCCGGGCGTTTGCGTGCTGAATCGAGAGTATAGCCCGAGCGGACGGTAGACGTTGTCTTCGGCGTCATTGCGATTCTGAAGAGTATGGTATGTGACGCTAACGCTCGGACTCATTCCAGCAAAAAATCCTTGGTGAACCGCGAAATCGTCGAGGGTGCTTTGTGATCGAAAGTCATAGAATCCAAGCATGGACGTTAGGTCTGCCTTTTCCGAAGGGATGTTTGCGATCGCTATGCCCCCTACCCACAGTTCCACACTATGCGGACTCTTTCCTTCTTCTCGATCTTCATTCGGCACTGCTCCCAAGGCAAAGGCAATACTGCCATCCGTTGCATTATCAACCGTGGTTACTGTGGGCCCAAATCTATCGGGATCTAACACTAGTGCATCGCCCATTGTAGAGCCGCGTTCATAGAGCCGCAATGGCGTTGTACCGGATTGAACGTCCCGACTATACCGCCATGCCGGTGCACCCAGCGCCGTGTCGTATGACGGAAGCGTTTGGTAGTTGGTAGTGACGATGCTCAGCCTGAACTCGTAGAGCTGTGGTGTGAGCTCCAGAATCTCAATACTCGGATTGGGGTCTCGGTTCTCAAAGTCACCAACAAAGATCGATCCGGAGTCCGTACCGAATTCGGATTCGCCGATAGACCGATACGAAATGCGATATCCCTGACGAACGCCAAGTGATCGTGCCGTGAACGAGACTTTCACACTACTCGCGTCCATGGCGATCACCACCAATGTGCCCTGCCCACCACCACTACCATCCGGTGCTGTCGGTTCTTCTCTTTCACAAGACATCAAAACCACTGCCATACATGTAGCGATCACCAGAAAAACATGGCGCTTCAAAACAGAGTAAGATTTGGTCATCACGTGGCTCTCTCATAGAAGTGAATGTAGGTCCCAAGTAACCTACCGGCCATTGGACCACGTATCAAGCCAAACGATGTATCATATTACGTATTCACAGTCAGCGTAGACAGGCCCCATTGCCGTATGTTAGGACTTGATAGGGGGCTTTATTATTAGTATTCAGAGGACCTTCTTTTGAGTCCATCGGCTGATCTCTACGATCTGGTGCACGCGCTCACAGCGTCGGAAAAGCGGTATGTGCGACGCGTGGCGTCTCTGTCCGGACGTGACACATCGTGGCTTGTCCTCTTTGATGCGATCAATGCTCAGTTGGCGTTTGATGATGACGAACTCCGTGCTCGACTCAACAACCACCCAATGCTTGGCAATCTCTCCCTCGCAAAAAAGTACACCTACAACAACGTGATGCGTGCCTTGCGGATGTATGGTACGGGTAGAGACATCGACAGTCATCTCGCTGATCACGTTGAGAACTACAAGGTTTTGCAAAGCAAGGGGCTGCACGATCAAGCACGGGTTGTCCTCCAGCGTTTGAGAAGCGAAGCGTTATCTCACGATGCATTTCTCAAGGTATTCTGGACCATCGTCTGTGAGTTTGGAGCGGGAGTCCATTCAACCGAACGTGCGGCAATCGACCACCTCACGTCGTTCCTTGCCATGCAACAAGACACACTTGCATGCATGCAGAACTATACGTTCACCGCCGGCATCTACTTCAAACAACGCATCATCCTTCGTCACCGTCCCAACGCTAGAACGACCAACGAGAAAGCCGAACTAACAGAGATCGTATCGCCCCTTCTCAACGATCCTGATATCGAGTTACTGTCGGACACAGCGCGGACGTTTTACAACCTTGCCCTTGGTGACTATTGGGAAGCAATGGGGATGCCGGAGAAAGCGCTGCCATACTACAACACCTTTGTGCATGAGGAGGTCCTCGACCTGCCCATTGGTCCCTTCGATTCGCTGCATCTTGCCAAGTTCACCAACGCTATGTTCTTTCGGCTTCGCAATAACATCACCGAAGGCCTTGCCGACATCATCACCTCTCTTCGCAAACGCGTCGGTGTGGTATCACTCACTGGTTCACTCCCAACCATTCAAGTATGGCGATATGAACGATGGATCGTCTTCTCGGTCTTGCTCATGAATTGTGAAGGTCGAGAGCGAGACGCACGTGCTCTTCTTGCGAGTGAGCAAAGAACTCTGAACAGGGTGAGACCGCAGATGTCCAAGAAGATCGCCCTGCAGTTACAGATCGCACAGATACGAACGTTGTATGCCGTTGGTGAAACACAGGAAGCAGCAAACCTAGCCGAAGAGATCGTCAACAACGAAGACACCGATGCTATCGAATACACCATCGCGCTTGTTGGCCTACTCCTCGTCAAGTACGATCTAAAGTCCTATGACGATCTAGACCTCCTCCTTCGTTCTGCCAAACACCATCTCGGTTCGCGAAAACACTACCATCGCAGCGAACGAGCCATTGTGCAAGGGATCGGCAAACTCCTACGATGCACAACAACGGCAGAACAGAACACCGTCCGCTCCGAGCTTGGATCAACACTCACCGCTATTTTTGCCGACCCGGCAGAGCGCACCGTTTGCAGTGCGATAGATGTGTTGAAGTGGTGTGGGGGATAGGTGCTGAGACACGGAGATACGGAGATACCGAGATACGGAGTTACGGAGTTACGGGGTTACGGGGTTACGGGGTTCGCTGTTCGCTGTTCTCTGTTCGCTGTTCTCTTCCAACCAATACGTCAACATCATACCTTTGCCCTTGATCTCCATGGAGCCACGTTCGTGTAGGGTCATGGCATTGCCATTTCGCTCTTTCGCCATTTCGCCCTTCAAAGCGAGAGCGAAGCTCGAGCTGACATGGATCTTTCCTGGTTCGCTCGTGCTCTCCATCCTGCTTGCAACGTTCACCGTGTCCCCCCACACATCGTACTGCAAACGTTGTGTGCCGATCACGCCGGCCGTGACGGGACCGCAGTGAATACCGATGCGCACCTTGATATCGCCCACGTCCTTTGTCCACGATGTATCTCCGAGGGCAGGGGGCATGGTGATTTCGAGCGCGTCGAGTGAGGAGATCATGTCGAGTGCACATGAGGCGGCGTTGACAACATTCTCAAACGACACGGCCATGTAGCTGTCGCCGATGGTCTTGATCTTGACAACGTTGTGCTTTCCACAGACAGCGTCGAGTGTGGTGAAGATCTGCTCGAGCAGGTGCACGACGTGGCCCGAAGGAATGCGGTCGGAGATGGTGGTGAAGCCCACGATGTCCAAGAAGATCACGCTGACATTGTCATAGTGGTCGTTGACCACCTCGCCCCTTGCCACTCTATCAGCAATATGTTTGGGAAGCGTTGAGTGGAGGATCGCGAGGTGCTTTTCATGCTCACTTCGCTCCTTCGCCATTTTCCGTTCCGCCTCCTGGATGGCGAGCTTTGTGGCCGTGTCCTTGCCGTTGATATCTTCGGTGATACGCGTGAATTCGTTGTTGTGTTCTACGTACCCTGCAAGGTCGTTTCTCTGTTGGCAGAGATCACGAAGCTGCTTGTGGATGGTTGCCGTCTCCGGATGAAGCGAGTGCTTCAGAGCATCCGACAACGCAGAACGAAGTGTTTGCATGGCTCCGTCAAGATCAGAGTGATGGGCCTCGATCGAAGCACGCGATCTCATCATGCCGACGCGAAGCCTAGGATCTTTGATCGACACGGTTGACAGTGTAGCAAGCAATTCATCAGCTTCGGCAAACGACCCCATGTCGACCAGCGTCGCAAGGATATTGCAGGTACCGGCCACCACGTCCCCGGAAGCACCAACTTCCGTAACGAGTGCATGTGACCGACGGTGGTATTCCAGCGCCAAGGCATAGTCCTGCATTTGTGCATAGACGTTGCCGATGTTGCCGGTAGCGTAGGCAGCGTACAAACGATTACCATCCTCCGTATGAAGTGCTAGGGCCTGCTGGAGGTGTTCTAGTGCAAGCGTGTAGTTGCCTGTACTCGAATAGAACGTGCCGATATGCGTAGTGATAGCCGCAACACCATTCCGATCGCCGATCTCCACATAGAGGGCCAAAGCGCGATGGTAATGTTCAAGGGCCTGTGGGTAGTTGCCAGTATTTGTGAGGACGGTGCCAATACAGCTGTAGTTCACAGCTACGTTTCTCTTGTTTCCAATGCCCTCATAGATCTGCAAGGATCGATGGTGGCATGCTAACGCTTCAGCGAAGTCGCCAGTGATCGTGTACACGTTCCCGAGACTAACTGAAACGCTTGCGACTCCAACTGCGTAGTCAATTTCTTCATAGAGTGCCAGCGTCCGCCGGTAGCGTTCCAGTGCATCAGCCAGGTCTCCTTGATACTTGTGCACCATGCCGATCCTGTAATTTATGTGCGCTATGCCAGAACGGTCGCCGAGCTCTTCATAGATGGCCAATGCAGACTCGAGGCTCTCCAGCGCCATCGGGTAGTTAGCCATGACGATATGGACCATGCCAACATTACCCATGTTTTGGCCAATGCCCGGTTTGTCGCCAAGCTCTTCGCATGTGCGTTGTGCGTGTTGAAAATGTTCCAACGCTTCACTGTGATTGCCGCGCGAAAATCTCGCCCAACCTAGTGCCTGTGAGCGCACCTCCATCGCTTGCGGCGTGCCGATCGCTGCTAGTTCCTCGGCACATTGCTCCAACGCAGGAACATCACTTCTGTTCGTAGCATCCGTGGCCGCATTTTTGAGTTCTTCGAACGTACGTGTGCTCATGATAGGGGGCTCTCCAGCCAGTAGGTCTGCATCATGCCTTTGCCTTTGATGTCCATCGTGCCTCTTGGCACTATGTACGCCTCGTTGAGCGCCTTGCTAAGCGCCTCGTTGAGCGCCTTTGCAAGAGCTTCAGAGATGTGAATCCTTCCTGGCTCGCTGCTACTCTCCATTCGTGAGGCCACATTCACCGTGTCTCCCCACACATCGTACTGCATGCGTTCCTTGCCAAGTACACCTGCCGTCACGGGCCCACAGTGAATTCCGATCCTGAACTTTATAAGCGCCTTTTCTTTTTCAAGCGCCTTTGCAAGCGCCTCGTTGAGCGACTCGTTGAGAGTGATGTTCATCATCTCCATTGCAACATGTGCTGCATTGATGACGCTGTCAAACGCAACGCACATATAACTGTCGCCGATCGTTTTGATCTTGGTGACGTTGTGCTGTTTGCAGATCGCATCGCATTGGGAGAAGACATCGTCGAGGAGTTCGATCACATCTTGAGATGACATGGATGCCGAGAGCTGCGTGAAGCCCACGATGTCTAGGAAGATGACCGCCGCATTCTCATGATGATCATTCACTGTCTCACCGCGTGCAACTCTGTCGGCAATGTCCTTGGGTAGCGTTGAGTGCAGCACGGCCATGTGTTTTTGATGCTCACGATCTTTTGCATCGATCTCGCGTTGTTTCTCCTGCATGGCCATCTTCAGTGTGGCCTCTTTTCCGTTGATCTCTTCGGTGATGCGAGAGTACTCGTTGTTGTGCTCTACATATCCGGCAAGATCACTTTGCTTCAATGCCAGATCGCGCAGAGCTTTATGTAGATCAGCCTGCATTGGAGCAAGGGTGTGTTCTTGAGCGATCAGCAGAGCCGCTCTCAGCGTTGCCGCTGTTTCACCAATTCTGCCATGATGCTCTTGAAGCGATGCGCGGTTCTTCTCTTTTTGAACCAGAATGTCGGGATCATCGATCTGCAAAACGTCCATGGTTTGCAGCAGAGCGTCAGCTTTGGCGTGCTCCCCTATCTCGATCATCGCTGTAATGATGTTGCAGGTGACGAGTGCCACACCGCTGCGGCTGCCGAGCTCCTCGTGCAGGGCTAGCGCGCGGTGGAAGTGCTCGAGCGCCGCCGGGTAGTTGCCGGCGCGTTGGTGCACGGAGCCGATGTTGATGGTGACAGCTGCCACGCCGCTGCTCTCGCCTAGCTCCTGGTGTATTGCGAGAGCGCGGTGGTAGTGCTCGAGCGCTTCCGGGTAGTTGTCGGTGTGAAAGTGCACGACACCGATGTTGCTGGTGACGCGCGCCACGCCGCTGCGGTCGCCGAGCTCTTCATGCAGGGCAAATGCGCGGTGGAAGTGCTCGAGCGCCGCGGGGTAGTTACCGGTGCTGCTGTGCACGTTTCCGATGTTACCGGTGCTGGCTGCCACGCCGCTGCGGTCTCCTTGCTCCTTGTCAATAGCAAGGGCGCGGTGGTAGTGCTCGAGCGTCGACGGGTAGTTGCCGGTGCGAAAGTGCACGTTTCCGATACCTACTATGACGCGTGCGACTCCACTCCGATCTTCCAGCTCTTCGTATATAGCCAGAGCGCGGTGGTAGTGCTCGAGCGCCGCCGGGTAGTTGCCGGTGTTTTCGTGCGCGATGCCGATGTTTCCAGTGACACCTGCCACGCCGCTGCGGATGCCCAGCTCCTCGAGCACGTCTAGGGAGCGTTGGTAGTGCTCCAGCGCCGCGGGGTAGTTGCCGGTGTTCCCGTACACGTTGCCGATGTTACCGGTGACGCGTGCCACGTGACGGCGCTCGCCCAGCTCTTCGTGCAGGGCCAGTGCATGGTGGAGGTGATCGAGCGCCGCGGGGTAGTTGCCGGTGTTCATGTGCACGAGGCCGATGTTACCTGTGACGCCTGCCACACCGCTGCCGTTGCCGAGTTCTTCAAATTTGCCTAGAGCGCGGTGGTAGTGCTCCAGCGCCACGGGGTAGTTGCTGCCAAGCGCAAAACCCACACCGCGTGCGGAGTGCGCCGCTGCCTCGGCCTCTGGCGTGGCCAGAGCGTCGAGCTCATCAGCGCATTTCATCAATGAGACGGCATCGTTGATGCTGTTGGCATGATCAATGTCGATCTTGATCTCTTCAAAGGTTCTCATGTAGTTCTGTTCTCCAACCAATACGTCTTCATCATGCCCTTGCCCTTGATATCGAACGATCCTCGTTCGATAGTGACAAGTGACTCTGAAGAAGTGACAAGTGACTCTGAAGAAGTGACAAGTGACGAGTGACTAGTGACGAGTGGAATTTCGTGCGATTCCGAGATTGGATTCTTGATTATTGATTCTTGATTACTCTTCAGATTCGAAGCAAACACTTCGGACACATGCACACGTCCTGCTTCGCTCGTACTTTCCATCCGTGAGGCTACGTTGACCGAGTCTCCCCATACGTCATACTGCATGCGTTGCGTGCCGATAACGCCGGCAGTTAATGGACCTATATGAATTCCAATGCGGAAATGAACCGGGTGCGAAGTTGGAGCGATGTGCAAGAAGTCAAGCGCACAACGTGCTGCGTTGACGACGTTATCGAACGACACACACATGTAGCTGTCACCGATCGTCTTGATCTTGGTGACGTCGTGCTTCTCGCAGATAGCATCGCACTGCGTAAAGATGTTGTCGAGTAACGTGATCACGTCTTGTGACGACATCGTTGACGAGAGTTCCGTGAAGCCCACAATGTCCAAGAAGATCACCGAGGCATTGTCGAAGTGGTCGTTCACCACCTCGCCCCGTGCCACCCTCTCTGCTACATGCTTTGGTAAGGTGGAATGGAGTACGGCCATGTGTTGCGCATGCTCACGATCTTTTGCATCGATCTCGCGTTGTTTGTCCTGCATGGCCATCTTTAGCGTTGACTCTTTGCCGTTGATCTCCTCGTTGATGCGTGTGTATTCGTTGTTGTGTTCCACGTATCCGGCAAGATCATTCTGTTTCAACGCTAGATCGCGCAGAGTTTTGCGAACCCCAGCCTGTTTTGCAGCAAGCATGTGTTCTTGAGCGATCAGCAGTGCCGCTCGAAGAGTTGCCCTTGCTTCATCAAGGTTGCCGTGATGCTCTTGAAGCAATGCGCGGTGATGTTCTCTTTGAACGACAATCTCGGGCTCATTGATCTGCATATTGTCCATGGTTTGCAGCAGAGCCTCAGCTTCTGCGTGCTCCCCTGATTCAAACATCGCAGAAATGATGTTCCCGGTGACGAGCGCCACGCTACGGCTCTCGCCGAGCTCTTCGTGCATTGCCAGCGCGCGGTAGAGATGCTCCAGCGCCGCCGCGTGGTTACCGGTGCTCGAGTGCATGACGCCGATGCTGCCGGTGGTGGCTGCCACGCTGCCGCTCTCGCAGAGCTCCTCATGCATTGCCAGAGCGCGGTGGTAGCTCTCGAGTGCCGAGGGGTAGTTGCCGGTGGTGTAGTGCACGTTGCCGATGTTGCCTGTGAGGCGTGCCACTTTACTGCTGTTACCGAGCTCCTCGAACACTGCCAGAGCGCGGTGGTAGTTCTCGAGTGCCGAGGGGTAGTTGCCGGTGCTGAAGTGCACGTTGCCGATGTTAAGGGTGACGCTTGCCACGCCGGTGCGGTTGCCTATCTCCTCGAACACTGCCAGAGCGCGGTGGTAGTGCTCCAGCGCCGCTGCGTAGTTGCCGGTGCTGCTGTACACGTTGCCGATGTTAAGGGTGACGCGCGCCACATCGCTGCGGTTGCCCAGCTCCTCGTGCATCGCCATTGCTCGGTGCCAGTGCTCGAGCGCCGCGGCGTAGTTGCCACGCACATAAAAACCCACACCGCGAGCGTTGTGCGCCACAGCCTCGGCCTCCGACGTAGCCAATGCATCGAGCTCATCTGCGCATTCCATCAAAGAAGCTGCATCATTGCTGTTGATGGCACTATTCACAGCGTCTTTGAGTTCTTCGATTGTTCTCTTGGTCATGGGATGAAGTTACGGGGTTACGGGGTTACGGGGTTACGGGGTTACGGGGTTACGGGGTTACGGGGTTACGGGGTTACGGGGTTACGGGGTTACGGGGTTACGGGGTTACGGGGTTACGGGGTTCGCTGTTCGCTGTTCGCTGTTCGCTGTTCGCTGTTCGCTGTTCAGAGTTCTCTATGTGAGCGCCCGATCTTCCCTGCCATGCTCTCGTCAACCCGTGCCTCGGCAGCGAACTCAGGCCAGCGTTGGACGGCGGTGGTCACATCGTCGACGATCTCTTTCCAACGTCCGCGCTTTAGGAGTGCAGGTCGTGCGCAGTCTTGAAGGTCTTGGAGCACGAAGCCGTCGCGCTTGCCGTTCATCGACATTTGATGCGTGGACGTCCACGCGCCCGAGGGGTTATAGCTGTACGTAACATCGAATGCCGGAGCGAGCGACCACTCCCCGCGTTTGTTCATGAGGAAAGCGATGTTCTTGACGTGATCATCTTGATTCCGTGCAATGATGTTGAAGACCATGCGACGGTAGAACTGCTCGAGCTCTGCCGCCGACAAACCGATCTGTCGCATCACCATCATGGCCTGCTCATAAGAATAGACGCCGGGAACGTTGAAGTCGTAGTGTGCGAGAGCGCAGAGCGACTGCATGTGGATCTTCTCGCCGTGAGGACCGCGATCGAATCGACGCGTCATGAAGTGACGTCGACCATGCTCTTCAAGGAGTCGACATTCCGACATCTCGATCCCTGCCGCCTTTGCCATCATTGAATAGGCATACTCGACAGCCCCAAAGCCCCTTGGATCATCGAGCTCCTTATCGCGATTGCCCGACACGCCATCGAACTTCAGCAGCCAGTACTCATAACCGTCACCCGCATTGACTTGACCGGAGCGCACATCATTCGTCGACCGGTTCCATGCGATCAATGCCTTCGCACGCGCTCCTCCGGCCGATGTTCCCACAAGCAAGATGTCGCGCATGGTTGCAGATGCCTCATCAACGCGTATCGATCCATGAAGAGCAGAGCGATGCAGAAGTACGTCGCTTGCGAGTTGCACCAGGGCATCGATCGCGAGCGGCGTTGAGGTGCGTTGCCTGGGACCTTGTGCAGGTGCGAACTCCAGCGCCCCCATCCCACGATTGCCCGTATAACACAGTCGTTCAAGGGTACTGAACTCTGCCGGTGTGCGACCTTGTGTTGCAAGCCAGGCATTGATAAGGGCATTGCCAAAGGTGTCAGGGAGCGAGTCAGCAAGGAGTCCCGGAAGTCCATGAAACGTACGCTGCGCAAGTGCCGGAAAGGTATAGACCCGCTCGTGTAAGGGCATTGTGATCGGCGACACTTCAATGCCACTGCGCACGAAGTCCGATTCGTATTGGAACCGCGCAACGGTATCATCATCGTCCATTGTGACAGCGCCGATCGTCCGTCCCCACAGTCGCACCTCGGCGATCACGACTCATCTCCCCACGTCCACGGTTTCTGCTGCTGATCGGATTCACGCGACGTTGTCGCACGCTGTCGACGTTTCCCCTTGTGCTTCAACAATTCCATCGGACTCGGCTTCTCATCGGGCAGGATCAGATCAAGCGCGTCCAGAACCTGCATCGCACGGCAGATGCGAAGAAACCCCGTGAGCTGCATGCCGACCTCTCCCGATTCAAATCGCTCAACCGTGCGCTTCGACACCCCGGCCCGTTCTGCGAGAGCCGCCTGCGTCAGGTTCCGAGCAAGCCGCTCGCGCTCCAGTCGTGCACCCAGCTCCCGAAGCACCGCCTCATCTGTCATGGTCGATTCGATCTTCATAGTCGCCAAATATGGCGAATAACGATCATAATGACAAAGCATTTCGTCAGATATGGCGAGATAGCGATTAATCGTCTTTATTGGCGATTTATGACGCCTATTCGAATGCTATTCGTCTATTATGGCGATTTGCCTTACTTCCCATGAATTCGCTATTCGCTATTCGCTATTCGCTATTCGCTATTCGCTATTCCCAACAGTCTATCAAAATCCGACTCAAACAACCGGTCCTGCACGATGCGATACTTTTCGAATTCGCTTTCTGCATGCGCTTGAGCGATTTCAGCTGTTACCTTACCAGCATCCTGCAGGATCTCTAAGTCAGTCGCAGCGATGAACCGATTGAGGCGTGTTTCCCAGTCGTTCATGGTCATTGGAATCTTCCGTAGCGCCATGCTTTCTGCAAGGTCGAGGTAGGCAGACACTAGGCGTTGGAGTTGCGCCATCTCATCTTCTGTAAGGTAGTTCTTTGCCACGCCTACGTCGAACTTCTGGATCTTACCGGACGGTGCGTCCTTCCATGTGGTTAGGCCCATGTGCTCTTTTTGTGCGCTTGCACGTGCGACGATCACTTCTGCCGCTGTATGGCCATGAATGGCCCAGTGCAATTTGTTCTGAACGGTGGCGAAGAAGCGTTTCGTTGATGTGGCAGTAACGTCGTAGTCGATGGAAGTCGAGTAGATGTCTGTGATCTTCTGGTAGAACTTTCGTTCACTCAGTCGGATCTCCCTGATCCTTTCGAGCTGACGTTCAAAGAACTCATCCGTGAGGGTGCCGCCTTGTTTTAGGCGTTCGGCATCCATGGTCCAGCCCTGGATCGTGTAATCCTTGACGATCCTATTGGCCCATTTGCGGAATTGGACGGCGCGCTCGTTCTCGATCTTGAAACCGACCGCGATGATCGCCTGCAGGCTATAGTGCTTCGTCTGGTAATTTTTGCCGTCCGTCGCAGTTATTAAGTACTGCTTAACAACTGAAACTTCCTGCAGTTCATTATCGCTGAAAATGCGTTTCAGATGCTGGTTGATCGCCGGGACCGAGACATCGTAGAGCGTAGCCATCATCTTCTGGGTGAGCCAGATATTCTCATCTTCGTAGCGCATTTCAACGCTGGCTTCAGAGTCGCCTCCAGCCGCCACAAACGTCAGATACTCCGCCGCTGAAGAACGCACGATAGAAACTTCCGTTTTCCCTCTGGTGCTACCGCTGCGAGATTGTTTGGTCTTACTCATGTTTCCGAAACTCAAATGGCCACAAACATCCTACCTCTCAACTTACAATGGGTCGCCTTACCTTCCACGCCTGCGCCGCCGTACTTCCCATGACTCCGCGGAGTTTCAGCCTCTTCCACCGCAGCTGCGATCTCCTCAAACCGGAGCCTCTTCAGCTTCTTCATTTCCAAGACTCCCAGCCGCACCGACTTCTGTTCTCCGAACCACTCATTGAGCTGCGATGTTGCGCAAACAAGGAAGAACCATTGCGAGAGATCCAGAGGGTCGGCCTTCTGTCGATCCAGTTCTTCGAACACGCAGAACACATAGACATCGGCCGATCTAATAGACGCCGTTGAATATGCGTTCGTTGTCGCATCCCACCCTGACTTTGGAGCGATATCAAACGCGATCGTACTCGGCTTCTTTTGCTCCCACGATTGCAGATACGCCGATGACTTCACCTCTATCGCAACACCATGCGGCGTCACCAGATCAAACTTGTCCCACTCTACGCGTGGCTTCTCCGTTGCACCCACCGCCAACCCCACGATATACTCCGCCAACATCCCACGATTCGCATTGGATAGATGATCGGAGTATGCCCATTGCAAGAAGGAAGGGGCAGAGATGTGGGTTGGAGGGGGCATGGGGGTTGAGCATACTATGCCAACCATGATTAACGGTCAGTTGTCACAAATAAAATAGCCCATCAAGTACACCCTGTTGTCGTATCCCATGCACGACCCGTACGGATTCAATGTAGATCGCATTTTGATAACGATCCATTCCAAGATATTGGCCCCAGCTAACCACGTCTTCTAAAAAGTACATTTCGGTGTACGGACTACTGTACTCATTCAGCGTGCCGTCTTCTCCTCGCGCGACAACATGCCAATCAAGCTGTAAGAGTTTGTATCGTTCCGGATTGTGAACTCGAACTACTACTCCATACTGATTCCGACTATCTATAGTCACTGTCAACGTGTTGAGTTCCGCTTGACTCAACTGCACGACCGCGCGTGAATGAACCACTAGGTTCTTGTAACTGACTGTTAGAACAACAACGACAGCTACCAGGATTGCTAAACGGATTTTGTATTGATTAACCCAAGCCAACAAGAACTGCAACTGGCCTATGAGCCTTCGGCCGTGGTCCTTGTTTCCATCTGATAGACATACGTAGAGCAATCCGAGTGCGATAGCTACTGGCGCAACTATGCCCGAGAACATATTGCCATGAAACCATGATCTGGTACTTGAAACATACGTAACCAAGACCAGAGTCCCCGCGATAGCAAGCGACCCATACACAAGCACTAGATATTGTCGATAGTTCATTTTGGGGTCCAATCTGTTGATTTGAGATTAAGAAATAACTCATCAGTCTGATTCTACTCCATCACACCACCAATGAGGATAGTTGGATCGTACGGGTTTTCCTTCGTGTTAGATGGCAAGAACTTCAACACTAATGCCTTACCGAACCTATTAAGCCGATCGAGCGCAGGCGAACAACATGGTGCTTGCCTACTGTTGGGAGTACAAGGAGAGTTCGCGTTTCCCAAGCGAATCTCGTAACCGACAATGTCACCCGACTTATCTCGGAGAAGGGGTGTAAGCACGATCTGCTTTGTGGTTGGGACTGTGCGTATTTCTGGGATTCTGTACGGATTATACCAGTTAATCAATTCACAGGATTCCTCAATAGTAATGAAGGGCGTACACGACTCTTCAAGACTAACGCGATACCACGTAGATCCAGTCGTGACTGTGTCTTTCTGTTCAATCGTTAACGAATAGATACTCATATCGATGCCAGTCGGTACGTCCAGTTCGAATGGAACACCAGTGGGAACATCAAAGTACTCTCCTCTTTTGGCAAGTGAGAATTTATATAAAGGTCTGTTCAACTTTGGCTTTACTAGAGCTCCTTGTTCATCGACCTCCATAAGTGACCGCCCCTGCACATAAAGTGAGGGCACCTCATTGCAATGACTGCAAGCATTCAGGATGAATGGTACTATCGCCAAGAAGAACCATTTCTTCATAATGTCAATTCAATAGGTTTTAGAGATTTGTATGTGCTGCTCATGCTCAACATCATTTTTCGATGGAAGCTTGACACTGCACCCCAAACAACGAAGTATGGTTGCGTTCTTATTGACAATGTCCATCCAGCCCCCATACCCGGCTCATATACTTTCTTTTCGCCACTGCTAATCTGTTTCCATACGGAACGGCTAACACTCGGCAATTGTCCAATGTATGCGAATACTGGCTCAACGCCGCTCTTCCTTACATTCATTAACTCCTTGTAGCCTTGACGAAATCTGAATGAGTACTCATCAATGTTCGTGACTGGTGCGCATTGACGTGTTGCTCGCTCTATAAAATGACGAACGCTCTCCCGATCGACGGCAACGGTGTCTCGCACCCATTTGTCATCTCCAACCAACGCGGAGATTAGTATACGTGCCTCGGATGGGAAGATGGTCTCGGCGATTTTAGTAGAGAGCAGCTCGCTCTTCTCAACAGACGGCAATCGTCCCACCACGATCACAAGCCCCTTGGTTATCGGCGACAACGAACTCAATCCCACCGGCTGACTTGTTTCGGTCGGTCCAGAACTACGCGAGAGCAGCAGGTAGGCCACAACTGCAATAACGGCAATCGTGCTAACAATCACTCTGCGCCTGTTTCCGATAAACCATCGGGGATTCGACAATTCGCTTTTTACTTCAACACCCACGTCTGCCGCGTGGCTGCTAAAAGCAGTGTCAGGCGTTTGCGGACCCTCTTCGCTGGATGGGGCGCCTTTGTGCGCTGCCTTCAACTTCTCAACGTAGCCATCCACTGCTAGCTTTGTTTCTGGCCGGAATGATCCTGGTCGCTCTTGTACAACATGCTGAATCTCTACTTTGAATAGATCAAGAAGCTTTGAGATGTCGATGCTTAGGTGATGTACGTCCGCTTCGTCGGTGTGGCCATGTGACCATTGGTTACGCAGTTCTCGCACAGCTGCGATCTTCGTAACGATTCCCTTCTGCGTGAAAGGGAACACACGTGTGAGGTTTGGGAATTCGACCTTGCCCATGCTCGTCATCGGGAGCGGTCTTTCGTTCGCGTCCCTCCAGCTCTCGTAGTCCGTGGCGAACTCAAAATAGTGCGTCAGGAAGAGCAGGTCACAGTCGAGGAAGCTTGTCTTGTCCTGATTCCGGGAGTCTCTAAGTCTCTCATTACCACTGAAGACCCGCTTGCCTGGATAATCAGGAGATGCTGTTGCAACGTACGGCCGCACAAATCGATCGAAGTACCTCGCGTCGATAGACCTCAGCGCATCATCCAAAAACAACGCCAATGGCCGTTCCGCTGCCTTTAGGAGATCCGGGATAGAGACTGTTGCCATCGAACAATGCCCTCATTAACTTGCATTGAGTATCGAATTCGTATTGGCAAATATGCATCTTGTTTTGGCACGGTCAACGGGGTCGTGCGCTTTGTAGAGGGGGCTTGTTAGATGGTGCTTTTCTCGTTCATTGGTGTGGCAGATACGAACTTGGCTTCAGAGTCTAAGGGACCTATCATAACGGCAGTAACGGGCCTTAAACCGGATGCGGTCTACTTGATCGCTACACAGAGTGAGAATTCGAAGCACGACTTCCTCGCAGGGGGCGGTTCGGTGAAAAAGGTACTCGCAAAACTGGAACCACGGTCTAAGGTCACGATCGTTACGCTGGATATTGAAGATCCTACAGATCACAACGAGATCTACCCAAAACTGAAGGATCTGCTCGCCCCCTATGTAAAGAGTGGCGTTGATCTCACAGCCGCGATCTCCTCAGGTACACCGTCGATGCAGGTCTGTTGGATCCTTCTTGCTGAATCCGGCGATGTGCCGCTTCGACTCATCCGTACGGTTGAACCGGAGCTCTCATCAAAGACGATCCGCGATGTGACACTCGGTACCGGTCTTCCGCGCATCACTGCGTTGCAGGAAGAGAATCGTGAGCTTCGCGAAGTTGCGCTCCCGCAGATCGTGATGAAGGGCAAGAAGGGCATACTGACGATAGGAGATCGTGACGTAAAGCTCTCCCCGACGCAATTCGCCTACTATCGGTTCTTCCTTGAGCTCTGCAAGAAGGGCAAGACGGACGATGATAGACGTCTGCGTCTTAGCGGTTACGATATGAGTGATCACTTTACGACAACGGTCAATCGATTTCAACAAGAGGGATTCCCCGACTTCGAAGCAAGCGACTCGGTTCGACTGAAGAAACGCAGCATGATCGCTGCAGATGTCTTTCGCTCCAATGTCACGAAACTCAACGCAAAGATCATTAGCGTACTACCATCACGTTCACTAGCTAGGTACTATCAGATAGGTCATGTAGGCTCGAAGAAGGCACGACACTATGGCATTGAATTGGACCCGTCGAAGATCACTCTGCGATAGACGAATGTTTCTGCATCGTTGCTGACGTAGTACGCTGTACATATCCTAGAATATTGCATCTGTCAAACATCTCTTTCACTCCTTGAGGGGAACGATGAATCGTTTCTACTGGTATCTCGTCGCTGCGCTTGTTCTGTGCATCGATCCACGCGCTGCAATGGCGCAATTCCCTGTGACACTCACGCTCGATGCACGCAGTGCCGATCCCGTGGTCACTCCACCCACGCGCTCCGATGCGCGCTATCGCATCACAGTATCGGGCACGTATTCCCAGTGGCCGCAGTTCGCGGACTGTCACGGCGTAGATGCCGTGTGGGTCTACGATGTTCCTCAGGAAGAGATCGACGCGTTTCGCTGGCCGCCCAAGCAGATCCTTGGACAACCGTTTGTGGAGATCCCGCACTGGGTTGGCGACTCCACGAGCTACTCCTTCCCACCAAAGGGCTTTGGTATCGAGCCGCTGTTCGAGATCAGCTTTCGCAAGTACCTTGGCTTTCGTGTCAATGGTGAACCGTTCCCCGCTCTTCCGTTGGATCCAATACTGCACCGCTACCAGCAGACACGTGCCGGCACGGGTGAACCGTTCTCATTTCGCATCGTGGACTCTACGTTGGTCCTACAAGCAGGCACACCGGTTGCCCGACATGAAGACAACTGCGGCAGCCTCACCGTAGTGGTGGAAGAGATCCTTCCCAAGGAGATCAACATCTGCGATGTGCAGCCGATCGAGATCAATGGCGAGACCATCGGACTACGCGTAGACGCTGCAGTCCTTGAACTTGATTCAACCATCGTTGATGGTCAACGAAATCTGTTGACATCGCCCGAAAAGATCGGAATCGTCTCGGACGGCAAGTTCATTTGCCCGGATTCGCTCGTATGCGATAAGGTGCGCACGAAGCCCCTTTCCATCGGTCTCGTGGTGGATGTCTCCGGCAGCATGCAAGACATCGTCTCTTTTGAAGGGGCTTCTATCAGTCGCATTGAAGCGCTGAAGATCGCCCTGCTCGGTACGCTCAAGAAGCTGTTACCGGGCGACAGTCTGTTTCTTATCCGTTTCAACGAGACAGTTGTCCTCACGCGTGACTGGACCTCCGATACGGCGTCCCTTGGCACGGCAATACGCTCTCTCTTTGCAAGCGGCTTCACGGCCTTCCACGAAGCGATGATACAGGGTCTTACGAAGATGTCAACACATAAAGCACCTTACAAGGTGCTGATCGCGATGACCGACGGACTCAATAATCGTACTCCCTATGAAGAAGCCCCTGTCATCAACACAATACGAAGTGCGAACGTACCGGTCTATCTCATTGCTCTTGGATTCACTGGCGATACAGCAGAAGCATCAGGTCTGGCATCGATGCAGCGCTTTGTTCAAGCGGCACCGACGGGAAAGCTCTATCGGATAACGACGGGTGACGAATTGGTATCTGTCTATTCCAACATAGCGAACAACGTTGCTACGGAAGATTGCTGTCGGCTCTACTTCAAGATCCCACCATGTGATCGTGGTCAGTCAAAACGGAATCTGCGCCTTGTCTATGTAGAAGGTGACCAGATCGTATCGAAAAACATCGTTGTTGACTGTGACCTAAAGACCACCGGTGTGATGGCTGATGACAACACAGATGATGACCGCGCCGAGATGCTTCAAGCCGACCCTACACCTTCTTCCGACGTGGCCTCGATCACCTGCGATCTCACCGCACCGTCATTCGTGCAGTACGAACTTTATACGATCGATGGTGTCCTTCTACGCCGCACGGACATCGGCATGGTGGATCTTGGTCGAACACGGATCGACATCCCAGTGAACTCACTCGTGAACGGGCTCTATGTATGTAGAGTAGTTGTCGGTCGGACGGCACAGCATGTCACCATCCTTGTGCAACGATAATTCAAGAAAGAACACAAACATGAACATGAAGATCAAACTCATAGCTCTTGTCGTAGCCGCTGCGCTCAGTGTACTACAGATGCGCGCCCAATGCGACACCACCGGACAGAAGATCATTGTGTCGGCCCAACCTGCCACGGTACTTGCCGGTCTATCCATTCAACTTGTGACCGAGCTGCCTGCTACTATTCCGCCTGTGGCTGCCGTGCGTCTATCCGCCTATGTGGACGGACAGCGAGCAACAGTACTCGCCTACACTTCTCGCAGCGTCGACATCCTGTTGCCCGCCTCGGTTGGCGAGGGAACTCACACAGCGTGGTTCTGCATTGATGATGGACCATTCGGTTCCGCGTCGATCACGGTTACCACGCGAGAAGAGACACTCGATACGGCCATTGACAAGACAGATCCCGATCCGCGCACCAACAACGGCCCTCGTCAAGACTTGTCAGGAGCGGGCCGCAGGCCACATGATGACGGCCGACGTGACTATCCGAACGGCGGACACGGTGGCTCGCTCCCCTGCAGTGAACGACACGTGATCGACGGAACGTTCACAAGATTGGCAGACAGTATCAGTCGCGAATGGGCCGGTATTCCGCCAATGATCGGCCGCTTCTCGCACATGTACCTCGACTACTGTGCTGAAAAAGGCGCGATGTACCTGCTTAATGATTGGCTCTTAGGAACAGGATCCTACAAGCAGAATTGCTACAATGTCTTCGAGTTCACAACCGGGAACGGACGCGAACAATGGAAGATCAAGGTCACGCATGACAGCGTGCGTCCGGTGATCGTGGTCCTCAATGGTGCTGATGTAACCGATGATTCCACACTCGTCCTCGGTGGCGGGTTTGGTTATGGGGCTTCACCAAGCGACACAACGCCCCATACCATCTATGAGTTTGGCGTGAAGGTCTCGGATGGCCTCTTCATGCTCCCTTATGGAGGCGATCCAGTGGAATACAAGCCTGCTACCGGCGTGTCACTGGACTGTGACGAGAGCATTACAAGTGGTTATGGACTGATCTATGAGCCCAACATCCGATCAGCACACTATTCATCGACCGGTGTCTCAACTCAGCAATACGAACGGTACATTCCAACGAGCGGGATCATTGGACTTGAGATCGAACCCAACATTGTAACCGGCGAGTATGGTGGCGACAGCATTCGTTACCGCTCAGGCAACGGCCCAATGGTCACGAACCGCTGCAACAGCCGCGGTGTAGTTGATGGCATCTATACCGCAGAAGAATGGTCAGGGTCCACACCTGTTGTCGGCCAATACGCCAACCTCTACGCTCAATTCTGCAGCGGCACCCTACACATCCTCAACGACTGGATCTACGCTACGGCGATGCCCAACAACGCAACGTGCTACAACCTCTTTGAACTCTTCACCGGGAACGGTCGTGAACATTGGGGCATCTGGGTCTTCCAAGACGCGGCACGCAAGCCACGCGTATTCCGCAACGGCGTTGAAGTGACCGAAGACACAACCATCGTGAAGTCCGGACTTGCCGGCTGGGGCGGATCACCACGACTCGAAGCACCCCACGCCATGTATGAGTTCCAGATCAATGCGATGGAAGGGGGCTTCTCCTTGCAGTATGCAGATCCGGGTCCTGCTAGCTTCTGCACCACCGCGACATCATCAGCAGATGATGAAGGATCAGTGATCGCTCCGGTAATGCTGCAACCGCAACCATACCGCCAGTCAGATGGTCCTCTCACGCTCACGTATCTCCCCGTCGGAGCGACGATCGACATCCTCGATGTACGAGGCAGAACGATCCACTCTGCCAACGTTGGCGCAGCGAACGCGCTCACCATCAACTTCACACAGCCACTTGCAGCGGGCCGTTACACCGTGCGTATCACCAATGATCGCAGCACACAACAGCTTCCGCTGATGGTTCTACCCTAGGTAGATTTCTACTTGATTTCCACGCCGGTTCTGCATTGTATCGGATGTTCCGCCCCCTCCCTGTTCCAAGAAGTTGCATGTGTTCAACAACACACACATCACTTCTGGGGCTGGGGACAACATGCAAACGCTGGACACACGCATCAAGGGCACCTACCACATAACCGACGTATCAAATCTCGCATCGATACTCAACCAGGGACTTCAGTCACATGCGGAAGCATACAAGTGCGGGCTCGTCAAGAAGGACATCTCCGAGCCAACGGTCAATGCGCGCCGGGGCAAGTTTCGGTTCTCCGATGGAAGATCCCTTCACGACTATGCTGTTTTGTACTTCAACCCGCTCAATCCAATGCTCTATATGCGCAAGGCTATGCAGAAGCGTCTCGTGATCCTTGAGTTCTCCACTGAGATCTTCCGTCATCATGGCATCAAGGTGACAGACGGGAACGCAGCGGATGGCGCTACACAAGTTCTAGAACCGGCACAACTCGACCTCGTGGACTTTGATACCGTGTTCGCACAGTACTGGACCGACCACACCGATGGGAAGCGCAAGCGTTGTGCAGAAGTTCTCTATCCGAGCGTACTTCCATCAGCGTTCATAACCGCAATTTGTGTTGCGTCCGCTGAGCTAGCCAAATGGATCTGCGATCACATTGAACCACGTTTTCACTCACTAGTTCAAGTGCGTCAGGAGGTATTCTTTTCATGAACATCATCCATGGCAACATCTTCGCGACCGATTGTCAGACCATCGTCAACACAGTGAATTGTGACGGCTTCATGGGTAAGGGTCTCGCGCTCGAATGCAGGTTCCTCTATCCTGACGCATTCACGGAATATGCTGCAGCGTGCACGAGTGGCACGGTAGCGACCGGCACGATTCAATCATATCGAGCAGGGCAGAACATGCTTCTGAACTTCCCAACGAAGCGTCAGTGGCACCTTCCATCGAAGATCGAGTATCTCGATGCCGGACTCAGGACGTTTGTTGAGACATACGAAGGGCTTGGGATCACCTCTGTAGCATTCCCATTGTTGGGAACGCAGAATGGCGGACTGGATGAAACTCGGGTGCTTGATCTTATGGCAAGACATCTTGACCAGCTTCCGATCCGCATAGAAGTCTATCGCCACGACCCTCGGCTGGTAGCGCCCTATATGGAAAGTTTGATCCTCTTGATCAATAGCATCGGCCATACGGAATTCGGAGCACAAGCTCGGGTCAAGGCACCGCTGTTGCGAGCGATCTCAGAGGCGGTTGAGTCCGGTGCTGCTACATGTATTGCCGATCTCCTTTCGCTCCCCAAAGTCGGGGACCGGACCATCGAGCGTCTCTTTGCAACCAGAGCGCGTCTTGCAAGCGCAATCGACCAGCAGTCTCTCTTCGTCTAACACATCGATCATCATTCATCAAAGGAAACACCATGGGCTGGACCTCACTTCTCGACGACATCAACAAGCGTTTTGACGATGACAATATGTCAGACGCATCGCTCAATGAAGAAACATCGGAACATAGACTTATCGTCCTTGCTGCCATCGTGAAAACCCACAAAGCACAGCTGGGAGCCTTAGTAGACCTTGCTTCAGATCCAAGTGTCGATGTTGCTGCACGGTATAAAGAGGCGAAGGAGAGGCATGACGATGCTGTTCTGCTTCTACAAGAAATGTTTAGAACACTTACAAAAGCAACGAATGCCGTCGATCGCGAGCGGAGCGTCCGGAGACAGCTAGAAAAAGAGAATGCATCGCTGCGATTGCAGATCGATGCACTCTCTCAGAATGACATAGCGTACATGCGTTGGACTGAGCTCCATTCACGGCCTGCCGACCTTAACCGGCACAAGCCGAACGCCTAGCCCCCTACCGTACCACATCCTTCACCCACTGGTAGAACACATACCCTACTCCGAGGCCTATTGCCGGACCAATGATCAGACGGATGAACTCGCGCGTGGCGGTACGGGCGATGGCGGTGAACACATTTGTGATGAGTCGCATGACGGCCTCCGTGGTTGGTAGGTGAAAAGAGTTGTGGGTTATCGCAGTGGTCCTCTACCCCTCATTCCAAGAAGTCCTCGGTGTCATCTTCGACGGTGCCGAGGATGGTGAGGTAGAAGCGGACGTCTTCATCCAGGATATTGCCGTCGTTCAGGAGTGAATGCTTGGACCGGACATCGATCTGCAGTGGATCGAAGGATGCACCACGCAGGTCGCAGTTTGCGAACTCGCAATCGATGAGGGTGACGCCAACCCAACGGGTGTTGCGGAGATCAGCCCCCTCATACCTGACGGTGTTGTGGAGGGAGTCGGTGAAGTCGCACCCACAAAAGGTGCAGCGCTGATACTTCACACGTCCAACAGCCATGTTGCGGAGAACAACGCCATCAAAGGTCATCGTAAGGATCCAGACCGGGAACGCGCTGTCTGTGATGCTAGGCAGGATCATCGGAGCGGACATATCATTCCCCTTTGTATGGTGTGTAGTGTTCATGGGGCTAGTGTATGCGTGTGGGCGACGTGTGGTGTCGTTAGCAAACCGTCACAATGATTGAAAGGAGGTGAATAACACCGGAGCCCAAACGATCGTCGGGATATCCTCCCAGCCGCGACGGAGGTGACTACGCGTGAAGATCTCTCTGGTGAGCAGGGATGCAATGCGTTCTTCAGCAACGGTGGAGCTCAAGCCCAGCACGCTATACATCCTGACGACATCCTCTTCGCGAGTAATGATGCCATAGGTGCTGCAATGCAACACGTAACCGATCACTACCCGATCATGATGGTCGAGTTCCTCGCGTACACATAGCCCCTCAAAGGAGGATGCAGTGAAGTCTGTTGCATCCTCCTTATCTCGCACAGCGTCAATGTGCCTGCGCAGCACATGAAGGGTATCGGCAGAGAGCAACGCTATGTGCGCAAGTGCACCGATCAAACGATACTCCGCAGCGAACTCACCGGCCGTAGTGTAGCCTTGCATTAGACCGGAAAATTCTCCGAGTTCAAAAGAGCTTGGGCTGTTGTACCATGGATAATGGCTTGCAACTCGCTGCTCACGGGATTTCTCTTCAAGGAAAACGCTTGAAGTCCGGAGATGCCGCCCGTGATCAGCGTCCTTTCATCCGCCATGATGCCCGTCATTTCCGCACCGGTAAACACCGCATCCGTGAGGTCAGCGCCACTGATGTTGGCATTCGTCAGGTCTGCATTCACAAAGGAGCAGCCGCGCAGAACGGCACCGCTCAGATCTGCTCTCCCCAGATCCGCATTGCTGAAGTCGCGGCGGGCATAGTTCGCTCCTCGGTGTTCTGTTGCGAACATGTCCGCGTCGGACGATTCATTTCCTACGATCGCATGTAACAAACCGTCGAACCCAACCTCCACGCCGATCTGTTGGAACATATCACGGAACATCTTCCAGAGGGGGCTCATCATCACATCATCCGTTTCATCCACGATGATGCGAATGGAGCGCTGCTCGGCGCGGGCACGAACATGTCTGAGCAGTCGGGAAAGATCGTGGGTGCGCACAACCGGTCCACGGTCACTGCTTGATTCATCAGCTCTGCCGATCGCATGCGGATTGAGAAATGTCACTCGTGGTACGTGACGTGGTCCGGCAACGATCTTCCGTCCAATACAGTGACGTCTCAGCATCACCCTACTCACGTTCGGCATGGCAGAAAGAACCAGATCTTCAACATCAGCCACATACGACCACGTGCCAACAAGCCCCGTCCCATCCCCGAAGCGATCGAGATGCTGTATACCGGCACCATCCAACGGCAACCACATGTCGAATCGAAGGTCACGCAGACCCGCCGGTTCCCGGGAACTGAGGTAGTCCAGATCAAAGAGCTCAACATCTCCCCTGATCGACACGATCTCCTGCAACGGCGGCGTTCGCACCACAAGGATATCCGGCTCCGTAGAACCATATCCAAGCACATGATGCCACTTCGTGATGAACTCCGTTGGGTCAGTTGCGTGCGTATCCATATCTCCTCCATAGCTCCGGTGAATGATCGCCCACTATACCGTGGACTTCACCGGAAGCTATGAGGAGCGACGACGTATGGTGTCGTTATATCTGTCTAACACCCAAGTGCAACACAATGCGGCTATGCTCCATCAACACAACTCTCATTGTCTAGTGCTGTATGGACGACCACGACTAAACTAGAGCCATAGCCAGGTTCTCGTAGTCCAAACCCGAAGGTCCATTCTTACCTGATGGATGAATCCATTGTGCGACATGAAGCGATGCACTATGGGAATTGATTCCATTGCCTATAGAAGGTTTCACACTTTTCGAACAGGGGATGGATGAAACAATCATTCCATAGGTCCGTGTTAAGTCTCCGAATAGAGACATCAGCTGTTTATCCAATCCGAGTATGATCACTCTCGGAGGAGTTTTGGAATCCAATCTGTTCCTGAGGTAATCTAGAATCCTTGGATATCGATAGGTAAGGCACCACTTTTTGTATGCAGCTTTGTCTTCAATAACGACGCCATCTATTGACATTTGTTCGTGTTTGAAGGACTCGATGGCAGTGTTCTCCGCAGGAAGGGGGAAGAGCTCAAGCATGGTTAGTGATGTTCCTCCAATAAGTCTTTTTGTGTTCGGCGCTGATACGGCACAGGAAAATTTGGCACCTGTGCGCCTCAATCGATAGTCATTAGTGAGGTGCTTTAAGTGCGCCTTGCTGGCCCTCTGAACACCACCTTCCTTCAAAGCCACAATCCGCTCAAGACCTTCTAAGAATGGCTGATATTTGGGTACGTTATTGTGCCATCCATAGAAGTCATCTTTCGCGTCAATCGCCTTAGACGTGATAAGATAATGCTGTTTTGCAGGGGCATCAACGAGTTGAGGCTTGCCTTCCTTCAACCAATACTGTACGCGCTCAAACACCGAGCACGAGGATCCTGCCTCCTCAATGCTGACAAATATCCAATCGGCTGTGTCAGAGCCATGTCCGAAGTAGTTAAGAAGGTAGTCCTTCTGGTCCTGCGCCGAGATCTTATTCCAACACGTCAAACACATAACAACCCCAAACAAAGTGAATAAACCGTTCTGCCCCTTTACTTCCCCTTCTTTGCGATCACTTTCGGCTCGGCGATGTAGCGATCATGTTGCGCTACCCACCAGAGCTTACCCTTATCAGACCATATGCAGGTCACAACATAGAGACTGCGAACGTCTCTCACAAAGGGTGGCAAATAGCTACGTAGTTGCTCGACCAATTCCTGCGTTGGTTGGGGATAGATGGCTCTGAGTATGGCAAGATCGGGCAGCGCATTGGCTACCATTGCTAGTGTATCGCGGTTGAGGGTATCGGGTTCAAAGGGACGTTCGGGGACAAGTCCACTTGTACCGTACACGCGGTCGATGCACGTATTGCCTGCGCTGGTGAGGTAGGCGCGTGTGTATTGGATCCGCGCGCCGGATGGTAGATGCGCGGTTGACTGCATGATCCCTTTTCCGTGGGTCCGTTCGCCAAACACGGTGCATAGCATATTGCTCTCCAGTCCGAGTGCGATCACCTCTCCACCGGAAGCGGTGGCTCTGTCCACGAGCACGTCAAGGGGCTTTGCACGCAGATATCCCTTTGCTATAGCAACGAACAGCGCGTTCGGAGCAGTGCGGTAATGTGCAACGGAGATCGTATCTCCCATGCGAGCAAATGGTCTGACGATTTTAACCGACTGTTCGTAGTTCCCACCACGGCATCCGCGCAGGTCTAGAATAACTCGTCGGATATCCATGAAGGAATAGTTCCAGAGTAATCGATCAACATCATCGCCCGTGATGTTACCGATCGCATGGATGCGAATGAATGCATAGCCATTGGCTATGAGATCCACCACATGTGTATTGCGAGTTGCCCCAGTGCGCAACGGTATGGTAGCTAGACGTCCGCCCCTGCGTATGGTCAACGTCACAACGCTATCGCTGCACTCAACGATCTCGCGGAGCACCTCCCATCCAGCACAATCCGTCACATCAGTGCCATTCACAGCAAGCACCCTGTCAAGCACAGCGATCCCCGCATCATACGCCGCGCTCGCATAGGCTACATAACGTACAAAGGGACCACGTCTATCAGAGCTAAACTCCAACCCAAGATTTCGTGTGGTAGCACCGTAGTGGTTATCGAACCCGGAGATATGCCATGCCGTGTGACGAAACGTGTAGTAGTCACATCCCTGTAGGATGGAGTCCACTGTCGGTCTCATGAGGATGCTATCCGGCAGCTCCCTGATATACTCCCGACGCAACAGATCGCGCAGGAACACTACATCGGCGCTGTCCTTGGCGGACAGAAGCCCCATAGCAGCAACGCTCACAACAACAAACAGAATACGTTTCATAGGTACCTCCGTCGATAATATCTGAGACGGGGCGACGTGTGGTGTCGTTTGGGTGCCGATCTTTACGGCAGCGACATCAATGACATTAGGGGGCATGTATGTCTAATCAAGTTCGGCGCGTTATCAAGATCCTTTCATGGCTTGCTGCTGGCAACGCGATGACCACGCACGAGATCATGAACAGGCTGCGCGCTGAGGATGAGGAGTATGCTGAAGTAACACTGCGTACAATTCAGCGCGATATCAACGACATCGAAGGTTCCGGCATAGCGCTCATGTCACGCAATGACACCGGCCAGAAACAATACTATCTACAGCGAAATGCAAGAATCATTCAAACTCTTTCGCACACCGAGAATTCAGCACTTGCAGAACACATGCTGCGTGCGGCCTTTCCTCAACTCCGCAATGTAGACCTCCAACACCCTACAGCAAGTGCGGGAGCTTCCCAAGACATCATCGCGACCATTACTATAGGTCAGCACTTAGAGCCAGTGAACGGCGAGTTCATCGACAAGCTCATCGAAGCCATCACCAACGGCACATGGTTGCGCATTCAGTATGGGATTCCGCGCAAGGATCTCGTCGTTCATCCGCAGCGGTTCATACCTTATATCGGTCGGGTCTACCTTGCCGCCTGGGATCCAGAGCACCAGACCTATCTTTCACTTTCCATCGATCGCATCTCACAGATCACCGAAGAGAAGTACAACGGCGCACCGGCCCCTTCCTTCTCCATCGAGGAGTTCATGAAGAACCGTTTCGGTTTGTGGGTAGGCGAACCTCAGACAATCGTTGTCCGCGTTTCGGCCGAGCTTGCCAACAACTTCAGCATGCGACAATGGCATCCCAGCCAACAGATGACCCTGCTCCCCGACACCGGCGAACTCCGCATCACCATGCAAGCCGGCCTCTCCTACGAACTCATCTCATGGGTCATGCACTGGACGCCGCATATCATTGTCGAGGAACCGGCAGAACTGATCGCCGAGGTGCGGAGGCTGCATGAGGAGGGGTTGGGGAAGTAGAAACAACGTTTAGAGCTAAGCCTCATTAAGGCGTCCTACATACATTTGCCGAATGGAATTTCAAAAAGAGAGGAATTGATGTTGAAATCACTTCATAGGTCTTGGCGTACTATCTCTGGCCTGGATGCCTTCACAATTCTTCTCGTTGCACTAACCGCTGTTTACCTCGGAATTGAGGCCTCGATCTCTAGTGGACGCTACGCTAATGTCCTTAGGTCTTTCGATTGGCTGTTGCTCTTGATGCTTGTGATTGAATTCACCTGGAGAACACTTTCCGAGGGCCCACCATGGAAACAAATCAACAATCGTTTTCGAGGTCTTTCAATCGTAGGAAAGGCTAGGCAACTTGTTCCTCTGCAACAAGAGAAGGTTCCTTCTGTCGGCTTTGTCCATTCTACTATGTATGTCATCGATCTCATTGTTATCCCGCTGTATTTAGCCACCTTACTCGATTCTGTAACCCTAGACATGCACGAGCTAACACTCATTCGCATGTTGCGCCTATTGGTTGTTGTGCGTGTCATCGACGTATCGCCGTTGCGAGACTTTGTTACAACGGTCCTACATTCCCTAAAGTCGGTGATGTATGCCTTAATTGTAATGGGTATCCACTTCTACATCTATGCAGTTGCAGGGACCTTTTTGTTTCGGAAGGCTGATCCGCAAGCCTTTGGCGACCTTCCGACGGCCTGCATTACTCTAATGCATGTCAACGGAGGCGAAGGTTTCACTTCGATTTTGACCGAACTGAATAAATACGGTGGCATCTATGGGACGATCGGAACAGCGTACTTCAACTCCTACGTTTTTATTGGAGTGATTCTCCTGGTCGGGATCGTAACTGCTATGATCACGAATGATGTTTGGGATCATCGCAACAAGGCTAATCACGATGCTCGCAACAGATTTCTAAGAGCAAGTTATCGCCATCGCAAGCGTCGATAAGTTCGGGGCACTGCAATCACTTCACTACCCCCATCATCGTCGCGAATTTCGAGGCCTCGCTTGTCGGTTTACCAGCACTTCCCCGTATCACGCCCTTGATGCTCCACTCAGGCTGAGCTGCGTGGTGATTGTTCCTTAGGTCCGGATTCTTCAGTAGTGCAGCTTGAATCAAGAACCTTTCAATCTGACCTAGCACTTTGCGCGGCACTACCTTCTTTGCATTGTTAGGGGCTATGAAGAACATTACTGGTGTCCCCTTGATTCCTCGCGCAAACACTTCCTGATAATGATCTTGCTGGTGAGACCCCATACACTCACTATAGAACGACTTTTTCGTCTTGCCCACATACCAAGCCTTGTGACCGCGTCCGGCCTTCATGGCAAACACGTAGCACCCTTGCTTTGAACCAACACTTTGGGGGATTCCTTTGAGAAACGCGGCCTTCTCACTATTGTCAATGGTTCGAGCGGCTCCCTTGTTGGAACACTTGATTGTATATGGTCCGTAAACCTTTAGCTCCGTCATGTAACCCCCAAACAAAGTAGTAACTGAATGCCTCGCCGTAGCCGGCAACATTGTCATAAGTCGGCAAGTAGTGTCACTCTGAGTAAATCGGCTTGCTTGCCTCTCTTCTAAAGTATGACGCTTTAACAGTTAGAATCAACATCAGCGTTCCTCTAAGAGGCCAATGGCGGCAAACACGCAAAGCCGGGACCATCCATCAACGTATTGGCCAGGCACTGGGCGCTGGAATAGAACACCTCTTTCCGGATCACTAGCTGTCACTACCAGAGCTACCGCTCATAGCATGAAAAGCTACTACTTGCCGGCACAACGAGACAAACTCCTCGTAGGACAGATCACCTTTGGCGTCGTTTGTTTTCCAACTGCAGATTCGGAAGGCGGCAGGCCCAGTTCCATCGCCGACATGATCCACGGTTGGTAGAAGCCCTAACCGGTGTTTGTACTTTCTGCGTTCTTTCTTCGATTCTTCATTATCATAGGTTCCAATCAGCTCCCAGCTGAGAGTCTCACCAGTATAGTCGTCTAAACCATTGGAGGCGCACACAGCCCTATGAATCTCCTCGAGATATTCTCGATTTGTTGATTCCATATTGTTGCGCTTTTTATCACGTCGAAGATGAATGGCAGCTTTGGCGCGTAGCCATTTTTGATACTTCGCATTATCAACGCGGCCATCAAGAAAGGAGGGCAAATCGTATTTCGAACTACCACCACCATTGCGCTGTGCATTCACGCTTACTCCCGCTGCTTAGTGAATATTCCTTTCTGATTCCTCGACATTGAGCTAGTTTATGTTCTGGATTCAATGCGAAGACGTCAACCACTCCCTCGTCTCCTCGTCCTCGGAATACACCGTGCAGCTGATGCGTCCACGCGACATTAGCGTACGGTAGGTGTTCTTGATAAGGAGATCAGCCTTTTTTATTGCTGCCTTTGGGTCTTGCTTAAAGAGCGACTTGTACCCCCGCATGGAATTGTCATTTGATGAACGCTTCGTGGCGTCCGTAATGATCTTCCCGTTTCGAACAACGAGGTCCGGTCCAATTATGACTCCGATGTGGTCTAGTTCAAGGCCTTGACACGTATGGATACACCCAACCTCAGAGACGGAGGTCTTTGACATGATCCACAGACTCCCCTCCTTGGATAGGTTCCACTTAGCCTTGAACAACCCATCATCGAGCACAATGTCGAATTTGCTTGCCTCCTTCTTGCTCTTCCAATCCCAACAGTACCCCGCAACCATGCGAGCTGAATTATTCTTCTTATTCAGTGCAACGATTCTTGTTCGTAGGTCAAGAGCACCGTTAGCTACTTCAAACGTGTATCGAGAATCACTTTTAGAGACATTGGCATTCGGCCTGATCTGAAGCAGATTGTCAAGCCATGCTATATACCCATCGGAACCTGCACATCGGAATTGCGATTCGAGCTTCATCTCGATGATATCAGCTCGATGTTCACGCGCCCAATGAATGATCTCCTCACGCGACCCAATGTCCAGCCAATGAATGCGTTGGTCCTCATCTAAGAAGAAGACCGAGGTCTTAGCGCTATGAATGATCTCCTTGATCTGGTTCTCACCGAGGTTGCTATAGAGACCAGACTTCTCATTGAGTCGATGGGCTTCGTCCACGATCAAGGTATCAAACGTATTCTCCTCAACGTTGGTAAACCCACCAGAACCTACGAACATATTCGAGATCCGACTCTTCGTCATCGATCCGGTTAGCAAGGCTTGGTACACGGCACGCGGTGCGCCATTCTTTGTGACGTACTTGCTGACCTGCCTCTTTGTGGTTGTTGCCACTAGTAGGTTGATCGCGACTACTGACTTCCCAGTTCCGGGACCACCATTAACGATCACTACCTTCTTCTTTCGCTTTCGTGCACCATTCAGCGGAGCAGCCGCATCGAGAGCCGCCTCGTAGACTACCTTCTGTTCATCGATAAGATTGAACTCTGCGTTCCCCTTTATCAAGGATGATAAATGGTCCACGAGCCCCTTAGACGGGACGATCTTTCCTTTGGAAAGCACATATAACGCCTCCCCACTATCGCCCTTCCTGACGTGCTTCCTAATGAAGTCTCTGAGTTTCTGCGCATCATCGCGTAGAAATGCCGGCGCATCGTCGATATATGGCTTGTAGTGTTTTGAGAGGATGACTTCCGGCCGATCACAATTGTGTAGATAGGCACAAGGCTTCAGACTGATGGGCTCTCTACGAACAGCCTCATTGTAATCCTCAAGCAGTGCTGCGTAGGACCATGCCTGATACGATGGGTGGGCTACCTCACGTTCCGCTCCGCCGAGATAGGTGGAAACGATTGCATCCTTAGCTGTCCCTTGCACCTCACTCCACTGCTTGAGCTCTACGATCACGATCGTGCGCTCATTAGCTGAGTTGTAGCCGCTTACAATGAAGTCGATCCTTTTGCTTGTATTAGGAATCGAGTATTCGATAGCTATACCGGCATTAGAAGGGAGCTTACTATCAGCCATCACACGTTGCATACACTCCAGCGAGTTCTTCCATGACAACAACTCACTTCGGCTTACATTGATACCGATCTTAGCCTTCACAGCCGCCTTGATGATCTCATCAATGCGGTTTGTGAAAACGTCTTCGAGGAAGGTTTTTGTTGTTTCGAGATAGACGATCATGCGGTCTCCCTTTCAACGAAAGTAATCAGGCGGCACTCATCGTATCAACTTGTATTGCCTGTGACTGCTCATACAATGTTCCCAATGTAATGTCTGGAGCGACCTGACAATGACGGTGTGATCACGAAGCATTGAGATGAAGCTATCTTGGTTCCTTGCCCAACGACAACTAATCATCTCCGTCGGAATCATCAACCTTGTTGGGCCAGACGCCGGCCTTTGAAGAACGTCTCGTTCTCTCTTTCGTGTGATGATACTTCAACCGCACAGCTGTTGCCGTCCAAGTTGGGTCGTTGGCAGCAAATACAGTACTCGAATACTTGAATAACTGGTGCTGATAGGCAAACGCGGCTGTGTATGACCCTTTCTCGGAACGCGCAGCAAGTTCGACTCCTAGAAAGAGCGCCTCAAAAGGTGAAAGGTAGCCGCGAAGAATCTTGGCATACTGTCTCTGTTCTTGATAAGACTGATCTCCTGCATAACTAATTAATGTGTTAATGGCTCGGGACCATTCTCCATAGGATCGTTCAACATTCATGCAATTGCAGTGAATCATAGACCAGTCAACTTTCTTTTCTGCATCGTGGGCACTAGTAATTACATACCCATATAGATATTCAAAGACACTTCGTCCGACAAGTGTCTTGGGAGGGTTAATGTTGGGTGTGATATAGCTTATACGGTCCACGGCATCATCATATCTTCTCAGCATCTCAAAAAAGTGCTCGAGTCTTAGCTGTCTTTGGCTTGTACGTAACTGGGCAACTGAAACAGCAACAACAAGTACGAGAGTTATCGACTGAAGGAGTATTGCGCCAACTCCGGATAACCAAGAGCCATATGAGTCCCATTTAGTCCACTCCTCTTTAACGATACCTGGCAATCCAATTGAGATTGTAAGAATGAGTACAAACACCACTATCATGATCACCAATACTCTGGGCCTCAGGGTCCAAATACGATCCATCCAATCGAGAATGTTCATTACTAACTCCAATTAGCGAGAAACTTACACCACCCTTTCAACCTCTGCCATGTCTCGAACCTCCACGGATCTCCACGTTCCCCAGCCACCGGCGGAATTCACGGCCTGTACCCAGAGATCGAGGGCAGCTTTCTTGGCCTTGCTTTCGTCGGTTGGTTCGCCCTTGATTTCCATGATAAGGGTTTCGCCGGAAGAGAGACGGACAAGGAAGTCTGGGATGTACCTTCTGCGCGACCCATTCCAGAGATAGGTGATGTGGAAGTTGAGATGGTCGTTCTTGATCCAGGCGTTTACGTTGGGTGATACGTCGAGGTGGTTGGCGACGAAGGATTCCCAAGCGCCGTCGGTGACAACTTTGTTTGCGTGACACTTCTCAGTCTTTCGCGTTGGACGTGTGGTCCACCATGTACGCATGTTCGCCGTTGATCCGCGCGGATTCTGATCGTCAAACACACACTCAAGTGTCTCAACATTCTGCGCGTTGATGTACCGAACAAGATGCTGCACCACGCGGTCCATGCTTTGTCCAATGAGGATGCGACGTCGCACGGGGTCCTCACCTGCGGGACCTAACACTCGTACCTTCTCGCTGGTAAGGAATTGTTCGGCTAATCGCACAAGCTGAATCAAAAGGTACTCTGGCCGACCAGCAAATACTCCGTCCATCTCAAGCCAAGCCTTCTTGGCTGCCTTGAAAACGAGTGTCTGGAACCGGAAGTCATCCGGAATCCTCGCAAGATCTACACTGGTCACTCGCGAGAAGTCCTCAGCACCTCCAAGGGCAGGTGCAAGCTCTGCCCGCACAACCACCTTTGATGGATCGATGATAAGGGGCTCTACATCATCCCACATCACAACAAGTTCCGGACGTACCACGTGCTCCACACGTAAAACGTTCGGCCAAACGATCTCGAATTCTGCGCGGTCGTTGAGCGACTCTATCTGGTGCGATTCCTTGGGTGGCGGTGGTGCATCGCCCCCTTCACTCTCTCGCTCAAAAATGGTGAGTGGTACACCGAACACGTTAACGTATTCTGGCTTAAAGAATCCGGTTTCTTCGTCGATCTCGTATGACACACGACGCAAACCTCTGCCGATCACTTGTTCGCACAGGAGCTGACTGGAGAAAGCTCGCAGACCCATGATGTGGGTTACGTTCTTTGCATCCCATCCCTCACTCAGCATTGCTACGGAGATAACACTTTGTAGGTCTTGCCCAGCCTTGCGCTGACGTCCAACTGTATCCACGAGTTCACGCAACAACTCTTCCTTCTTCATTCCAAGGAGTCGCTCCTTAGCATCGATAGGAATGTCCGTTGCCTCAATGATATTCTTGAGTCGCTGTTCGTAGTCTTTGTCAGTCGAAGCCGATTCACCGATCTCGGCCTTTTCAAGTACCCTGCTATCTACACGCAACGTTTGATGCGGCGATGTGAGTTCAGGAATGAGTGCATCTCCTGAATTCAGATAGTGCTCGATGCGAGCTGCGGTCTCTGTGCGATTGCACACCGTAAGCATCACCGGCGGCACATTCTGTCCGGCACTCTTCCACGCCTTCTTTGCCTCTCGCCAATCATGTGCAAGCAGGGCATAGGCCTGCTGCACCAACAACGGCAATGCCTCGTGTGGGAGTGCTCCTCTACGGTTGAGGTCTTCGCCAACCTCAGGCTCTCGATAGAGATGATAGAGCTTGGGTTTTAGGGTCTTCGTATCGGGGATCACACCATCACGCACGACAACGCGTGGGGTCTTCACAAGTCCGGCCTCGATGGCATCATTCAAACCAAAGTCAGACACGATCCATGAGAAGAGCGCCTGGTCTTGGGCCTTCTTGCCCGACGGAACGAATGGCGTGGCTGTGAGATCGAAACAACGATTGATACGGAGTTGACCGTGGATACGGTCGAGTCCTTCAATCCACTTCGTTGATTCTTCCACATCGATCCCCGCCTCCGATGCTGCCTTCTTCATCGACTTGTCATCCTGCGCAAACCGGTATGCATGGTGCGCCTCATCGTTGATGACAATGATGTCCTTATGAGCTGCAAGGGGGCCAAGCACTCGCCGTACAAATGCCTTATCACTCTCCTGCCCCTTCTTAACAACGGATCTCTCAGACTGTTTGAGTGGCATCAATGAATGCCAATTCTCATTGAGGATCACAGCGCCGTTGAGTTTCTGACGCATGGCTGCAGTAGGACAAAGAACGAACTCATCGTAAACGTTCCGTTCATCGCCGGGCATAAGAACTTGAAGTCGGTCACGCACGGTGATCCCAGGCGCAACGATGAAGATGGCCTTGGAGAACCTCTTCGTTTCGCGCGGGAACATCATGGCATTGAGCGCTTGCCAGGTGATGATCATGCCCATGAGTGTGGTCTTGCCCGACCCCGTGGCCATCTTATTACAGATGCGATCGAACGGTCCGCCATCACCTGGGATGTTGATCCCTTGTTTGGCATTTGCTGGACCTTCCACCCACCATATCAGAGTTTCAACCGCTTCGAGCTGGCAATAGTAGAACGGGTAAAGTCGATGTGAACGATCATTCCAGTGCTCCAGCAACTCCCGCGTCACCGTTGTCACGTTCGGATACCCTTGCGCTCTCCATTCATCCACCCGCTCACGGATCTGATTCACAAGTACAAGCTCTTCTGACCGCCGGGTTCCCTTAACTGGGTCAAAGATCTCATAACTCGCAGGCCGTCTACCCTCAACGAGGTTGAATCGTACACCATCGTCAACCCAATGTCGTGTGGGGACGGAGTACGGCGAGTTAATGATCAAGGATTTAGGTTTCACTCGTCTTCCTGTATGCTTGTCGCGGATCGGTAGGCCTATTAGGAAACTTCAGCTGCAAAGCACCTTCGTTGATCAGATCGCGAAGTATTCTGTCTCGAACATACTTTTCCTCGCGTGAAAGGTGGACCGCAATCTCCTGCAGCGTCCGGAAGTCACTTGTGCAGAAGTCGACTACCATCTTCTTCGAAACTTCCTTTGTGCGTCTAGCCACATCACTTTGCGGGGAGTTCGGATCCTTATGCAGGGAGTTCGGATCCTTATGCAGGGAGTTCGGATCCTCATGCGGGGAGTTCGGATCCTTATGCGGGGAGTTCGGATCCTTATGCGGGGAGTTCGGATCCTTGTGCGGGGAGCTCGGAACCATAGGAGGGGGGCTCGGATCCTTAGGAGGGGAGCTCGGGTCCTTAGGAGGGGAGCTCGGGTCCTTAGGAGGGGAGCTCGGGTCCTTAGGAGGGGAGCTCGCAACGGCGTAAGTAGCTCCTCTTCGCTCTCCTTGTCGCTCCAACAAACCCTTTTCAATCATCCCATTGAGAAGAGCGGTAATGTCTGTGCGATGCAAAGTGAGCATACCTTGCAGGTCACCATTCCGAATTCTGCCCTTTTGTTCTGAAGCAACGAGCGTAGCCATTTCATCCCCAGAAAGGTTCTTGACCACCTCAGTTCCAAATACTTCTTCGAGCCTCTTTACAACTTGGTCTGGAAACGTGGAGACCGTTGGCAGCTCGAGCACAACTCTGTCTGGATTTAGTTGTTCCCTAACAACTGGAGATGCCCAGCGAGCATTATGCCAGCTTAGACGAATTCTTTCAACTCCAGAACCTGCCTTGTCACCAACTCCAAGAAAAGCAAACATTCGCTGCAATGTCTTGTTGCGACATTCACTAACACCACCCGATCTGAATTGCTCGAAAGACACGAGCAACGAGCCTGGATTTGAAAATACATACCTGTCTCGGTGCTTGTGAATCACGACTCCTCCCTTGCCAAAATGATCAGCATGGATTAGTGAATTCACAAGTGCTTCCTTCAACGCCAGATGAACATCTGTCTCTTGCGTGCGCACCCCATATTCGTCGATTTGATACGGTTGTTCGAGATGACCGTACAATCTGTCTCTGACTCTCGTAAAGAAATTAAACAGATTGTGATCCCAATTTCCGTCGTCTGTAACACGATGCGTCCAACGCTCCGTTTGATCATTGGACAAATGTTCCTGGTAGTCAACATGATATCCCGATATCGCACGCGGATCGTAGAGGGCCATTTCACTTCCAAACATTAACAGACCCGCAATTGTAACGCCAGACTTATTTGACGTCCGATCAACTCCAACGGCACCAATCCGACGCAAAAACTCCTCATTACCAAGCGAGTGATACTGATGAGAAGGTTGACTATTCTGAAAAATCTGTCGGTATTGCCGAATAGATTCAGGAGACAGATCGGAGAGCGTGAACTTTTCCAAAACTTGCCCGTCACCTGGGGCATCACTGTGATCGGCAAACATTCGTCGTACTTCGTCCGGATCACATCGGTAGTCGCCCTCTCCCTGCCGCCTAAAAGTTCCAACAAATGGATCGCTGCCCAGATAGACGGGCCGCTGATCTCGTGTTGCGCGGGGAACATCAACTACGAGAATTCGCTTACCATTCAGCTCAAGGACTTCAAAAGACGAATTGCTAAGCAAGTTGGGCCTTGCGACTAATCCACCATGTATTGCATTGAAAATGTCCTGACGGGTCTTTTCTGGATCATCTAATCCATGAATTTCTAGTGTTCCATCGCTCTTCTGTGCAACACCGAGGGCAATCGTACCTCCATCAGTGTTTGCAAATGCCGAATAGCTCTCCCACAACGTACTGGGGAGACCTCCTCTGCCAGACTTGAACTCCAGCTTGGAATCTTCACGCAGAAGAAGTCGATCAAAGAGTGCCAACTGCTTGCTCATACGCTTCCCTCACCCTACCTTCATGATCTTCAAACTCTCGATACCCCGATCATCAACGATCTTCACAGCGATAGTTCCGAACTCCCCTTTTTCAAAGGGTAGCGAGACGGTGCCGTGGAATGCATCGATACGGGATTCGTCGAGTTCTGCGCGAATGGTTTTCTTGAGGCGGTTCCAGCCGTCTTTTTCGCCGGCCATGGGGAAGAAGACCTGACGTGGGAAGAGCGATCGATTGTCGTAATCAGTGTCCAACATCCACACAGCAATGTTCTTCTTTCCACCGCTCTTGAGCTCGCCGGTGGCTACATCGAAGTAATCAAAGCCGTGCACCTCTACTTCATACGTGCCGTCGGAACGTTGACGCAGCTCAACATCGGGCTGACCCATTAGCCAGAAGCTCTGGTTGCTCTTCCCTGCCTTCTTGAGATCCTCCGTCAACAAGTCGGTGTTCATCTGCGCCTTTAGGAGCGTCACTCCAGGATATCTCATTTCATCGATATCCTTGGCGGCTTCGGGGTCGAAGGTGAATGCACAGAAGAGGATGAACTTGGCTGCTGGCTTGATCATACCACATTCGTGAATAGCAAGCTCTACCTGACGTTGTTCTAAAGCTGCATGGTCGGGACCAAAACTCACAAGCACTCGATCGGCGGTGTCCTTCATCGTGGCAATGGCATGGATGTATCGCAGGTCGGGCAGTGTTTCCATCGACGAGAACTCGATCTTCTGTCCACCCTTCCCCCGCACCCCTGTCTTGAGCAACTCATCGCGCCATCTATTCTGTCTCGATGTCTCGCCCGATCTCGCCACCGATACATCCGGTTCTGAAGGGGGCTCCGCATCGTCGATATTGATCACCGATGGAAACGGAACAGCCTCCACCGTGAACGGTCCGGTGATGCGCAGCTTATTCTTGGAAACCTTTGGCTTGTCGTATAGTACTTCCTGATCTGCATGAGCTGCAATGCTCGCATCCATCTTCTTCTGCATTACAATTCGTGCTGCATGGAATTGTTCAAAGGGGGCTTTGCACAGCGCAGGCCAATCTGTTGGTAGATTGAACGGCACTTCCCATTCAAACAAGGACTCCTTCGGTCCTAGCACGATAGTCTTCTTCTTCCGCACGCCTTCGGTGACGGTGAAGTTCAGGTTCTTTGCGTGTTTCTGCAGCATTGCGTTGAGTTCGGCAAGAGCACTCTCGATCTTCGGATGCATATCATCATAGATAACGTCGATTTCCGGATTGTTCGCGATGCTCTTGAGAGTCACATGCGGCACGGTATCATAGATGAATCCGCCTTTGAGACCTTCATTCGGATAGCGCAGCTCATAGTAGTCAAACGAAGCCGTCATGAGCCGCTGTTTAGCGAGTGTGATCGCTACACGCGATGTATCACATGTGATCCAGCGGCGTCCCCACTTTTCTGCGGCCGTAGCTGTTGTGCCCGCGCCACATGTGATGTCGAGGACGATGTCGCCAGGCTTAGTTGAGAGCAAAAGACAACGTTCAATCACTTTAGAACTGGTCTGTACAACGTATACTTTTCCTTCCGCACCACTGACGGTTGTATCTGTCCAAACATTTGAGAGTGGCATCGCAGGGAAATCAATGGATCTCCTCTCATACCTCAATGTGTTTGACGCCGCAATGAGCCTGCTTTGCCTCTCGAGACGCTGAATCTTTTCTCTATCAATAGTCCAATATCGTCTTCCTAGCTTATAGTTTGACCCGTGGTATTGAATTTCATACTTGTATCCAGGGTTGATAGACGTTAGGTCAGTCGATGCCACACTACTTTGCTCGCTATCACTATCTTGGCGACCGCGGAAGATCTGCTGATAGTGTCTTATAGATCGTGATTTACAATACCACAGCAAATAGTCACACACTCTATGAAGATCTGTAGATCGCTGACTGCTCGTCTTTACGAAAGTTATCATACTTACGAACTGTTCTTTCCCAAAGATCTCATCTAACATGCATCGGATTAGATGTTCATTCGTTTCGGATATCTGAACAAATATTGAACCCGAATCATGCATTAAATCTCGCGCCAGGAGGAGTCTGTCTCGCAGGTATGTTAGATACGAGTGAATTCCTAACTCCCATGTATCACGGAAAGCGCGTATCATTTCCGGTTCACTGCTGAGGTCCGAATCTTTGTCTGCTGGGCTAACTTCTCTTTGGTTTACAAATGGTTGAAAATTACTCCCGTATCTAATCCCGTACGGTGGATCGATATAGATCATCTGTACCTGTCCAGCCATGCTCTCCTTTTGCAGCAGCGAATTCATCACAAGTAGGGAATCACCCGCAATGAGTCGGTTACTCCATCCCCTATCGTGTTTATAGAAGCTGATAGCATCTCGCAGTGGAAGCTCTTCGAACGGTGCGCTGAACAGACCCATCTGTGTCAGGTCTTGCAAGTTCTTTGCCCCCCTCACCTGCTTCTGAAGGGCAGAGAGGATACTTGCCGGGTCGATCCGTTCATGCACATGCAAGGACACTGTGTCGATCTCAAACGACGTACGTTCTGCTTTACCCGTCCAGTTGAGATACGGCTCCTGCATGCGCTTTAATGTTGCCAGAGCCTCTCGCATCGTCTCCGCATCACCCGAAGCAAGAGCATCGTCAATGACCTTTTCAACCTTGGAACGTGTGCTATCGAACTGCAGGGCTGGGTCGATATGCGGATCATACGCCCACGTTGTCTTTGGCGACACCGGATCCGACTCCGGCGTTACCAACCCTACTTCCGGAATATTCTTCCTCTTCTGCTCAGGATGTCGATACGAGACCACCTTGGTCTGCCAGTCTTCTGTAAGGATGGAGGTTTTCTTCTTTGACATGGGAGGTGGGATCGATGGTGGTGAACAAGCCTATGAAACTAACGATAGAATATCAACCTCAACACCTAGGTCTTGATGGCAGATTTCTGCACTGCTGCCACCAGTCCTGCAATAATACTGGACTCGTGATCTTCTGCCTTCTCTCCCGTTTGTAGGGTAAAGTCGTGCTTCACAAGGATGGCGATCAACTGGGCAAAAACATGCTGCGAGTTTTCTGGTCCACCCATCACCAGAAGTTCCTGGAATGACTTAAGAAGACGCTTCTTATGCTGCAAGCCCTCAATTGAAGATACATACGAGCGGAAGAGCCGGATTAAGACCCCAACAGCGAGCAGGCCGATGGTAACGATGGTAATCCGACGAACGATGCTCGATGCTATCTGGTAGCTTCCACTAACTTCTGAGTCGTGATTGTATAACACAAACGCAACTGCACCACCAGCGACAAACATTGCCAAGGCTGCTGACAATGCTGCCTTGATTCGCATCCATTTCAATGCGCCAGCAATCTCCTCAATTGTCTTTTGCGAGACATTATTCGAGACTTCAGCTTGCAGCGCAATACGTAGTTTTGACATCTGCTCATCTGTATGTATCTCTGCTTTCTTTCGAAATGCCTCGAATGTCTCATCAAGTCGTTTTTGTGTTGCCTCTGCCGTTTCATCATATAGTCCGGCACTCTGCATGTAGCGAACGCTGCCAATGATCGAGATGCTCGGCTTGTAGAATCTTTCCCGTATCCGCACATACCTATCTCCGACTGCGTTGACGAATTTGCTAGAGTATCTCTCTGTTTCGTCCAGAGAATCAATCTCTAGAAGCACACTATGGCATTCTGCGGCAAGGTTAATAACGAGTTCGACAGATTTCGCATCTAATTCGCTCCAGACGTAAAGAGCAGCATGCAAGACGCGGTAGAACTTTTCAGTGTCAGCGCTCAGTCTCTCCAATAGTGCAACGCTGATATCTGCACCGAAGAATTCTCGCTCCTTCCCAATCACGTGATCACGTAGGTCTGTCACAACGGTCTCTACAAGGTCGCGCCCTTGCAAGTCGACGACGTTAGTAGTGAGTACATTCATAGACATCTTCTAAGTGGTGGCAATTGGCATTCTTCGTTCAGTCGGACTACAACACTTCTCGATAGTACTTCTTCAACCTTTGAGCCATGAGCGCTCTTCTTGCGACGAGGAAGTCTTGGTAGTCTGACGTTCTCATCTCAACGAAGGATGCAGGGATGTCATGCTCCTCCAAATTCGACTTGAGGTCTGATTCGCTATGTAGGGTTGTGATCTCGCGTTCGTCTGGTTTCTCGATCTCGGCTCGGACGATCTTCATGTAGTCAGCAGGTTCCTTGTTGCCGATCTGAATATTGATCGTGGTATCCGCGATAACGAGATTGGCCACCTGATTATAATCTCCTCTGCCATGACCGGCCTTCTTCAATCGATCCTTCGGGAAGAGATGGTGCTTATCGCTTCCGATTCTCACGAGATCATGGGCATGGGAGTGGCTGGACAAGAATCCGCGTGCCTTCATTGCAACCTGAGCTGCGAGATAGACGCTGAAGACCGGCGAGTTCACACTTGCAGTATCCAGGTTTTGAACAACGGAGACGTCCCAGAAGACATCAGAGAGTTCTGCTGCTTCCACCTCCCGAAGCCATTCGCGTGGACTTGATGCAGCCTCGAGCCGTGTGATGTCGTAGTCTACTTGCGTCTCAGTTGAGCCACCATATCGAGAGGTCAACAAACTCATCACAAACCATCTTCGAACGATGTACTGTATATCAGCGTTCGCAAGCCCCCTCTTTCGCAGGATCAGGTAGATCGCATAACACATATTCACAGCGTTCTGCGATCTGATCAGCGACCTGCTGACAAAACCTGCCTGTGTTAGTATATGCAACAGGGACTTGTACTGGTGCTCATTGACAACATTGTACACTCCCTCTTTGAGTTTTGCAAAGGATGCCTCTGCGATCGCCGACTCATATGAGCGAGTCTCAAAGTTGCGGCCTGACAAGAGACTGACTAGGTCAACAAGGCGCCCACGACCGAATTCAGACCAGAACGCTACTCGAAGTACATCTGCATAATCCGGATCGTAGAGATCGTCGTTCTCTTTTCCCATCCACTTGATTCGCTGGAAGTACTCTGACCCAACAAAATCACCGTCGTTCTCCTGCAAATGCGGAAGAAACTCTGGTGCCGCCGCGAGCCGGGCAAAGTAGTCCACGCACTTACGGAGCATTGGTCCGCCATACTCTTCACTTGCTGCGATCTTCGACATCGCAAAGTCAGCCTGACTTAGCGTAACTCCTTGTGAGTTGATACGGATAAAGATCTCCGTTACGGTCTGAATGTCCAGATCAGGAGCGAGTTCGATGATACCGATCGGCCGTTGAGCGATCTGCTGCACTCCATTGATCCGTTGAAACACCACGTTGCGATCAAGGTCGGGGTTCTTCAAGCAGTAATTCTCTAAGAACTCCAATGCGTTAAATCCGGGAGCCATGACCTCAGAGATGTCGTTGATCCAAAGACTATTCCTCTCTATGGCGGGGTTAAGGGTCTCAAACTTCTCCTCCATTGGATGAAAGGCGATCTTGATCCGCACTCTCTTATAGCTGTCGTTCAATACAGGCTTACCAGCTAACGCCGCCGTGAGCGCTGTAAGTCTTTGCTGTCCGTCAATGATGATCTGCTTACCCAGGGCAGTAGCCCCGTCTTTCCCTTTAATACTCGGATTCAGCCACGTAATGATGTACCCAACAGGAAAACCACGGTACAACGAGTCCATGAGATCGCGGACCTTGGATGGAGACCAAACAAATGGTCTCTGAATCTCCGGTATCAGGATGGTCTTCGACTCAATCCACCCCATCATGACAGAGATCGGTTGCTGAGTAACGCCGTACTTAGGTGTATACATTTGTCTGTCTCTTGCTCTCTTCGTTGAGTGTACAGTGAAGTTTGCTCGATTCTATCGTCACTCGCTCAGATCCCTTCCAGGTGCAAGGGTGTCCGGGGCAATCTACACGTTCTCTCTCACTTCAACCATGGTCTCCCGGCACCCTCGTTGCCGGGAACGATCAAACACAGCTCAGCGTTGGATCCCTTTAGACCTCGGCATTCTCTTCGTTCATCTTCTTAAGCGTGGCGAGCGCCTTATCAACGGTTGGCTTGAGCTTCTTCCAGTCTTCATCCGTTGGGTAGAAGAGATTGGCAGCGCCCTTTCCTGGTATCACATCCTCGAAGGGCACAACGTTGCCGATGAGAAATGCAAACTCCCGTTTCAGCTCCAGCTCTTTGTCTTCTTCATTATAGACAATAACATCAATGATATCTGCGATTCCCACGTAGCACCCCTTGAAGTACATTTCAAGATTTCCTTGCGAACAGCCGATATCATATTCTACACGGGCAATGTGATCGGCCGGCAATGAGTTTGAGGCGTGGATCAACATTGGTCCACGATACTTTGAGTTCCAGCTCCGAAACTCAATATCCTTCAGCATAAACATGATCATGCTCGTATATGGCTGCCGCACGCTGATCGCAGGTAGCTTGTCGGTGTTTGGGATCTTACGCGTTGCCATGATGTGTCCCCTTTTACGTGATACGTTGTTGGTACGAACATGCGGAGAAGACCTGACGACATAAATGACATTTGTCATGTCTTCAACTAGCACCCCCACACCCCCTACCACGATCTCCGCCCCCTCTGTGCATCAGTCGAGCTAGCTGATGTTCCGAGTGAGGGGGCGGGATCATGGGGCGTATTATGTCAGCCGCGTACGTAGGCTCTGGCTTCTTCGAGTGCGGCGACGTTAAGACCGTTGATGATGCGGGTGCTGCCGGATTCGCATTCGAGTTGGAGGCCGTTGGCGCTTAGGATCCAAAGGAACTTTGCGCTGACGGTGCTCAGGCTTGTGATGTCGGCCACGGCGATGGTTTCGGTAATGAGTCGCTGCGAATAGGTGATCACCCAGAACGGGAACTTCCACGACCGCTCACTAACGATGATCACGCGCTGATCGGTGATGACGATCACAGCACGGTTGCGGAAGAAGGCGGTGATGAAGATGGCGAGGTAATTGGCTGTGATGTACGTGACCCAATAGATCATGGCCAAGATGCCGCTAGGGGGTACTGCATCAAGCCTCCCGGATCCCACGTACCTCATTGTCTCCCCTGTTCGCAATACACGCTGTACGTGCTCACCGGCCCATGCTGGAATGGTTGTCATGCTTTTGCCCCTTCATGAATATGATATGGAACACGAACATGAAGATCTGGGCGACGTAATGTGTCGCCCGAGAGGGGAGTCACGCGACCCTGTCGCTCCCGGCACCCTTGGTGCCGGGCACCAAGTACGAGCTTTACAATGTAGTCTCTTCTTTCTCGTTTACTGGCATTCAGTCATTCTCATCACGACGGTCTGAGGGATGCGGCCCTACGAAGACCACCAACCGGTTCGATCCGGTGGCACTGCCGCAAACGATGAGGTCTCGTATGAATCTATCTGCATACGTGGCGCAGCAGTGCGCTCGCCATGATGTCCGTCGCGGACAACTTCCCACTGCCCTTGGACTGGGCAATATCAATAAGGCTCTCCGTCGACTCGATGCGCTGTGCGCAGGTGAGTTCTTCGACGCAGATCTGCTGGAGCGAATGCGACGAAGTCCGCTCTTTGTACCGGCCGACCTAGATGCTGCCGTGGCCGTCACGATCGATGAGGCTCGCGCTGCAAATGCTGCGTGCGAAGAACGCGCCGAGCTACTCCGACGAAATAGGTTCTCGCCTCACCTTTGGGTGGAACATCGACCGGGTAGGCCAGACTGTACGCTGCTTACGCTGTACTGGGCAGGTATGAACCATTTCAAGCGTGTCGCTATTCCGCAAGGGGTGCTCGATATGGTTCCGATCGAACAACGACTGCAAGCGCTGACGTTGCTCATCGAGCAGCTACCGAACGATGCTCCTACGTGGAGCCGGCTACACTATGGCTTTGGTCCACCTCTACTCTTTCACTATCGCATCACGTACGACGCCTACTACACCTTCGATCTTGCACAACAGCGCTGGAGCGAAGAACGCAGTGGGCAGCCACCGATCCCAACTATTTCCGCCGGACATCGCTAGATCTTCAACACAACTTTCCCTACTCTCATGAACACACAACAACAAAGCCCCCTACAACAACAGGGCGAATATCTTTGGTCGAGTGAATATGTCTCTGCCGGCCATCCCGACAAACTCGCAGACCAACTATCCGATGCCGTGTTGGATCATTACCTCGCGTTGGATCCCGATGCACGCGTGGCCTGCGAAACCATGGTAAAAGGCGATACCGTCTATGTGGCCGGCGAGATCACGTCCACAGCCCATGTATCGGAAGACGAGTTACGCTCACTCCTGCGGACTACGATCTGCGGTGTGGGCTACAATTCCAACGACGTGCACTTCAATGGCAATACGTGCTCCATTCTCTTCAACATTTCGCAGCAGGCACCCGAGATCAATACGGCTGTTGGGCAGGGGGCTCTTGTTACAGCTGGTGACCAAGGCATCATGTTTGGATATGCAACGCGCGACACACCAACGCGCATGCCCCTTGCCATCTATCTGGCAAAACTGTTCATCGAAGAGGCATACGGTGGTATGGGCGTGCGGTATGCGTTGCAGCCCGATATGAAGAGTCAGGTATCGCTGTTGTACTCCGGTGGCGTGGCAACATCCGTGCAGGCGGTTGTGCTATCGATGTGTCATCTTCCTTCGTTGACGTTGCACGGTGTGCGCGAGATGTTCTCCGACGCCATCTTGCCGCGTGTGCTGGCTGCGATGCCGCACAACATTGCGCAGATGTTTTCAGCCAAGACCGTCTACCACATCAACCCTGCGGGCTCGTGGAATGTGGGTGGTCCGGTATCAGACTGCGGACTTACCGGTCGCAAGATCGTGGTGGACCAGTACGGTGCCGACTGTCCGATCGGCGGCGGTGCCTTTTCCGGCAAGGACCCCAGCAAGGTAGATCGTAGCGCCGCATACATGGCTCGGTGGCTTGCGCTGCGAGCGTTGTCGCAACAGCCATCAGCGCAGAGCATCCAGGTGCAGCTCGCCTATGCCATAGGTCAGGCCGAACCCGTCTCCTACCGTGTCTACGACCCCACTACCGGCATCGAATACGGCTTGCCCGATGTATCGGCAGCGCTATTAACGCCCGGTGCCATCATCGATACGCTGCACCTGCGTGCGCCGATCTATGGTGCCACTGCACGTCGTGGACACTTTGGCATTGCTGCGTACGAGAAGCGTGGATATCGGCATTATTCATGGGAATCGGAATAGCTACAATTCATTGGTGCCCGGCACCAAGGGTGCCGGGTGCGTGCCGGGTGCGTCACCTCACCCACGCCACCATACGGCGTACGGGCACTCCATCGATCAGTGCTTCAATGGCGTAGGCTCCGGTTGGTGCCGAGGAGAGATCAGCAGTGAGCTGCGGCGCAACACCCCGCGTTTGTGTGATCAAGCAGCCATCGATCCCGTACACGTTCAGCGCCGAAATGTCGCGCGTCGATGAGACGTTCAACCGACCATCACGCGAGAGCGACACAGTAAGATCGGAATCCGTCGGACGGCCGTGACCGTCGCGGACGCTGACGATGTCGTTCGTGCGCATGCGTGCATAGCCTTCAGACGTAGCAAGGTGTGCATAGCCATCAGATGTGAACACGATGTCGTTGATCTCGGGATTGCCAATGTTGAGTGGATCGCCTACTGCCCATCGCTTGCCGTCATCTGCGCTGATCGCAACACCGAAGTCGGGATGGAGTGCCATCACACGTCCGTCGGGCATTTCGATAAAGCGGATCTCTGTGTCACCCAAGGCCTGACGGTCGGGAAAGATGAAGACTCGAGTCCACGTGCGACCATTATCGGTCGATCGGTAGATGTATGATTGGTCGAGTTGATAATCTCGGTTATCCCAGTTGAGAGAAAGGCTTGTACGACGGCGGTACTCACCACTGAAATCTTCGATGTACCACGGATCGATGTTGACTTCGGCAGCAAGACAGAGTAATGTGCCCGTAGGAGTCTTGTACAGCGACGAGATGTACAGCGATGTGTCGATGGCGCTTGGAATGCGCTCCCACGTATTGCCATCGTTCGTACTGATGACGAGTCCACCCGGTGTGGTATCTCGGGGAACGTGTTGGTTACCACTGTCGAGATCATAGATGCGCATTCCGCGCAACCCGGCGATGATGGCCCCGTCATTAGCTACAATCATGTCACCAATAGCTGCGCGTGTAGTATCGTTCCCCTGTACGAGCACGGGCATCGTGTTGCTTACGTAAACCCACTCCTTGCCCTGATTGAACGAGAAGTACACAGAATCCATGGCTGATACAATGATCCTAGGCGACAGCTGCTTGATGAAACGCGACTTGCGAGGGAGCACCGTATCGATAAACGAGCCATTCGATGCGTATCGCGTCACCACGTCACCGGTGACCCACATTGTATCGGGATGGGCAAAGTAGAGTTGTGATGGACCGTAGCGATGTCGATACTGACGATAGGCGTCTGGTCCGAACAGGAGTGACCCTCGTGTGATCTGTTGCGTTGTATTTGATGAAAGCTTGATCTTGTGCAGGAACGGACCCGACACAACAATGTCCCACGAGTTCATGCCGGGCTCATTCAGCATTACACGTCCGTGTTCACTCAACAATGCCATCGATCCATCGCCTCGCGGATAGAGGCGCGATACACTTATGTAGCCCTCACCCCATTGCGGATCGGGATTAATATTCGACACGAGCTTCCATGTGCTGCCAGCATTGGTGGTCATGAGCAGCTCGCCGGATTGAAACCCGCCGTACCATACACTATCACTCACAGGTACAATCTGGTACCGATCAAGAGAAGCGATAAATGAGAAATATTCCACACTGGCGGGACGCTCATGGATGGTGGTCGCTCCGGTTACAGTGTTGATCATTGTATAGACAGTGCCCGTAGCAGCATTGCCCTCGGGGATATAGGTCTTCACGAGTAGTCGATCGCCGAGCGAACCAACAGCCGTAACCTGCTGATACGCTGTGTAGCGTTTCGGCAGGTAATGCGCCTTGAGTACAGCATCATGTCCGACCGTCCATACTTCACCGTATCGACCAACAACAATCGCGAGTGAGTCGTTGACAAGACCAACGTATTGACAGACGATCTTGCGAGAGACCGTATCACCTGGCGCATTGTATGCTGTATCGGTACGAAACGCAAGCGTGCTGCGAGGTCCGATCGATACACCACCGCGATCGCCGATCTGAATCACAGTACCGTTCCGCAGTTGCACCCATTGAGATTTACTGTCGATCCGCGTCGATGTTTGTTCGCCAGTACAAGCATCAACCTCGATGGTCATCCCCTCACTGTCCACCATGCCGAAGTAACCCGGACGTGTAGGCGCAAGCGTCATCGAGTTATAGACAATTGATGGCCACTTTACGTTTTTCCATGTATCACCAGCGTCGCAGGAAATGTTTGCGCCATCAAATGGGTGGCTACTATTCATGATATCAAAGATGACGGTGCTAGGTTGGATGTACTTGGCTCGAAGTTCATAGCGACCGTTGAGACCAATATCACTCGTGTCCTTGACGAGGTACCGAATCGTATTACCGCCATCTTCCGACACCAGATTAACGGGAATCTTCATGTAGACGTTGCCAACGAAGTACCACTTGCCCGACCAGTCAATGGTCCACTCTGTTGCTACATCGATGAAGAACATCTTAATGTCGAAGATCGTCCGCCATGTTTGGCCACCATCCGACGTAGCATACGTATCGTACGCACCACCGTCGAAGAGGACTGTCGATCGTGTACGATCAACACTCATGTACCCAGTGCCCCCTTTCAGACGACCGTACTTTGGTATCTGAAAAAGCCACTCTGGCTGTTGCGCAATACTTTGTGGCGCTGCGAGCACAAGGCAGCAACAAAGCGCCAGAATTGATCTGTTCATACCTAACCCCATTCACTGAACAATTAACATACACAACTTGTCAGCGAACAAACAACGGGTTGGCTCAAAGGGGCTTCTGCCTACCTTTGTTTTCATCCGGCTCTGATTCCGGAGCACATAGTTTATTTGTGGCTTATATAATGTACCGTCTCAATCAGATGATCAGATGTTTTGCGCTCTTCTTTCTTGCTACACTCATTGCAGCAACCAACCTTGCCTATGGCGTTGTTCATGATACTTCAGCCGTTGCCGCAAGAGTAGGTATCGGGTTTGTCGCAGGAGCAACATTCAACACGTTTCAAAGTTCCTCGCCGATCAGTGTTGAACCGGGTGATTGTAATTGTCCGGACTATGAGTTGCAGACTGGTGAAGGTCTTGTTCTTGGGATTGATTTGGGAATTCCCCTTTCGAGCAGCGAGGCGTGGCCATGGTCGCTTGACGTACGTACGCAGTATGTTACATCTCAGGCGGCACTGTATAGGGGAAGGTGATAGCCTGCCGTCTCTGGATGAAAATGGGGAGGTTGTTTATTCATATAGCGAATGGCGGGGTTCGGTAAGCTTCTCTACTGTTGAAGTCGCACCTGCAATCTTGTTGGGCATTGGCAAAACCCCGTTATCCGTTTCACTTGGGGCATCAATTGGGTACATCATGGAGTCAGAACTCTTACGAACGCTCCATATGATTGAACCTCCTAATGCAGTGTTTGATCCGTCCTTTTGCCCTGAGTGTGAGTACTTTGATGAAGGCCGATCTCTTGTATTGTCAAGGGGCACAATAGATGGCATTGTCAAATGGACTGCAACAGCATTTGCCGGCGTAGAATACAGGCTAGTCAGTGAAGATGCAGAGGTGGTCAGTTCGTTGCGCTATCGTTACGGACTGACTGACGTTAGCACAACGTATGGTCTGCGGGTGAACGCAATCGAGTTCTCGATTGCAATGCGCGTTTTTCTATAGGTCAGACTCTTTACCCAACAACAGACGGTGGGAACGGTTGGCGCGCTCCTGCCCCTTACTTCTCATACACATTCCCCATGTGCTACTCGAGACGCTCGCGATGTGGCCAAAGGTGTTCGTCTTTTGGTAGCGTGGAAAGTCGTTTACCGTCCCATTTGAAATAGAACTTTCCGTTGACGTATAACACATCCTACTTCGGTAAGAGCAGTCGCGGGGTGCTTGTTGTACTTGGAGATCGCACCACTGAATTGCTCGCATGTGTCACGTCCGTTCTGTATCGTGAACGTCTCCCATGCCAATCGCATCGGCAAGCGCGTGTATGAATGGAAGAAGCCAACACCTGCGATCTTGTTCACCGGCGACTTCAGCTTAAACACAAAGGGGCACCCCGGTTCCAAGGCTGCAAAGCCCCCTCCACCCGGCTTCCAGAAATTCACTTCCGAGACTGGAGGGTTCTGCGCTGCAAGATGGTGTTGTATAGCGACTCTCCTGTCTGGATTCCAGCCCCAATCCAATGAGAATCACGTTGAATTCCGCCATCTCTAATCGATGTTGATGCTCACGCCCGCCATCAGACCCATTCTGCTGAAATCAAACGAAACCAAACTCAATTCACCATTGCCAAACACCTCCCGAGCTTGGCGATCGATAGCTGGATCAATATCTGAAAGAGTTGCATTGGTGAAGCTGATTGTTGACAGAGAAAGCCCTAGGAGGATCGATATCTGAGAGTCAAGGGTAAAAGCGGCACCCGCCATGATATCTACGCCTACCGTTCCCGGCAGGTTCAAGACGGCACTCATAGACGTCGTATCCGCAACGCCTGGAAGTTGAGTCCGATCGAGTTTGGTCTTTATTGACGTTGCGGTTAAGAAAGTGAGACCTAAACCAACGTATGGTCGAAACTCAATACCTCCTTTGTCAATCCATGCACCACGAGACGTGTCGTTGAAAATGCAGTCTAGAATGGTAGAAGTGTTGAATGTAACAACGATCCCACCATGAACGCCACCTACGTTAATCGATTGTGCGATCAGTGGGTTTGATGACGGCGCGTTGTATAGGAATGAATATCCTGCAAAAGTTGTGAGACTAACCGGGTAACGTACAAAGACACTGTCGACGATTTTCGGCAACGCGTTCAGCTTAGCCGCAAACCGCTGGTTGTGTATGTTTATTGAATCTGGATTGATGTTTTCGCAATCACATGCCGTGGGTGCCATGTGTTGCGGACAGTACACAAAGCGGTGTTTCCATGGCAGGAGTCTCACGGGACCATATTTCAACGACCCAGTAAATCGATACATACTTGACCCTAGATCATTGATGTATGACATCGTCAGACCGTAGGTCGAACCTGGTTTGAACACGTCGATCTGCGACAACGAGGTTGTCAATGCCATGCAGATGAGAAAGACAAGTAGCGTGGCGAAACGCATGTGAATGGCCTTGATTATGTTGATGTTATTGATGTTGTGTTCTTGCGTGCGTCCTGCTATTGCCCCTTTGCCTCACCTCACTTCTCTACCCCTATCAGCACAACACTCCCCGTCTCGTCTCGTTCGAGTGTTACAGAGCCAGACGGGATGCCTGCTTGGTAGCAGAGTTGTTCGCATTCGTCATTGGTTCTGTAGATGAGGGACCAGCCGTAAAGGCCTTCCATGATCCATTGTGTTGTGCACTCCTTTGCGAAGTTTCCGATGAGCATAGTGCCCCCTTCGCCTAGCCAGGAATACATCTTTGCGAGCAGGCGCACTGCCCTGCGCTCGTCCAAGTAGTCAAAGAGACCGCAACACCAAATGGCATCGTATGGGGCTGATGGTTCAAAACGAAATGCGTTGCGGTGATGGAACTCGAAGGTGTAGCCAGGTGGCACTTCGTCAGAGAGGAGTGCACGGGAATACTCGATAGCGTCGGCATCGGCGTCCACGAGATCGAAATGCACAGCAGAGTGAGGCGAGCCGAGTTGGTCGATCACTTTACGCTCTATACGACCTGGACCGGAGGCCACATCAAGGAATCGCTTTGGAGACGTGGCACGTGAGATCACACTTGAGACAAGGCTGCGAACGATGTCGATACGCGAGCGAACAGCACGCGAGGCCTGCTGCCGGTAACAGAACCGATTCCACACATCGTCCTGTCTACTTCCCTCATACGGCTGCTGGTATATCCAATCGAGTGTGAGATAATCACCGGCATACCCCTGTGGCTGGGTGATCATACGAGATTGGATCTGCCCCCTTCGAACTACATTGCCCATTGTGGAATGCAACTCGGTTCGTAGCGACGCATTGCCGAGACGAATCTCTTCCACGATGGGTAACAAATGTGTGCTGATGGTGCGCGTAAGGTCGTCAACCCTACCGTTGGTCAACTCATCAAGCCTACTGCCCGATACATGGTCCGCCACAGAGAGCAGCGATGGTAAGGCCTGCTCAAGTAGTGCAGTGTTTGTTTGACGTGTATACATTGTCCTCTTTCTGAATGTTCGATACGAACATCCGGAAAGCCCCTTTTCGATACATCACCCTAATAGGGGATTTCATCGATAGGTGGACAGCATTCAGACAGGAGGGTTCTTGCACAAGCCGAGATTTTCTGCATAATGTACAAGCTCTGTGTTCTTGTGCACATCAAGCTTGCTCATGATGTTCTTGCGATGCGAGTTGATGGTCTCTTCACTTCTAAACATCTCAGCCGCAATCTGTTTGGTAGTGTAGTGACAACACCCTATATAGTACAGCACTCTTAGTTCAGTTGTAGTCAGTGCGGTTGGCGAAGGAAAATACGTGAGCTTGGTAACAACCCGACCTAACTCGCCTTCATGCACGAGTTTGAGAAGGTGGAACAGCTCTTCCCTTGAAGCGTTCTTGTAGATCAAGCCCTCGGCTTTTGATCGCTCTACTTTATACCTGATCTCAGGGTTGACGTGATATGTAAGAAAGACAACCTTGGGTTTTACAGTGTGTGCCTGAAGTTTAGAGCACACCTCAAAACCCGACATATGCGGCATCTCAACATCTGTTAGCACGATGTCTATCACATCCTTCGCACGTATGATCTCCTCAAGTCCAACACGCGGATCGGTTGCTGTTCCGACGATCTCAAAATCGTCATTGCCCGCGAAGTACGAACGAAGGCCATCGAGAATCATTTCGTGGTCGTCCATGATGTAGAGTCGAATCTTCATGATCTTGCTTCCATAGGAACAGTGATCTCTACAAACGTGCCGTGACCCAACGCACTGTCTATGCGGGCAGATCCGCCAATGAGTTCTGCACGGGCAAAAAGCTCGCGTGTGCCTAGCCCCCTTTCAACTGATAACAAATCGTAGCCGATTCCATTATCTTCAACGGATGCAACGATGGCATCCGGCCGCACGATGAGCTGCAGGGTGCACTTGGTTGCTTTGGCGTGACGTAAGATATTCTGCATGAGGGTTTGAAAGAGTCGAAGAAGAGTACGAGCAACATTATCACTAATCGTATGAAGATCTCCCACTACGAGCGTTTCTACGTGGCACGATCTATTTGCGAGCATGGCATCACGACCAAGATCCTCCAGAGCATGTTGAAGACCTGGGCCGGTGATACCAACCCCAGAGAGTAGGTGCGACAACCGGCGAATACTTCCATAGACCCTTTCTGACACCTGCTTCAACGTTTCAACGGTCTTCTCATACTGCGTATCGACCTCATTGCCCGCGTAAGGGGCTAGGCGTTCCACCATCATTTGCAGAACCGTGAGATCTTGGCCTACGGAATCGTGCAGGTCACGACCGATCTCTTCTAGCATGCGTGTCTGCGTATCCATGATTACGCGAGTCAGTTCCTGCTGTCTTTCTATCTCACGTGCCGCCTTCTCATGTTCATACCGTGTACGAAGCTCAATGATCGAACTCACAGATGAAGGAACCGCTTTGAGTCGCTCACTCTGTACTTCTACAAGCTCTTCGAGAAGCGATAGTCTGTAGGAAGGCTCCCTGACATAGAGTAATGTATCTGTAAGAAGCTCATGCCGCTCATCGAGAAGTCCAGCCTCACGTGAAAGAGTGCGAGCTTTATCCACGATGTTCTTCGCTTGCTGAACATCTCCATCCAAAGCAGCGACGCGTGCACTAATTGATGCAACTTCCGTTCTCACTACATGAGAGAGATGGATCTCATCGATCTCTCTTATCTCCTCCACCAAACGTTTTGCCAATTCAACGTCATCACAACGCAGTGCAAGATCGGCGAGTCCATTTTTTAATCGTGCTTTTTGTCCGTAGAGCCCCTTATCCTCAATACAGCGTAGTGCCTCTCGATATCTCTCTTCAGCAACATCGTATCTCCCATCCAACTTTGCTATAACAGCGATGTTCTGCAGAAGAGTAGCTCGCTCAGGTCCAGGTTTGAGAAAGGGGCTTACGGTGAGAGATTCAAGGTAGAGCCGCTCAGCTTCAATGAAGTTGCCGGACCGCTGAAGCGCGGATGCAAGGTTGGCTTTGACTGCAGCGCGTTGGGATACTCTTGCTTCGCGATCGATTACGTCTATGACAGAAATGTAGGCCGAGGTTGCACCTGCAACATCTCCGCGAGTGAGTAAAATGGCAGCCACCTCTGTCACACACAGAGCGGATTCCAACTGTCGCCCTTCTGTGTCGAATATCGACCGAGCTCCGAGCAAGCGGGTGATAGCTTCATCAATACACCCCCTCATCTTCAGTACAATTCCAATCCTATGATCTGCAGCTGCTCGGGCAAGAGGTTCACGGTAAATGTCGAGAGTCTCCAACTCTTTGCAGCGTTGCTGTGCAAGAGAAACATCCCTCGATGTTGTAGCCGCCCGAAGTTGTAGCAATCCGAGAGCAAATTGTTCTACGTCACCGGATGGCTTAGGCATTTCGGAAAGTACCCGTTCGGCTTCCTTGACATCCCTTTCTACGAAAGCACTTTGGACTGCTTTGGCAGCCACCCAAAATGGCTCGGAGGGCGCACCTTCTACGTCACGAACAAGTCCATGAATAAATTCGAGCAACGTCACTAATTCCCCTTTTTACGGTATGTATCACGAACATACCTTTACTAGATTTAATGGTTCAAGATTTTCAATCATAATCACTTCAGAGGGGGCTAAGATGGTAACACCGGGCAATGTATATCTCAAGCGTGTCAACGCTACTAACTTAGGGTTTGCTTTCCTTATTAATCATGCCAATGGTACGCGTCAGGGTCAGTACAACGTCGGAATTCAACTGCCGGCAGGCACAGAAGTTCTTGTAGATGACAACAACCTTCATACCGCTCCTGGTGGTGTAGAGTTCATTGAAAGTGGATCACTGATCTTGATCGTTAGCCACACGAACACTCTGTTCAATGGAAAACTTGCAGAGACTGCAACTCCAATTGACGTTACCGATGTGAAACTGCCACGTGCAAAGAATTCACGGGTATCGAAAAAGGCACCGAAAGCGCCCAAGAGTGAAAAGAAAACTGCAGTGAAGACGACGAAGACCTCGAAGAACGTGGCCGGAAAGAAGAAATAGTCACAGCGCGTTAAGAGCCCCGAGTGGCATGTACGACACTCGCTAACAGTTCACTCCCCCTTCCTCACAGGAGGGGGAAGTGCTGGGGGTGAGCCAAGAAGGGTGATTCACTCCGGGAGAGTAAGACTCCCGACGTCACTCCGGGAGAGTAAGACGTCGGGAGTGACGTAGACCACCTCCACCCCACCCCAATCACAACCCCCAGCGCATCCCGATTCTTACCGGCACCCAGAGGATCTCCACGGGGTCGAACCCGGTCATAACCGATACATCGAGTGTGAAGGAGCCCCCTGCTATAACATAGACGTCGAGCATGATACCGGTCTCGATGTTGAAGGAACCAACAGAGGTAACAGGATAGCCCGCCGTCATGCGAACGGTGGTTAACAGGGTCTTTCGTTTATCTGCAAGCTCCATCTCGACGCCAAGCACTGCTCCTTTGTAGGAACGATCGCGGTCTTCTGGTGGTGTCTCAGGAAACCATGCATATCCGCCCTCATCGATATCTACATATCGGTACCCTGCAACGATGAAGAAGGGGCTCTTGGGAATACGCCCCTCAACATCAATAGCCCACGTTAGGGTACGCTCCCACTGATCAGCGTCGGCAACAGGAAACGCCAGACCGGGAGCGATGCCGACGCGCCAGTTCTGCACCGGACGATCACCGATCCCCTCGAATGATGGCCACATGTCCACCATCGATTGGGACCGGACATCCACGCTTAGGGCGATGAGCCCAAGGATGACGAACGTGATTCGATCGATCATGGCGAGGATACCCGAGGTTGTGCGCTCATGACGTTGGCCGACGATGCGGCGAGCACTATAGTGTCGCGTTGGTTTCGTGCCCGGCACCCTTGGTGCCGGGCACCATCAAACACCATCGAGCCAGAACGTCGTCATCGAACCCTTGCCCTTTACGTCGATCATGCCGCGAGGGGTGGTCCGATACGGCTGCACGGCTTCGGCGAATTCTTCGCTGATGTGGATGCGACCCGGCTCGCCGGTGCTCTCCATACGAGAAGCAACGTTGACGGCGTCTCCCCAGATGTCGTACTGAAGACGTTGGGTACCAATTACGCCAGCAGTGACCGGACCAATGTGCAGGCCAATACGGAAGATGAGTGGCGAGCCATCGGGCCAGGTGCGTGGATGATCACGTATGGCAATTGCTACGTCTGCAAGCCCCCTAGCATTAACATGAGCTTCCTGGTCCGACTTCATACACATGAAGGCATCACCGATGGTCTTGATCTTCATCACTTCATATTGCTCGCACAACTGGTCAAACGCGCGGAAGATCTCGTCCAGCATGCGCACGATACGCTCGGGAGGAAGGTTGGCCGACCGTGTAGTGAACCCCGCGATGTCGGCAAAGAGAATCGCTGCCTGCTCGTGCGATGTGGTGGTCGATCTGTCGTTAAGGATGAGTTCTGCGATGTGAGGGGGCAATGCACTGTGGAGGAGTGTGCGGTGTCGGTCCAGGACGGCCTTCTCTTGATCCAGGCGCCGCTGCGACTCCATCATCAAGATCCGTCGCGTGGAATCAAGAGCATGGAGCTCTGCATGAACGCGCTCATACTCCTTCGTGTGATGAACATAGGCCACGAGGTCACTGCGTTGTTCGGCACAGTCACGCAGGAGATCGTGGGCCTCTTGCTGCACCACCTTGATGTTCGAATGTACTGCCCGTTGCAAGGCCCCGGTGATGAAGCCCTCTGCTTCATGAGCATCGTTGTTGAGCATGGATCTCCGCGATCGCAATATCTCGAGCCAAGCAATGCGCTCTGGGTCATGAACGGCCGATAGCTCGATCACCTCGAGGAGATCGAGCGCACGGGGGATGTTGTTTGTTTCAAAGTAGAGTCGACACAGATCAACACGCGTTCGCTCGATACCAGCAGCATCGGCGAGTTGCAGTTGAAGTTCAAGCGCTCGTTCATACTGACGAACTGCCTCCACGCGTTCTCCCAACTCTGCGTGCACGCTGGCAATGTTCACAAGTGCCGACGAGATGCCGTGCGTGGCCTGCAGCGACTCGTAGTGATCAAGAGCGCGTTGGTAGAACGTAAGCGCTTCCGCAAAGCCGCCCGTATGCTGATGAACGATTCCGATGTTGAGCAATGTTGTGGCGATAGCATTACGATCGTTCAGCCGCTCATGCTCGTGGTAGGCTTCAGTGGCATAGCGCAGGGCTTCTTCGTAGTCACCCATTCGAATGAGAACGGCGGACAGGCTCGTTTTCACTCTTGCTTGACCAACAGCGTCCCCAGATTTCGCACCAACGTCCAACGAATTCTTGAAGTATGAGATCGCGTCGTCATATCGCCCCATACTCTCATACACCAATGCAATTGTCGACATGGCCCCAGACACATCCTCGAGGGCGTTGCGGTCCTGTGCGATCTTCAACGCCATCGAGGCATGGTGCAGGGCATCATTGAATCGTCCGAAATGCCAGTCAATGATGCCGATGTTCTGGTGACTGCTGAAACGCCCGAGGTCGTTATCCGTCTCGCTGAAGATCTCAAGTGTTCGAACATAGTTCTCGCGTGCTTCCTCGAATCGTCCGGCACTGTACGAGATCATGGCGATGCCGCCAAGCATCCGCGCTGCAGACGCACGATCGCCTGCCCCCTCAAAACTCTCGGCTGCTCGACGATATTCACCCACTGCATCATCCGTGCGGTTCTCGACCGATGCAAGGTTCGCCAGAAGATGATGATGAAGACCGTTCAGTTGCAGATCATTGTGATCGGTTGCTTCCGCCGCAAGACGGCGCATCGCTCCTAGATCTCTCTGGGCAAAGGCACGGCTCGCGTCGGCCTGGATCTCCTCTCGTGTTCTCATGCTCATCGTGCAAACATATACTTCGTGCCCGGCACACTCCAGAGTAAGTATGTAATTTGCCTTCCAATTGTATCAACGAGGTGCAGATGCTCCAATTCATCGTCTTTTTCGTCGTATCCGCGTCATTTGTCCTTCCGTGCCTTGCACAGACAGATACACAAGCTCGTGCCGTAAACACATCAAGAATGAGCATAGGAGTGGTGGGAGGGGCTACACTCAATTCGTTTGGGAGCGGCACTCGTGTCCAAACCGACACCAACTATGGCGTGGGTCCGTACTATGATACGCAGTCGGGAATGGGATGGATGATCGGCGTTGACTTCGGCGCACCTTTAAGCGATGCCCCCTCTTGGAAACGGTCACTCGACCTTCGACTTTCGTTCGCAACGGCGAATCTGGATCTTGTGAAGCAAGGTGTACAACTGCCATCACTCGATGAAGACGGAGACACGGTATACTCCATCCTCGATCACTCCGGCACCGTGAGCTATTCTGTGATAGATCTCGCCCCCTCCCTACTCATCGGAATTGGCAATACTCCGTTTTCATTTTCTATAGGGGGCTCCGTGGGCTTGATCGTCTCCTCCAACATGAAGGAAACACTGACCTTGATCAACCCGTTGAACGCCACATTTGATCCGTCCTTCTGCCCCGAATGCGAGTACTCAAGTGACCAACGTTCAGTAGTGATCACCGATGGTGACATCGAAGGGGTTGCATCCGTTCAGGCAACGGCATTCGCCGGAGTAGAGTATTTGCTGGCGCTGGAGGATGTGGAGTTCCTCAGCACTCTACGATATCGGCTTGGTCTTACCGACATCAGCACTGCGTACAACATGCGCGTAAATGCTCTTGAATTGTCGTTAGCTATGCGGGTTTACCTCTAAACGCCTGCGTCTGGAGCGTGCCCCGTGCCCGGCACCCTCTGAAACACGTCATTGAGCGTTACCCCAAAAACATCGGCGATCCGAAAGGCGGTCTCCAGTGACGGCGAATATTTGCCCCCTTCAATAGCGGCAATGGTCTGACGCGTGAGACCAACGCGTTCTCCGAGGTCTGACTGCGACATTTCATTGTGCTCAAAACGCAGTCGACGGATGTTGTTGGTTATGATCACATCGCTCATGATCGTTGCTTGTAGTAGTTGCGGACGATGATGGTGTCGCGAACAACTTCGGTGATGAAGACGATGCAGATAGAGTCGTTGACGATGGACCAGCCGCTTTCGACGAACGGTTTGTAGATGCCAACAATGATGATGCCGGTGAGCAGGACAAAATAGCCCGCACGATAGGACTGTCGCTCGATCACCGCGTCGCGCTCATCAGCCGGCACCTTGGCCTCAATGGGATACCTCAATCGCAATACCAGGTACCCTAGTCCTACAAACACCGCAAAGGCCGAAGAAGCGATGCCATAGAGTTTGAGCTGTTCAAAGCCGGGCATCGGGATCTCTACCCCCTGCTGAAACCCGTAGACGTAGATCAGATACGGGCCGAGGGTAGTAACAATGGATGCGAGCATCATCCAGGCAATTCGTTCGCGATAGGCCATCATTGACTCCGAAAGAGATGTTAAGTATTTTGTACAATATGCACAGTTTATTTAACATTCCCAGCACTCCGGGAGAGTAACACTCCGGGAGCCACTCCGGGAGCCACTCCGGGAGCCACTCCGGGAGAGTAAGACTCCCGGAGTCAACTCTTAGTAACTCCGTATCTATGTATCTCCGTATCTCCGTATCTCCGTACCTCAGTAACTTCACTCCCATGTCATTGCGAACATTCGACGAGATCAAGGCGTCCGTCTCAGCAGCGAATCTGCGATTCGACGGCGCAACGTTGGAAGCTGATGCGTCAGAACTTGAACGTCTCGGAACGGACGAGGCATCGGCGGTGGCATTGGGAGCGCGTGGGGCGGCTCGACTCTATGCCGGTGACAATCAGGCGGCATTGGAGCTGTTCACAAAGGCTCTTGATCTCTATGAGGGTCTCGGTCACACTCGAGGCATGGCCGCTACACACGTAAGCCTCGGGAACTACTGTTTCTCGGTCGGCAACCATGCTTCTGCCCTGAAACACTTTCAACGGGCTACGGGGCTTTATGAACAATTGGGCGATGTAGCAGGCCTGGCAAAATCGATAAGCTCGTGCGCCATTGTCCATCATGTCATGGGCGATTCGACTCTGGCCCTTGAACAGTTCAACCGAGCACTGGATTCGTATGATTCTCTTGGGCTGCAGCTGGAATCGGCACACGTGCTGAATAGCATTGGCATACTCTACAACACATTGGGACAGTTCGTACCGGCTCTCACGTACTTCCAGCGAGCACTTTCTATCCACGAGAAGTTTGAAGATATCTCGGGATCAGCAACCGTCCTTGCGAACCTCGGAATGGTGCATGCCGGGATGAGCGATGCAGATAAGGCACTCGAGTTCTTCCAACGCGCAATATCGATCCATGAACAACTGGATCAACATCAGCCGATCGCCTACATCACCGGAAACATCGGCACTGTTCTCTACAACACAGGTCGCATCGATGAATCAGAGCCGTGGCTTCGTAAGGCCGTGGATCTCTCCCGGACATGGGCGCTGCTCATCAGCAGGCGTTCTTTACGGAGTTGCTGTGTGGCGCACTCTACGCTCAGAAACGTCTCGACGAATACCATGAGCTGCACGATGCCAATGTCGACCTGATGAGAAGATACCGCGATGTTGAAGCACAGCTCAGCATCACCGAAGCAAAGGTGCTCGTTGATGCCCAGGATCTCGACGGTGCACGATCACTCCTGCAACAGTCTCTTGCAAATGTTTCGGAACTGGGCGAGCGATTCAATGAGCTCACGTTCCATCGGGAGCTGCGCGATCTTGCTCGACTACGCAATGATTTTGAAGGATTCATCATCCATAACGACGCATATACCGCTATCAACGACGAGCTCCGTGGCGCTGATGCCGCTCGGAAATTTCAAATGCAGATCGCTGAGCAACGCATCGAAGCCGAACGCAAGGAGTATGAGAAACACATGGCCGTCCTCCACTCCACGCTCCCCAAACACATCGCCGATAGAGTGGCAAGGGGCGAGGTGGTCAACGATGCCTTCGACAATGCAGCCGTCTTATTCTTAGACGTGGCCGGCTTCACCACAAACTCCAGTGCTCTCGATGCCGGTGTGGTTGTTGAACTCTTGCAGAACATCTTCACAACGTTCGATGCGATCTGCGAACAACACGATGTGATGAAGATCAAAACCATCGGCGACTCCTACATGGCCGTCGCGTTTGGAACAGCGAACGTCATGCCGAGCGGAGCCTGTCCTGCCGAAGGGAGGATCGAGGCACAACAAATAGCGAATAGCGAGCAGCGAATAGCGAATGTAGCGCTGGTCATGATGTCCAGCCCCTTCTATTGGCCACACACCAACGAACGCGTCATGTTCCGCATTGGACTTCATCGTGGTGCGGTAGTGGCCGGTGTACTCGGCACGGAACGTCTTCAGTATGATGTATGGGGCGATACGGTGAATGTAGCGTCACGAATGGAGAGCACAAGTGAGCCGGGGCGGATACATGTGAGCGCGAGTTTTGCTGAAGCACTCAACTCACCCCCTAGCCCCCTCTCTCACGCTTCGCTAGAGAGGGGGAAGTTTAATTTGGTCGAGCGTGGGATGGTAGAGATCAAGGGTAAGGGGGAGATGCAGACGTATTGGTTGGAAAGCACTATATGAGAACCTTCGAAGAGATCGAGAACGACCTTGATCATGCACACAGCATCAACGACACCGAAGCAATGCTGCGTTGTGCAAGAGAACTCGATGCTCTCGCCACACCGCAGGCCGAGGCTTTGGCTAGGAAGTACCGTGGCTGGACTCTTTTTCTTCGAGGTGATTTCCCTGCCGCGCTCGATCACTACAACCACGCCTTGGCACTCTATAAAGATCTCGAAAGCCGAAGCGGGATAGCAGCCATCTTGTGCAACATCGGTAGCGTGGACACCAGCACCGGAGATTACTCCGCTGCGCTCGAGCATTACCATCATGCCCTGGCAATTCATCATGACCTTGGCGAGCGCAGGGCTGTAGCGCGCGTCACGGGCAACATCGGTAACGTACACCGCAGCACAGGAGATTATCCCGAAGCGCTCGAATGTTACCACCGCGCTCTGGAACTCCATGAAGAGCTCGGCGAGGTAAGCGCTGTGGCGCGCGTCACAAGCAACATCGGCATCGTCTACCTCAACACAAACGATTACCCCGAGGCGCTCGCACACTACCACCGCGCCTTGGCACTCCATGAAGAGCTCGGTAATCGCAGCGGCGTAGCGATCGTCACTGGCAACATCGGCCTCGTACACCGCAAGATCTTCGACTACCCAGCCGCGCTCGAGTACTACCACCGCGCTCTTGCACTCCATGAAGAACTCGGAGAACGCGGCGCCATGGCCATCGTCATCGGGAACATCGGTCTTGTACACAAAGACACAGGCAACTACCACGCTGCGCTCGAGTACCATCGCTGCGCCCTGGCACTCCATGAAGAGCTCGGTGACCGCAGTGGCACGGCACGCGTCAAAGAAAACATCCTAAGTACCTATGTCGACATGGGCTCCGACGCAGAGGCAACGGCGCTCCTGCAGGACATGGACACCGCGTATATCGACGATCCTGTGCTACGGTCCAACAGCGAGCTCATGCGTGCAATGCTGCAGGAGCGCAGCGGCGACGTGGATGGTGCTGTCATGACACTTCGGCGTGCCTTATCCGATGCCGACACGCACGGCCTTCGTGAACAGTCCGCCAATATGCACTATACACTCAGAGACCTAGCCCAGAAACGCAACGATTTTCCCAGCTACATCGAACACAACAACGAGTTCACGCGCATCACCGAAGAGATCAACGGCAAGGATACCGCCACAAAACTCGCCACACAGGCCAAGCAACGAGAGATCGATTCGCGTGAACGAGAGTTTGCACAACACATGGCCGTCCTCCACTCCACGCTCCCCAAACACATCGCCGATAGAGTGGCAAGGGGCGAGGTGGTCAACGACTCCTTCGACAATGCAGCGGTCCTATTCTTAGATGTTGCCGGCTTCACCACAAACTCCAGTGCTCTCGATGCCAGTATGGTTGTTGAACTCCTTCAAGACATCTTCACAACGTTCGATGCGATCTGCGAACAACACGATGTGATGAAGATCAAGACCATCGGCGATTCGTATATGGCCGTCGCTTTTGAAACAGCGAACGTCATGCCGAGCGGAGTCGAGGCACAGCGAACAGCGAACGTCATGCCGAGCGGAGTCGAGGCACAGCGAACAGCGAACGTCATGCCGAGCGGAGTCGAGGCACAGCGAACAGCGAACGTCATGCCGAGCGGAGCCTGTCCTGCCGAAGGGAGGATCGAGGCACAACAAATAGCGAACAGCGAACAGCGAATAGCGAATGTGGCGCTGGTCATGATGTCGAGTGTGTTCACATGGCCACACACCAACGAACGGGTGATGTTCCGCATCGGACTTCATTGTGGTCCGGTAGTTGCGGGGGTACTCGGCACACAGCGCATGCAGTATGATGTATGGGGCGATACGGTGAACGTTGCAAGCAGAATGGAAAGCACGAGCGAGCCGGGGCGGATACATGTGAGTGCGAGTTTTGCTGAGTCACTCAACTCACCCCCTAGCCCCTTCTCTCACGCTTCGCTAGAGAGGGGGAACATTCGTTTGGTCGAGCGTGACATAATCGATGTCAAGGGTAAGGGGGCGATGCAGACGTATTGGTTGGAGTAGGCTGACGATAAGACTCTTTATCTCGTAAAGGGCTCTGCGCCTTCATTCAGTATGGACAGAAAGTTGTGATAGGCATAGACGCGGTTGCGTTGTTTACCGGTGATCTCGCGAACGATGCCAAGGTTCATGAGAACTTCGATGGCCTTGCTCGCCGTTGGGAAGGTCATGGCGGACATCTCGCAGATCCGATCGATGGTGGCGATGGGTCGCGCTTGTAAGGCCGAATGCACACGGAGAACACTGCCTAACTTTAGGCCATTCGTACGAATGGCAACGTTATCTGTATTGAAGCGTGAAAGCAGGCGGTGCGCCGTTTCGACAGCACCGGCAGACGTTTGCTCCACTCCCTCCAGAAAGAAGCTGAGCCACTGCTCCCAATCTCCTGTGGTCCGAACAATACCTAGCAGTCGATAGTATTCGGCCCGGTGCTGTTTGAGATACAAACTGAGATACAAGAGTGGCTGACGAAGCACGCCCTCGTTTTGAAAGATCAGTGCGATGAGTAGCCTGCCGGTTCTCCCGTTTCCGTCGAGAAATGGGTGGATGGTCTCGAACTGCACATGAGCCAGTGCCGCCTTCACAAGAGTAGGCACATCATCGCGATGGAGGAACTTTTCAAGATCGGACATGCAGTGTTCCACCATCGCGGCAGGAGGGGGCACGAACTCTGCATTTCCGGGGCGGGTGCCTCCGATCCAATTCTGGCTGCGGCGGAATTCGCCGGGCATACGATCAGAGCCACGTCCGCCCGACATGAGCCGCTCGTGGATCTCTTTGATCAGTCGATTAGAAAGAGGAAATCCTGCCGCCATTCGATTCAAACCATGCTGCATGGCCGCTACGTAGTTCGAGACCTCCACAACATCGTCGAATGGTACACCCGGAGCTTCGTCGAGTTCAAACAGTAAAAGGTCGGATAACGATGACTGTGTGCCCTCGATCTGCGAGGACAATACGGCTTCCCTTCGGACATACGAATACAGGAAGATACCCGCATCAGGAAGCAGGGTCGACACGCTGTCCAGCCTTCCACAGGCCAAAAGCGCGCGCTCCATTGTCCGACTCAGTGCAGCGTCCATTTCGATGGGTGGAATAGGCGGCAAAGCCCTAGGTACGAATGCACGCACCGTCTCACCCCCGACAGAAGAGGCTTCATATGTTCCGTTTTCATGCCGCTGCATATGGCCAACATACGAAATCTCGTCCACTATTAAAGTATACTGCATTTTTCTTTAATAGCGTGGTCCGTTATTAAACATAACGCTGCCAGCTCCGGGAGTCACTCCGGGAGAGTAAGACGTCGGGAGTCACTCCGGGAGAGTAAGACGTCGGGAGTCACTCCGGGAGAGTAAGACTCCCGGAGTGGAATAATCGTTAGGGCTTCCGTTTCCAAGAATGCCCAGTGCAGGAATACTCCGACACGACCAACTACCTCTTGGAACTACGCGAATCGAACATGGTGTGGTTCTCGCTCCAGCCACCCACCCGGTCCGCTCCCGGCGCGTGCCCGGCACTAAGGGTGCCGGGAGCGGTCCTTTGCGCGCTGCTTCCGCAAGGAGATCTCAGAGCTCATCTGAACTTCCAGGTTCACCATGCCCTCCTTGCTGGAGGTCCAGTCCTTGGCATCGGTTGCGTCAATGCTCATTGCCTGACCCGTGGCCCACGAGTCCTGGTTGGCACCAAGGAATAGGAACTGCCAGTTATAGACCTTCCTCTGATGGTCAATGATCCGCGCAACGTCGGAGAGCTTGTATCGCGCGCTGGCGTTCTCATGGCCGTCGGTGACGATCACTACTATCACAGCGCTCGGACGCTCTTCTTCTGTACGACTGGCAAGCCTGTCGCCAACGCGCGTGATCACGCCTACCACTGCGTCGTGCATTGCCGTGCAATCGCTCGGACGGTAGTTCTTCTTCGAGAGGATATGGGGCGATGTGGCTCGCACTCCATCAAGAAGGACCTCCACAGATGTATTGAACACAGCCACAGTGAGGTCTAGCTTCTCTCCGCTGTCCTCTAACTGATCACGCACCACGCCATTCACGCTGCTGATGGTCTCGTGCTGCAAATGCTCCATCGATCCGCTGGCATCAATGATGAGCACAAGTTCCGTGAGATCGTTCTTCATGGGTCCTCCAAGGGTGTTGTTGGTATGGTGCAAAGAACGACTTCCGGACGACGCTATGTGTCGCCCATGAATCGTGCCCACGAATGCCCACGAATCGCTCCCGGCACCAAGGGTGCCGGGAGCGTTTACCGGGGGTTGAATGGGCACGGCAACCGGGTGTGGGCTGCGATTGCTAACTTCTCCCCTCGGCGATCCTCACGATCGACAATAAGGGGCCATGATCTCTTGGGGTGTTTCACTAGCCGCAGTGCAAAGGGGTGCCTGCGGGCTTGCGTTCTTGTTATCAACGGTACTCGCCGTTGCCCAAGAAGAGCGCCCTGCAGATAGCTCCCAATCCACGCCGTTGGTTACGGTAACAGGAAACGCATCGATCACGGCCGACTTCTATGACCACTCGTCCGACCCACCAGGGTCACAGGCCGGACGTCGCCCGGCACAGCTCTATCGTCTGGTCTTTAGCCCCACGATCACCCTAGGCGGGCTTATCTCTCTGCCGTTCAATATCATGCTCACGCTGCCGGAAACGAATACCACTACTCCTACGATCCAAAGTCCGTCCTTCGGACAGTACATCACCAACCCGGCCAACGCCTTCGGGTTCTCAAGCTTTGCTCCACGTATCGGTTGGGCTCAGTTCTTCCTCGGCTCTCATACACCGCAGTATTCAACGCTGTCAAACTCGGATCTGCCTCTCTTCGGTGCCGGGATCGACTTTCAACCCCTCGGTCTGCGGATAGCAGCGTCAGGGGGCGTGGTGCAACGCGCTGTGGAGCCGGATTCCTCGCGTGGCACTCCGGCCACATACCGACGTGACGTATACATGGGTAGGATCGGCACAGCATCCAACGACTCGCTCACCTTCGGTCTCAACGTTGTCTACGCACGTGACGATGTTTCGTCGATTCAGAACAATGTCGTGACGATCATTCCACAGCGCACGGTAGATGGCGATAGCACCATCATCCTCCCGGCCGATACCATACGTCTCCGACCCGAAGAAGGAATGATGGCATCGGTCGATGTAGTCCTTGGTCTTGCCAAGGGCATGAACATCACCGCAGAAGCCGCTGTATCAAGCTTCACCAGAGACCAAACATCGGATGTGAAAAGTATCGATGGCAATCCCCTCGATCTTGTCACCACGACCCGCGTCTCCACACGTGTTGATCTGGCCGGCACCGCAAGCTTCAACGTCAAGTCAAATGTATGGGGCTTCTCCGTTACCACACTCTACATGGGCGCGGGCTACGTGCCCATAGCTCAGCCCTATCAACAGTCGGATAGGTTTGAGTGGAAGGTAGCCCCCTCCCTACAACTGTTTGGAGGCGATGTAGCGATCAATGCCACTGTTGGACATCGCATCAACAACCTCTCCGGTACGAAGGGAGAAACGCTCTCCCAAGCGATCTATGGCGGTACTGTTAACGCACAGTTCAGCGACGGTTTCTCGACGATGTTTCGGTACTCGAATTTTGGCATCCGCAACAAACGTGATCTAGACACGCTGCGTGTGGAGAACGTGAGCCAGTCGTTTGGGATCGACCCGTCCTTGATGATCGACGGTGAGGATGTGCTGCACACTCTCAATGCAAGCTTGGGGCTTGATACCTACGACGACTTCAACGTGGTCTCCGGTATCGAAAGCTCCAACGATATGCGCAGCGCGATCATCAACTACCTCGGCTCTATCAAACCCGTCCCACTCTCCGTAGGCGTGAATGCATCCTACGTGGAAAACATTCTCTTTACGGGGCTCTTCATCGTTCGGTCCGTTGGCGGCATGATCGCCTATCGCTTCCTGAATGGTGATGTTGTTCCGTCGGTCTCGATCACCAATAGCAGTACAACATTCGGACCATCTCCGTCCGACCAACAGCTCTTCTTCAAAGCATCCGTGCGGTGGCGCATAACCAAGACCACCGCCTTCCTTGCGAGTTATGGCAACAACAACTATACGTATGGCAACCCTTCATCACGAAGCACTGCCTTCACTGAACGTATGATCCAGCTCGCTCTGAGCACGTCCTTCTGACCACGCACTGTGAGAACTCTCATGAAACAGCTCGCCCCCTTCACGATGATGCTTTGTGCTGTGTTTCTGCTCGGCGTGGCTGATGGTCATGGACAGCTCCGTGTGTCTCTGAACCTCTCGTCTCGACCCGATCCCTATCTCTCAAACTGGGCACAGCGAAAGGAGATCGTGATCGTGAGCGTCACGAACACGTCATCCAATGCGATCGATGTGAAGTTCGACTGCAAGGTGAATAAGGACGGCGCACTACTCGCCAATACAAAACGCGAAAGCATGCAGATCCTCTCGGTTCAGCCGGGTTCAACAATGTACTATGGCGAAGATCTTGTCCCACTCGCCGCAATGAAGATCATCGGTAATGCTGAACAGACCGCGGCAAGATCCGGGATGTTGCCTGCAGGTGAGTACGAGCTCTGCGTAAGCCTCATCGATCCGATAACAGGCTCCACACTCACACAACCTGTGTGCAAGACCTTCACGATCCAGAGCTATCAATCGCCGGTGCTGCTCCTACCGCTTGATGGTGATAGTCTGCGTATGGGACAACGTCCACTCTTCCGTTGGACTGCTGTCTCACCAAGACCCACGTTTCCGGTGCGCTATCGATTGCAGGTCTTTGAAGTAATGGCTGGTCAAACACCGATCACGGCCTTTCGCGTGAATCAGCCGATCATCGATATCCAAGACATCACGTCAACACAACAACTCTGGCCGCCTGACTATGATCTAACGAGTCAACAAAAGAGATTCGTATGGACAGTGCGTGCGCTGGATGACAACAACAACCCCATTGGCGAACCCGATGGCTATGCAACACCGTTTGTATTGAAGCCAACTGCACCCACCGTTCTTCCGGACATCGTCACGGGCGTTGGCGTAGGCAAATCGGGCGAGGTCAATCAACGCTCGGGAGAAGGGGGCTCATCATCACAACGCTCTTCAGGCGGAGGTGGTGGCGGCGATGCAGCTCGAGTCGCAGCCGTTGTTGCCGTGGTTGATGGAGAGATGGCAACCGTGCAGAAGAAGTCGGCATATGTAACACCACCAAGTCTACCGTGCGGACAATGCAGCTACCCTGTAACGATCTCGGATACAACAGCCCTTGCCGGTGATGCTGTTGTTGGTGACTCCATCACGATCGGACGTTTCAAACTCAAGATCACTGCGCTCACACATGCCCCCTTCGCAAAAGTCACAGGGAAGGGCGAGATCACTATTCCGTGGCTTCTTGCTCGAGTGTTGGTAACGTTTGATAGTCTGCGAGTAAATGCAGCCAAACAAGTTGTAAAGGGCGAAGCACGCGCAGAAGTTGATGCATCGGCACCGCAGTATCCACAACAATGGGCGATCAATCAGGCAACAAGCTGGAACTGGACAAAGCAAGCCGTTGCATGGGTGGATGACTTTGTGAAGCAGAAGGGTGCTATTGTGAAGTCAGTCAACAGCATGAACACGCCGCTCAAGGTCCCACTCGGCTTCAACAACATCAGCGGCAATACGGTCTGCATCTCGGAATTCCTCTTCAAGAAGGATGATGCGCTGATGGCAATGGTGGCCACGGTGCCCCTTGCCAAACTCGACGATACACTCAGTCTTGGACTCAACGAGATCCCGATCTGTCCGGAAGGTGTTGGCAAGACCGCTCGTATGGGACTCCTTGCCGATATCGATGTTAGGGGGCTTACCGCTTCCCAACCAACGTTTGCGATCACGGCACGCGCGCCCTCTACATCACGTCCGGGATGTTACGTGGTGTTTGGATGCGACAACAACAGCGACACACTCTCCATCGATCTAGACGTGGCGTTTCCGCGCGATTGGATCACACCACGTCCGGATACCGATTCTACAAAGCAGTCCGTAGCAACACTCGTCGGCAAGGCCATTGCCTGGAAGGAATGGGTGATCTACGGCAGCCTCCCATCAAGCACGTTGGTGGGTACAAACGGTATGGGGCTCCGTGTTGACACACTCTCCTACGACTTCAGTGACCTGGCAAATCCTCCGGGGATCGTCTTCCCTGCGAACTACAGCGGGGCAACCGACGCCACGTTCAATGGCTTCTACGCAAAGCAGGTCCGTGTTTCCATGCCGGACGGATGGCGCACGTTCGCAGACTCTGTTGGTGCGCCGGAGTTCATCGCACAGTCGCTGATCATCAACAAAACCGGCATCACCGGCACGTTGCTTGGTGTGAACGTGATCCAGTTTCCGAATGCAAACCTGAATCGACTGAGTGCAAGCGTTGATACGGTAAAGGTGATCCTGCTCAACAACAACCTCACCTCTGCATACATGCGCGGCCGACTGCTTCTGCCGATCACGGATACAACACCACAGAATGCGCTGGCCTACAAAGCACTGTTCAATAACGTTGCGAAGTCGTTTGATTTCTCCCTCACACCTACAACGCCCCTCGACATCAAACTCTTTGCCGGTGCCAAGCTTACGCTTCTGCCATCATCATCACTCTCGATGACGATCGCAAAGAATCGGAAGAAGTTCTCCATGGTCTTGAATGGCGGTCTCGGATTTAATGCCATCGATCTGCAAGTAGGACAGAAGAAGGTATCGGTGGATCTCTCGCCGGACTTCGAGAACATGCGTGCGTCGTATACCGACTCCGTGAAGCACACCTTTGACTACTCCATCGGTGATTGGGCCTTTGCCAGCAAGCAGAAGAAGATCGCCAAGTTCCCTATCACGATCGACAAGGTGAAGTTTGCCAAACTCACGCCCGTTGGTGATGAGCTGTTCCGCGGCAAGGTCAATCTCGACATCATTCTTGCACTCGATTCAAATCGTATAGGGGGCAGAGGGTCGTTCGATATGACCGTTGCCGTAGAGAAGAGCAACCCTGGTGCGGCCTTCAAGTTCAAGCCACGCTTCATCGACTTCAACGTCAACAAGGTTGCTGTCCATGCCAAACTCGCAGCCGTTGAAATGAGCGGTGAACTCAACTTCTACAACGAAGATCCAACATGGGGCAACGGGTTTGCCGCATCGATCAAGGCAAAGTTCAAGGCATTGCAATTGCAGATCGATGCTGCCGGACGATTCGGGTCAAAGGTCGACAACACAAACAACCGTTTCCGCTACTGGTACGTAGATGCAAAGGCAATTCTTCCACCTCCGGGCATTGTCTTCCTTCCCGGCTATGCCTTCTATGGCTTTGGGGCAACGGCGTGGCAGAGAGTCTTCGTTGATATGTCGGGCGCTAAGCCGAACGCTGCAGCTGTTGCTGGCGCAACCACAACAACCACCGCAGCAGGCAGTGGCGCAACCATGCAGCCGAATAGAACGATCGGTTTTGGATTCAAGGTTCTGGGAGTGTTAGGTACATCACCCGATCCATCCAAGCTCAATGCAGATGTTGCATTAACAGGTCAGTTCTCCAACACAGGCGGTATGGTGAACATCGGCTTCATCGGCGATCTGTGGATGAAGGCTAAGCTTCTCGAGCGTGCATCCGCTCCTGTGAAGGGGACGCTGAATATCAATTACGACTTCACAACGCAGATCTTCGATCTCAATGCCACAATGACAGTCAACAAGCCCCCTGTTACGGGCAATGGCAATCTGAAGGTCCATCTGGAGGGTAAGACCGGCATCTGGTATGTGAAGCTTGGCGAGCCCACAAATCGGAACACCGTTGCCGTAAACTTCCTCGGAACGAGTATCTCTGCGAACGCCTACTTCATGTTTGGGAAGAACATCACGCCCCCTACCGGATTCACACAACGCACCTACAACGGGCTTGCCAGCGTGGGATGTTACGGCATGACGCCTTCGTCATCCGGAACGACCGGAGCGATCTCGGGCAATGGATTTGCCGGTGGACTTGATGTTGGCTTTGATTCCGGAGAACGGATGCGCGATATCGTTGCTCGTCTCAAAGCAAAATGGCGTTTTGCAGGGGGCTTTGAATTCAACGCCTCACTTCTGCGATATCCGAACGGCTCGTTGTGTGGTGGAGATGGAATGAATTGGTGGTATGTGCAAGCGAATGTTGCCGCCTATGCCATTGCCAGTGCGAGCGTCTACATCACACCAAAGAAGATCTCCGATGGATGTCTCGTCTGCTGCACCAAGAATCACCCCAATGGTTGTACGTTCAATATCGCAACAATCAAGTTTGGTGCGTGGGCCGAGGCCGGATTCCCGAACAACTCATGGATACAAGGTCAGGCAACCGGCTCGTATGACGTGTTAGGCGGTGCCTTCCAAGGCAGCTTCACTGCCGAGTTCAATGTTGGAAACAAGTGTACGCCTGCCCCTCCGGTAAGTGCAACCGTGGCAGCTCAGGACGTTGCGGCCGAACAATCAACGAAACTCATCACGTCGGTTACACCGGCACATAACTCGCTGAATGTAGCCCTGGCTGAGCCACTGATGGCGATCTACTCGTTTGAACCGAATGCTGCGTTCGAACTTGTAGAGCAACAAGGAGGTGCAGGGGGCAATACCATTAACCGCACCTTCCAGGTGAAGTATGCTGTCACGGTAGAGCAGTTGAACGAGAGCACGTGGGCACCAGTTACGATGACCATGACGAAGGATGCTCTTGGTGCCTACCTCTTCCGTCGGAAGTCCAACGTGGTGATCAATTCGAACCTGGCCAATGATGTAGTACTTAGCACCACCGGCCCGATGTCTGCCAACACGATCCCTGTCTCCGCCTACAAGCCACCAAAGACTACGGCAGTGAAGCCCCCTCCAAGCAACACAGCTGCATTCAACAACACGTTCAATCCTGTGGAGAATACTCCGCCCCCTACAGACAATGACTCGTATGCCTTCGATAACAGCGGAGTAGAGAACTTCAAGAAGTCTACATTGGATTGGGAGAACGCCAAGAAATATCGTGCTACCGTAGTGGGTACGTTGTGGGAGTTGAATGCGAGCAATCAATGGGTGATCGCAAAGTCGAAGAGTACGAATCAGAACATCACGCAGACCGTGACGTGTGTCTTCAGCACACCGATGCCGATGGTAGCAGTTGTGAAGTCTGCCCCAAAGAACAATGTCAAGTGACCACCGATACCAAGGACTGACAGTCATGAGCAAGATTATGATCTCCGTCGTGCTCTCTGCACTCGTTGTGTTTGGTGGCACTCTCCACATCCAAGCCCAATCGAACGAGAGTCTCAATAGTGCACTTCGCATTCAGATGAAGGGCATTGCCAAACGATATCAAGACTCCGTTGTCCTACGCTGGGCTCCAGGGAACGCGGCATTGTGGCGCATGTCTCGAACACAAGGTTTCCTCATTGAACGTGCTGAGGTAGTAGGTGGCAACGTTGGCGCCTACCGGGCGTTGACTGCAAAGCCCCTTCTTCAATGGAGTCAGCAAGAGTGGTCCACTGTCCTTCAAACCTATCCCTATGCAGACAGCACGGAAGAGCAGCTTATCGCAGTAGCCGTGGAGATGTCGGAACAATCCGGCGTCCCAACGGATATGGTGATTCGTGATCTGTCGGACCTCGATGCATTGCGCGAGAATAAGACCCGATTGGAAACGGCCTTCACCTTTGCCTTGATCGTTGCAGAGCGAAGCAGGGTTGCTGCCAACGGTCTTGCAATGCGATTCGTTGATCCATCGGCTGATGTCAGCAACACGTACCGATACCGCATATCAATGATCGGTTCAACAACACCCTATACAGTTGCACCGGCCATCATCGAGGTGGGTCCGTATCGTAAGACCGCAGCAGAGCGCACCGTTGGTATCGCTGCAGAAGGTCTGGACACCAAGGCCATGCTCGTATGGGCCAACAACACCGGTCACACAACATTCGATGTCTATCGTTCCGATGACGGACGAACGTTTGCAAAGCTCAACACAGCACCGATCATGACGTTGCGATCCGGTACGTTGGATTCTGAATCGAATGGCTACATCGATTCCGGTCTCGTGAACTATCGCACCTACACCTACCGCATCGTTGGACACAACTCCTTTGCCGAAGAAGAGATCCTTGGAGCGATTCAGGTGATGCCTAGAGATCTCACTGCCCCGCCAACGCCAAGTGGTGTCCGTACAGAGCACATAGGAACCAAGGATGTGTCGATCACGTGGGATATGCCGAGTGAGCCAACGCCGGATCTCGACGGCTTCTATGTTCAGCGTGCACGTGCAGAGGACGGGCCGTATTCATTAGTGAATGTTAAGCCCCTTACCGCAGATTCGCGACGGTTCATTGATACCTCTGCGATACTTGGCGACGCATTGTACTACCAGGTTGTCTCGGTTGATACAGCCAAGAATGGAAGCCTCTCCTTCCCGGTCTACGTTGCTTTTGCCGATAGCATCGCCCCTTCATCCGCCGTTCTTGTACGGGGCTCCATCGATACCGCCGGCATTGTTCGGGTCGTGGTGCAACATCCGCCCGATACCGATGTTATGGGGTACAGACTTCTTGTTGCGAATGATTCTACGCATGAGTTCACGGTGAAGCGCGAGTTGTTTGATGAAGACTCGATGTTTGTGCGTTCAGACACCATCCTCGTCGATACGATCGAATTGAGGACTCTGACGAAGTTTGTGTACTACCGTGTAGTGACGTTGGACTGGCACTACAATGAGTCGGACGTGAGTAACATGCTTGTCTTGCCACGTCCAGACATCATTCCCCCAGTCTCCCCCGTTATCACGGACTACGTTGTGACCGACACAACCATCATTGTGTCGTACAATCCGAGTACGAGCAGGGATGTGAGTCATCACGTGATCCTACGCCGTCCGTTCAGCGCGAATGGTGCGATAGAGCCCGCATGGGATTCCCTAGCACGAGGAGGAGTTCGCGACAGCATGCTCATCGACAGCGCCGGAGTGCGTTCGGCAACGTATCAATACGCTGTGGTTGCCTATGACAGCGCGGGAAACAGGTCGCCCCTTTCCAACATCGTCACCCTTGTTCGATACGACAACGGGATCCGTCCACCAGTGACCGATCTCCGGGTTACCTATGACTCCACGGCACGGACCAATCTCCTGGAGTGGAACTACACGAACATCGGAGAGCCCCACAGCTTCCTAATCTACAAGCGTCTTCCCGGAGGAACGTTGGGATCGTACGCCATTGTCAAGGACCAAACCCTGCGCGAGTTCTTGGACACGAAGCAAGCGGACGCCCGAGCTACCTATGGTGTAAAGGTCGTTTGCCAAAGCGGTGCTGAGTCTTCGATCGTCACCATCACTCCACGGCCTTGACGTTATCATCCGGAATCCGATCCACAAGGACGTTATACGGATCGATCCCGACGTTGGCCGGACGTTCCGGAACATTGAAGGTATAGGTGTTTGTAGCGCGCGTTACCTTCACACGACGCATGGCAAGGGGCTTGCCAAGCTTCTGACCCTTCGCGGCTTCTGCAAACACACCGATGTCGATGTAGTCCTGCAGAACAACGGGCGTTTCCTTGCCAAGCGTGTCTGCACGGTACTTCTCGGAACGAGTAGTGACCGTAACCTGCCACTGAGCACCCACCTTCTTCGCGCTCGATGATTCAACGCGATTGGAGAACAACGTGATGTTCTCAAAGAGGTCGTCTATGAGATACTGCAATGAGTCTGGGGTAACGGCTCTGAACGCCGCAACGGCATGGATCGATGTCGGGTAAGGGGCTTCTCGATACGCATGATCTGCCAATAGCTTGCGTAGCGCAGCATTCACCTTGTCCTCTCCGATCATCTCTTTGAGGTAGTAGAGAACTACAGAACCCTTGTTGTAGTGAATGTAGCCCTGACCCTCGGTGGCCATGATGGGACGCTCGGCTTCATATTCGCCAGCCCTGCCGCTGAGGTAGTTATCCATCTCATAGGCCAAGAACTTCCGCATCTTCTCCTTGCCGTACTCCTTCTCCATCACCATCAATGCAGAGTATTCAGCAAAGGACTCGGAGAGCATTTCGGAACCCTGCATGTCTGCGCCAACTAGCTGATGCGCCCAATATTGGTGACCCATCTCGTGGGAGACAACAAAGAACACGAAGTCGATGTCGTCCTCTCCTACATCACGTAGATCAGCAATGAAGCCAATTCCTTCACTGTACGGCATGGTACCGGGGAATGCCTGGGCAAAGCTCGAATACCGTGGAAACTCAATGATCCTGCACTGCTTGTGATAATACGGACCATAGTTGGCGGTATAATATTCAAGACTCTTCCTCAGGCTCTTTAGCATGTTCGGAACGTTGTATGCGTGCTTGGGAATGTAGTAGACTTCGAGATCGATGCCGTTCCACTTCTCGCGGGCAACTTCATACCGTGCCGACATGAACGAATAGAAGTTCGCAGATGCATGGTCCAGTGTATACTCGAAGTACCGACGTCCATTCTTGCGCCATTCCCGGCGGAGCGAACCTGGAGCAATGGCGATCTGATCCTCAGACGTACCGATCACGGTTGAAACATTCACCAGGTCAGCATCGACATCCAGATACATCCTGCCGCGCGCGTCCATGTTCATCGTGTCCAGTCTTGGCATGCGATGTCGAGGGGGCAATCCATATTCGCGACGCTTGTTCTTGTCCGACAGCTCTGCTCCTGTACTGTATCCAATGCTCGGCAAGATCTCCATGTTATTGAAGAACGTTCCGTTCTGCGTGACCGATGTGTTCGATACGTTGTTCTCAAAGCCCTTGGCGATGTAGTGTCCGCGTGTATGGATGGGCAACGTATCACCCGGCATCATCGGCTGCGACAACCGATAGATGCGATACTTCAGCCGCGTATCATTCAGCGTGATCTTCGCACCAGGGATGTCGATCACCAATGAGTCGAGAGACGTTGGGATGTTGAAATGCACATCGCGGATCACTTCGTTGGTTTTATTCAAGAGATGCCCCTTCACATCCACGAACAAGTTTCGTTGTTCTGGATAGACCTCGATCGCGTACTGAAGATCTATCCAACGGGGCTGTGCAAGACGTTCATACTTCTTGTACGTAAGCTCATAGGACTTGGCCATCTCTTCAGTCTCGTCGGATGAGGTGTAGGTGTTCAGCACCTTCGTGTTAAAGAACACCCATCCTCCACAGACGATAAAGGCAAGAAGAGCAAGTGACAGCTGCCATCGTTGCTCATAGAGTCGGACGCGTGCCGTAGCGATGCGTGCTCTAAAGGACGTTTCCTTACCACGCTGTAAGAACGCATAAACAACGCCGCTGAGCACCAAGGCCGCCATCGACCAATAGACGTTGAACCAGATCTGCGGCGTTACGAACGGACCCCATGCATTCATGTCGGAATACGTGAAGCCCGGCGTTGCGCCATATCGTAGCATATTCGACTGGATGTCCAAAGCAGGCCACACAAAGGCGTTCACCACCAATACGGCTACAAAGGCGAAGTATGCAACGTAGCGGTTGTTGATAAGGGACTGGAACAAGAAGGACATCACGATGAGGTAGCCAAAGCCCAGCCCCTCTACAACGATGAGTCGGATGAAGTACTGCCACAGATCCACTTCTGCATAGCCATTGAGGAGCTGGATCACGATCGCTACGGGCATTGCGCTGGCCAGTACTAAGAGGATACCGCAGAACAGCGCAATCAGCTTCGAAGCAAGCGTCATGCTTGTTGCCATTGGTGTGGCATCAACGATCTCCGAGATGCGTGCATCTCTGTCGCGCCAGACGATCACACCTGTATAGAACGCGATGATACCAACAACAAAGAGGGAGAAGCCCCCTATCACCGTGCTCAGGACATTGTACGTCACTGGATACTGGGCACCGCCATATCCGTCTGTGAACGTAGTAAGGCTTGCAATGAGGTTGATAAGACCGATCACCACGATGATGATGAACGGTCTGTTCTTTACAAGCGCCTTGAGTTCATATCCAACAAGACCCAGCAGTGTGCTCCATTGGAATTGATAGGCGGGAGCTTCTGCAAAGGGGCGGAATGGTTCGTAAGCGGACGTAGCGATTGCAGCATCAGGAACTGTCTTTTGCTTGCGAGCACGTGTCCGGCGTTTTGTGGTGGAGAACAGCGCGTAGATACCAACGAGTATCAATACCGCCACACCCATCCACACAAGCCGGTTCATCAAGAGGTCACCCTCGAGTGCAGCCGGCATTGCGTTTCGCTCATCCGTGGTGAGATATTTCGTTGCAATGGTGAAGGGCTGCGATCCAAATGGGTCGAGGAGGTTGGCCAACCACTCTTGTTCGATATCACGTGTGTAGCCACGGCTCACCACATAGAATACCAAGATCATCATGCTTCCAACGAACGACACGATGGTGCTGCGGAAGATCATCGCCAAGCCGTAAACGATGGCACCTGTGAGGAGGGTGTTGGGAATGGCAAAGGTGATAAGTCCGTAGAGGTGACCGTTCCATATGACCGGCCCGTAGCGTGCGGGTTCTGCCCATGGCATCAACGGTCCGAGCAGTGCGCCAACACTGACGCCGAGAAGCGGAATGATGGCAAAAGTCACAGCGCCGAAGAACTTGCCGAAGAAGTATCCGCTGCGTGATATCGGGGATGAGAAGATGAATTGATCCATGCCCGTGCTGATATCGCGATTGGCGGTTGCCGACATAAAGGCCGTTGTCATGAGAAGGCACAACAACGACATCAACATGTAGTAACCCTCGATCACGTACGGAGCGTTTTTATGCACGCTCCCAACGCCCCCTCCCAACTGAATCGAATCTGAGCTCACTGCACCAAGGACAAGAAGAGTATTGATGCCGAGGAAGATCCACGTCATCGGCGATCGAAGCCATTGCTTCCACTCGAACGTCAAGAATGTGAACATGTGACGTCCGTTAGATGAGTGAGTTGAGTTTTGCGAAGTACACGTCCTCTAGCGTTTCATCCGTGGCGCTGAAACCCTCCGGCGGTGCATCATCAGCGTAGATGTGGAGAAGGGGCTTTCCACCCACAAGCTTGTGACTGATCACGCGATACTGTTCTTCGAAGGCGGCAAGGTCTGTTCGCTCAACGCGACGTTCATAGATCTTACCACGTACCATATTTAGGGCATCATCGGTTGTGCCGGTATACAGTACTCGACCCTTATCCATCACAGCCATATGAGTGCAAAGCTCTCTCACATCTTGTACGATGTGCGTGGAGAGGATCACCACCACCTGTTCGCCGATCTCGCTGAGGATGTTGTAGAATCTATTGCGTTCGCCTGGGTCGAGTCCGGCTGTAGGCTCATCGACGATCACGAGTTTTGGACTTCCGATCAGACATTGAGCGATACCAAAGCGCTGCCTCATACCGCCGGAATAGCTACTCACTGACTTCTTCCGTTGATCGAAGAGGTTGACTTTGTGGAGCAGGTAGTCCACCATTTCCGAGCGTTGTTTTGCGTCGGCATGACCCTTGAGGATCGCCAAATGATGCAGCAGGTCTGTTGCGGAGGTTCGGGGGTAGACGCCGAACTCCTGTGGGAGGTAGCCGAGAAGTTGTCGGACGCGGTCTTTGTCCTTGAGGACATCGACATCACCGAGCATTACCGACCCGGAGTCAGCCTCTTGGAGCGTTGCCAACGTGCGCATGAGTGTCGATTTACCCGCGCCATTCGGTCCCAGGAGGCCGAACATCCCGGTACCGATCGAACATGTCACATCATCAAGAGCACGCACACCATTATCGTACTCCTTGGTTACGTTGTTGATCTCCAAACGCATCGACACTCCGCAGTAGGGTGAAACAGACAGGCCCCCTTGACGGCGACGGACCCGAAAGGTTTCAATGTACGCCACGGAGGGCGTACCCACACCCGAACCCGTGCCCGGCACCAAGGGTGCCGGGAGCGTATCTTTGTGCTATGGCGAAATACAAATTCGACGGCCGCTACCTCACATCTGCATCCGGACTCCGCATTGGAGAACTCGTCGTGAATGCTATCAAGAACGAGGGTGGCGCGAAGATCGGGATCATCGACGGCGACATCATCAAGAATGCCCGGGGCATCAAGGTAGGCTCGTTCGATGGGAACAACATCAAGGACCACGTGGGCAATCGCGTGGGAGGTGTAGCTGATGTTGCCCGCTCCGTGAATGGCACCATCGGCATGCCGATCGTGGCGATGTGGTGGTTTTTTGTGCGATAACGCCCGAACTCGGGCTCACACCCGGCATCATAGGTACCCGGCATCACGCCGGATGACGTCCGCGGAAGAACCACTCCAGCACCTTCCCCTTGCCAACCACGCGGCTCACTTCGTTCATGATGAAGTACGGCACCAAGGCAAATACAAAGACAAGTATTCGCGACATCATCTCGTTCGCCCCAACGGCCGTGATCTCTTCGATCGACGCTATCACCGTGAGTCCCTCGATGAGCCCGCGCACGATGTGTTCCAACAGAACGAACATCGCCGAGAACAGCGTAAAGAGCACCACTTTGTACATCGTGGGAATGATAAGGGGCTTATCATCAAATCGCTTAACCACGGAAACGAACTTCACGATCAAGATCACTTTTGCAAAGACCAGTGCCTTGATGATGGCAAAGCCATACTCGTGATACTCAATCCCCAGCTGCGCCATGATCAGAGATCGATAGGTCAGGAATGAACTGAAGATGAAGAAGAGATAGATGGTGATACCCACCATCTCTTTAAACTCCTTCACAAACCACTTGACGATCGTATTGCTCATTTCTCCCTCATGGTATATCGTGTCCCACGTAATATTAGCACATTAGCACATTAGCACATTAGCATTAGCAGATTAGCACATTAGCACATTAGCACATTAGCAGGGTACCATGTCCCACCACATCCGCCGCACAGTACGCATCCTCTCGATGTTATCGAGCGGTAACGCATTTACAACAGCGGAGATCGCAAAGCGAGTTTCGGAACTTGAAGACGATAAGGTAGTAACGATACGACAGATCCAGCGCGACCTTCGTACGATGACCGAGGCCGGCGTACCGCTTACAGAAACGCGGGACGGACGTTCCAATCGTTGGTCAATGCCATCCGGTACACGACTGCTTCAGCCCCTTACCGTCAACTCCGGTGAACTGCTCTCCCTCCACATCTTGAAGGGGGCTCTTGCAACGTTCAAGGGAACCAAGGTGGAACAAGATGTAGATCGACTAGCGCGGAAGTTGGAGAAGCTTGCGCCAGGGACGGTCTTTATGCAGGAGGATCTTGTCAGCGAAGTATCGCCCGGACGTTATGCTACTGCCGTGAGCGACTCCGTCCTCGTTGATATCGTTGCAGCCATCGTGGATCCGCATTGGGACCGGGTAACGTATCGGAGCATTCATGCCTCAACTGTGAAGACCTTTGTTGTGAGCTTCTGTCGACTCATCAATCATGCGGGCAGGCTCTACGTTGCAGCATGGCATCCGGTCCATCATCGCTATATCACACTTGCTGCTGACAGGATCGATCATGTGGAGCGAGCCAGTGATGTGAACGACCCGATCCATTCGTTCAATGAGAAGAAGTACCGCTCCGGAAGATTTGGCGTGTATGATGGAGAGGTAACGCCGATAAAACTTCGGATCGACAAAAGCGCGGCGCCGTTCTTCACGTCGCGCATTTGGCATCCTTCCCAAGAATTCACTGAGCTCAGCAATGGCAACGTGAACATGACGCTCAACGCCCCGCTCTCCCCCGAACTTCTGTCGTGGATCGTTAGCTGGGCAGATGTGCTGACCATCGTGTCGCCCAAGAGGCTCAAGGACGCCTGCCGCGCCAAGGTCGCCAGCCTCCTGTAGCCCGCTGCCGGTAGCCCGTTTAAACCGCGCCAGAACCGCACCCGGCACCCTAGGTGCCGGGCGCGGTTCTGGCGGTTCTGGTACGTTTCAGGCCCCGATTCTGGCACGCCTATTGCTGATATCACCCCCCTATGCCATCCTTGCGCCCGCTTTTCACAGCCCTTGCGTCCATTCTCATCCTTGCAGGATGCACCTCCGACGTGGTGGTCCCGGATCCGCCAAAGGATGTGATCATGTTCGTTGCCCGTGATCCGATCACGCGTGTCACAACATTCTACCGGATGAACATCGATGGCACAGAGCTCACAGCGGTTGGACCGGTCACCGCTCCTACCAAGAATCTCATCGCCGTTACTGATGGTGGTCGGTATCTCTTCTACTCCGGAAAGAGCGGATCGGATCTGCCGTTGTTCCGGTTCGATGTGTCGGCCACTTCGTATACGCAAGTAAGCCCAACAAGTGCGGCCTTCCCTACGCCATCTCCGAACGGAGACCGTATCGCATGGTTCGAACTTAATAGCGGACGATATGAGCTCATCGTTTGTAGTAAAGATGGTACGGAGCGAATCACCCTCGTCGATTCTGCGCTCATCAAGGCATCGATCTCCGTACAGGGTCCACCAGCATGGTCACCCGATGGATCGAAGATCTGCTTTGTTGCCACCGACACCACACTCTCCGGACGTATCGCTTCGGTTCCGTTTGTAGTTACCGTTGCAACCCGTGGGATCCAACGCTTCCGCACACGCGATGAAGTCAAAGCAGCTCAGTGGCTCTCTGATGATGCCATCGTCTACCTCTGGAATGAGCGGAGTTCCTTTGTGCTGAAACGGTTCGCCCTCAGTACAGAACGTGAAGACAACGTAACGTCCACGCTCCCAACACTGAACAGCTCGGTCATCAGTGTATCGCCCGACCACACAACCATTGTCTGCGTCAACCCAATGCTGATCGTTGATGTGGCAACAGGCACCTTTAAGACGATCCCAACCAACGACGCCGTGATCCACGAACGTATGTGGTCACCTCGCTCAGATGAATTCATATACGGCGACCGTACATCGGCCTCTCTCTACTCCGAGCGCCTCTTCCGCGTGTCGAAACTCGGCGCTCCGCTTCCACTCCCCAACGTGGATTCCCTCGGTAGTTCTGCCAGCGTCGTCTGGATGCGCTAACAGCGTAATATTGCCGTAGTTTCTACGGCATTAACAGCTGAACTACCGATGTCAATGTGTTGTGGCATAGCTAAATTGCATACGTCATTCACTACGTACGGCCAAAGATCTCATGCATCCTCATTCCCCTTCGTGTGCATCGTGTGGCACCCGCGTAACGTCTACGTTCGCCTCGCTCACAATCGACGAAACGGCTGAGGTGTCGGATGTGAAGTCCTGTGCGAATTTCGGACGCAATGCATCGATATTCAACTACGGACAATATCCCCGTGGTGTGTACTGCATTCATCACGGCCATGTGAAGCTCACGCGCCCTGGTTCCGATGGTAGAGAACAGATCCTTCGGTTCGCTGGCGCGGGCGACATGGTTGGCTACGCAAGCATGGTCTCCGGTGTTCCGTACTCCATGAATTGCACGGCAGTTGAAGATTCCTCTGTGTGCTTTATACCAAGTGAGACGCTTTTTCGCATCGTTCGCGAGAATCCCCATCTCGCATTGCGCGTGATGCAGGACCTTTCCCATGAAGTTGAAGACGCAGAACGCAGAATTGTAGAGATCGCGCAAAAATCCGTTCGGGAGCGCGTAGCCGAGGCACTCCTCGTGCTCAAAGAAACGTTCGGTCTGAGTGAAGATGGCGAGACACTGAATAGTCCACTCACTCGCGAAGAGATCGCGGCAATTGTTGGTACGGCTCCGGAAAGCGTTATCCGCACCCTTTCCGAGTTTAAGTCCGATAAACTTATCGAGACAGAAGGCCGTACGATCCGCCTCAAAAATGTGAGGGGGCTCAGCAAAACCGCAAATATCACGGACTGACCTGACAAAAGTCATAGTAACAGGATGGTCTCGCTGGCGAACTTGGTAGAGGTCATGAAAAACGACACTACCACATCGCCCCGTTCACCTTGGGATCGTTTGTTTCCTGAGACGTCGCGCCGAACTGTACTGCGCGACATGGATCTGTATTCCCCAGGAGACTCGTCAGACTCTGTGTTCCTGGTCGAAAAAGGTGGGATCGTGGAGATCCGTGCGGATGGCTTGGGAATCACCCACGCTGTTGGATTGAGCGGTCCGGGTTCTCTTCTCGGTGCGCGCCTTACCACCACGGCTGCCGTGCATGCCGTACGGGCCACAGCTCTCGCGGATAGCGTGGTTCGGGTGATGGACAGGGCCGGATTCCTGCAGTCTACATTGTCAGACCCGGAGTTGGCTGCTGCCTACATGCATCAACTAGCCAACCGCCTCGAAACAGCGCGGCATCTGTCAGAAACTTGCGCAGCTCCCACTACCGGCGATCATATTCTTGGTGTATTGGAAACTGTAGCAGCAACATTTGGTGTTAGTGACGATGGATCGGCTTCGATCCCAGTGCAAGAGTCTCTTCTCGAACGTATGACCGGCACGCCTCACCGCCTGCTGATGGCGGCAGTTCACGAACTTCGATCACACGGACTGGTCCGGATAGAAAAGGATGCTGTACGATGGGTACTGTAATGACCAATCCCGAAGCTCTCTCGGTCTCACCTTCTGAGCAAGGTCAGATGCTACGAGCGTGTATGTTGCGCGAAATGCGATATACAGGCCTCCTGAGGAACATCGCCGATCAACTCTCTCAAATTGAATCGGTTCTCCCTGCTGAAGCACGCCGGGAAGTTCAAGGACTTCACCGCGAAGTACTGCAAGCACTTGACACGGACTCGATGGCTCATTTTGAACACATCTTTGAGACCATGCACGGCGGCTACCTTCAACGGCTGGCCTCTGAGTATCCTACTCTCACTCCTACGGAACTACGACTTGCTGCATTCCTGCGGCTACCCATGCCGTCCAAGGAAGTGGCCCGCTTGTTCTCGTGCTCGGTTCGAAGCATTGAGAAACACCGCGAACGGATGCGGAAGAAGTTTAATCTGGATCCGCACGACAATTTGACGACCTTTCTTGCCTCTAGGGTGTGAGAATCCAATCCCGCTGGCACTTTTTCGTACCTTTGCGAGTCTGCTAATGGCAGCAGACATCCGTCCTACCGCAAAGGAAACGTCTCTATGGCCAAGAAGATCGAGCGCCCAACGTTGGGCAAACAACCAAAGACATCATGGACCAATCCGTGGTCCCGTCAACATTACATCTACCTCGCAGCCGGTGTGGCCGTGATCGTAGTTGGTTTTCTGTTGCTCTCCACGGGTATCTCCCAATGGGATAATCCACTCGCCGTTGATGTTGCTCCGGTCGTTCTTGTACTCGGATACTGCGTTGCAATTCCTGTTGCCATCATGTGGGCTGGCAGAGCAAAGACAGACGCCTGAAAAGGCAAAACCTCATGATCAAAAAATACGCTGATGACGTACGTCCGGAAGACGAGGAACGTATCCTCGTGCGCACCGAACGACGCATGCGATCCGTTTCGCGTCTCCATGCAGCGTCAACCTTGGTGCGTAACCTCGGCGTCCTCTTCCGCATGATGCGAGACCAAACATTCAAGATGTCGTGGCCAACTCGTGCAATGATTCTCGGCGCCCTTGTGTATTTCTTGGTCCCTACCGATGCTACCCCGGATTATATTCCGGTACTCGGGTATGTGGATGATACACTCATTGTAGGATGGGTGATCAAACGCCTCGCACGAGAAATCGAACGGTATCGCACCCACCACTCTACTTGAAGCTATGGATCTTCTCAATGGCCGATATCATATCGGCGGCATTGCTGTTGACGAACTCTGCACCATTGCTGGTGCCCCCGTCTACGTTTATGATACTGCCATCATGGCCCGCCAGGTAGACCGGCTTCGGTCTGCCTTTCCTGCGGTCAAACTCCGCATCATGTATGCATGCAAGGCACTCACGAACGTCTCGGTCCTGAAGGTGATGAGGGGGCTTGGCACCGGCCTCGATACGGTGTCCTTGCAAGAAGTGGAACTAGGTCTGCATGCCGGCTTTGCTCCGGAAGAGATCCTCTACACACCAAACATGGTCTCGTTCGAAGAGTTGCGCACTGCCGTGAACCTCGGCGTGCACATCAACATCGATACGATCTCGGTTCTTGAGCGATTCGGTCACGAATTCGGTTCACGTGTGCCCGTCTGTCTCCGCGTCAATCCCCATATCATGGCAGGGGGCAATGAGCGGATCAGTACTGGTCATATCGATTCCAAATTCGGGATCTCCATCCATCAGATGCGTCATGTACAGCGGATCGTTGCAACACACGGTATCCATGTGAACGGACTTCACATGCATACCGGAAGCGATATCGTTGATGCCGATGTGTTCCTGCAAGGCGCAGAGATCCTGTTTGAAACAGCAGAGATGTTTCCAGAGCTCACATTCGTCGACTTCGGAAGTGGCTTCAAGGTGCCCTACAAGCCGGATGATATCTCAACGGATATCGAAGATCTCGGTGCGAAGCTCTCTGCTCGTATCGCAGAATTCAATGCGGGTCGTGCTACGCCGATCGAAGTGTGGTTTGAGCCGGGGAAGTTTCTAGTAAGTGAATCCGGGACGTTTCTCACACGGGTGAACGTTATCAAGCAAACAACGGCAACAGTGTTTGCCGGCGTTGACTCAGGGTTGAATCACCTGATCCGCCCCATGCTCTACAACTCCTATCACCACATCATCAATACAAGTAATCCCACGGGAACGCCGCGCATCTATACCGTTGTGGGATACATCTGCGAGACGGATACGTTTGGTTGGGATCGCAAGCTCAATGAAGTGAGAGAAGGAGACTGCCTTGCCTTCCTCAATGCCGGCGCATACGGATACATGATGTCCAGCAACTACAACAGTCGCTACCGTCCGGCAGAGATCCTTGTTCACAAGGGCAAGGCCCACGTGATACGTCGCAGAGAGACCATTGAAGATCTTCTGTCAACGCAGATCGACGTCGACCTTTAGAAGTGTAGACCGATACCAACGTTCCACATGTGAACGTTCATCGGAGCAACCGTTGTGAACGGCCAGTTCATCTGGTTCATACGTAAGGCCTTGAAGCCTGCGGCCACGCCGTTCTTAAGGATGAAGTAGACGATCGGCATTGCGGCCGGCGATGATTTGCCGATCTCGCGAGCGAACCATGTGGCTCCGGCATCAGCGATGCCTTCGATGCCCTGGCTCAATGCCCAATACCAAAACATGTGTCGCGGATAGATCTGCGACCATTCGTATCCAACGCGAATACTGACGGGACCTGTCACACGCCACTCGATCGTTGGACGCATTGCTTCACCGAACCGCAGAGCCCCTTCAAAATCACGAAGGGCTTGTGCCGAAACAGGATCACTCGTTACGGATTGCGGTGTAACGGCTGTCCAGGAGAGAACAGCATTTGAAGCGAGGAACATGAGGTTAGAGGATTCGCCAAGCTTGTAGCCAAAGCCCGACTCATCGGCGAGACCAACACGGAACAGGTTCGTTGAGCTCGATCCGGCGATCGCCGGGTTATCGCCATCTGCAGGTGTAACGATCCCTTGCGCATCCGCAGCGTTACCATACCACAGATACACATTGTTCGAGTACCGCTGGATGATACTTGGGTCGCGGAACCATGCCTTCTCTCGCCCCATACCCAGCGTACCACCAAAGGTCATGTCTTGTTCAATGGTCCCAGAGATACCCTCACGAGATGGCGTTGCGGATCCATAGAACAGCGAGACCATCGGAGTGCGCTCGTTGAAGTCCACTTCCATCATGAAACTATTCGTTGAATCTTCCTTGTGTGATCGCGAACTCATCGCGAATGTGCTTACGCTCATCACAACAAGACCAAAAACAGCCAGTACCGTTGAACGCATTGTCACTCCCAACACTTGTGATAGGATTCTATTTTCCTGAATCGTCCGATGGACGTTTGCGTCTGCTACGCATTTTGCGTTCTGTTGGTTTCCGTTCGTCGAGATTTTCTTTGAAGACCAATCGATCCGAGGTGTAGACCTTACTTCTGCCTTCCTCGCGTGTGTTGCGTCTGGCGCTGCCACTAGGACCTCCGCCGTAGACGCCGCCGCCGGCACCCGGACGACCACCGCGTTTTGGCCTTCCGCCAAAGCCACCGCGTCCGCCTGTACCACCGCCAGCCCCACCCCGTGTTCCTCCGCCCGGACGAGCTCCGCCGCCTGAGCGCGAGCCTCCGCCACCAAATGCGCCACGCGATCCGCCTCGTGCACCGGCACCAGGTCCACTTCGCCCACGCGCCGGACGATATGCCGGATTTTCGCTGGTAAGCGGCTGCCTCTCATCGAATGAACGCGGCCCTCTTGAGTCTGGTCTCTGGTCCCGTCCCCCGTCCCGTCTTTGGTCACGACTTGGGCCTGGCCGTTGGCCACGACTTGGGCCTGATCTTTGGTCGCGTCCTTGGTATGGTCCTTGGTCCCGTCCTTGTTCCGGTCTCTGGTCCCGTCCTCCGTCCCGTCTTGAGTCCCCTCTTGGGCCCTGTCCTCCGTCCCGTCTTGAGTCCCCTCTTGGGCCCTGTCCTCCGTCCCGTCTTGAGTCCCGTCTTGAGTCCCCTCTTGGGCCCTGTCCTCCGTCCCGTCCTCCGTCCCCTCTTGGGTCAGGCCTTGAGCTTCTCTCATCATCGAACTGCGGATTCGTTCTGCGTTGCGGTGGTTGTTGCCCACCATAACCGCCACGTTGTCCACCGCCGCCGTAGCCACCGCCACCTGTGCGTTGACCACCGCTGCTGCGTTGACCACCGCCGCCACCGTATCCGCCACCTTGACCGCCGCTAGGGCGGGGCTTGCGTCCACGCGGACCACTACTGCGGCCCATGGCCGATTCATTGGTCAGCGGCTGACGTTCCGGATCGCGGTCGCGGTCGTCCCTGTTTCTGTTCTCCATACTCTCTCGTTATCCCTTCTTCCACTTGATGGTACACCCGATGGCCTTTGTGGTGGCTGTTTCGGGCTTCGTGCCGCTGAGAAGTGCATTCACTGCATCTTCAACGAACTTCGATTCTGTTTTTGAGGCGTCATCCGGATTATCGTCGATGGCGCCGATGTATTCTACGGTCCAGCCTGTACGAGTGCGGAGCAAGACAAACACATGCGGTGTCCGGCGAGCCCCATACTTCTTTGCTACAGCCTGTGTTTCATCGATAACGTATGGGAACGGGAACTTCTTCTCCGATGCTCGTTCTTGCATCTTGGTAAAAGAATCTTCCGGTACAGTAACGGTATCGTTCGGATTTACGGCAAGTACCGGAAATCCCTTAGCGGCAAACATTGTGTGCAGTGCAATGATGCGGTCTTCATACTTCACGCTATATGGGCAGTGATTGCATGTGAAGACCAGGATCACTCCTTTGGATTCCACAAAGCTACGCAGTCCTACGAGCTTGCCATCCACATTCTTTAGGGTAAAGTCCGGGGCAGCGTCCCCAACCTTCAGTCCGTCCGGTGCAAGCGGGTTTTGAGCCTGTAGGGGGCTTCCCACTCCGCCAAAGAAGGCAAGGAGCAGACAAAGCGTTACAGCAAATGATCGAATTGTGATATGATCCATTAATGATGATCTCGAAATGTGGTGAATGTCGAGTCGAGCATGCGCTCACTGAATTCTTGTTCTCGGAAGAGTCTCTGTCCGTTCTTCACAAAGAGTGTTGCCGGTATTGCCCCGCTCCATGTTGGATCCACCTTGTCGATCCACAGATGTGGCTTCTGTTCATCAAGCAGGACCGTTTCGCATGCATATGCCTTCTTCCGAAGGAATGGGATAACCTTTGTTTTGAGGTCTGACGGCGAGTCGAGGCTTACAAGGAGTACCACTACCGGACTTCCAGATACCCGACGTGCCAGTTTATCGAAGGACGGGAGCTCTTCAACACACGGTTTGCACCATGTTGCCCAGAAGTTCACCACGTAGGTCGTGTCTTTTCCGTTGGCGAATCGTTGTTCAAGATCAACGAGCGTGACCTTTGGAACGGCCAGGCTGAACATCGAACAAAGAAGCGCTACAACGATCACGTGATCACATCACCGACTGGTTCAAGAAGTTCGGCTTCGGTTGGGTTGACCTTGATCCTCGAAACCTCCCGTGTAATGGGGAATGCTTCGAGAAGTCCTTCTTCAAGGGGCCTCATGAGCGGTTCGATGATCTCGCGGTCCTCTGCATGCAGCCAAGCTTGTCTGTCCGTTTTTGGGATCACCACCGGCATTCGCTGTTTTGCATTGTGCACATAGGACATCAAGATGTTGGCGTCCGTTGTCACGATCGAAAAGGTCCGGTGCTGCTCCCCACTGTCCTTATTCGTCCACTCTTCCCAAATGCACCCAAGAGTGAAGATCTCTGATCCGGTCATTTGCACGAAATGTGGCTGTTTGATCGGTCCGTCGTGTCTCCACTCCACAAATCCATTGACTGGTAAAAGCCCCCTTCGTTTCACGATGGCATCGCGAAATGATGGTTTTGTGTAGATCGTTTCCCTTCGGGCATTCAGCGTCATATCACGCAGTTCATGTGCAGCAGCCTCGTCCTTTGTCCACCTTGGGATCAATCCCCATTCCATCAGCGAGACCCGGTCCGGTTCAGAGCCGGTAACGAAGGGTAATGACGGGTGCGCAAATGCAGAGACGTGAAAGAACGGCGTATAGTCTTCCGGATGGTCGAACAACGCCCCTGTATCGGTCTCAATGACGTGCGTTGAGGCAAAGATCGATACCGTAAAACACACGTTAGCGAAGGAACGGGAACACTACCATTGCAACAAGGATCACGATCCCGGCCATCATTACCAAGGCATAGTTCTGAGCCACACCTGATTGGATCTTACGAAGTGCGGAACCTGTTGCACCAACAACCCGTGCTGAGCCATTCACAGCACCATCGATCAGAACTACGTCTGCGATCTTCCACAGAAAGTCCCGCGAAAGAGCTACGATCGGACCGGCGATGAGCATGTGGTAGATCTCATCTACGTAATACTTGTTCAGCAGCAATTGATAGAGACCCTTGAACTTCGCGGCCATGACTGTTGCTTTGTCGAGTCCATTAGCATAGATCCGCTTGGCAAAGAGAATGCCGAGGATGGCCAGTACGGTAGATGCCGTCATGAGCATGATCTCGAGCGAGGTATGGTCACCGCCATGAACTGGCAACATGGACATTCCGCTTGCGAAGATCGGCTCGAGCCAATGTTCAAGGAGATTCGGGAAATGTATCGCATGTCCGATCACGTGCGGTACGCCAAGGAAGCCACCGAAGATCGAGAGGAAGGCCAATACGATCAGAGGGATCGTCATCGTTGATGGCGACTCATGCGGGTGTAGGTGATGATGATCGAACCGTTCCGTACCATCGAATGTGAGCGTGGTTACGCGCCACATGTAGAACGCCGTTGTGAAGGCCGCAACGGCACCAACGGCCCAGAGAACTGGACTACCATTGAGGAATGCAAACCAGAGGATCTCGTCCTTGGAGAAGAATCCGGAGAGGAATGGGATACCAGAAATGGCAAGTGTACCGATGAAGAACGTGCGATACGTGATCGGCATATACTTCTTGAGTCCGCCCATCTTCATGATGTCCTGCTCATGGTGCATTCCGTGAATAACAGAACCGGCACCGAGGAAGAGCAGAGCTTTGAAGAAGGCGTGTGTCATCACGTGGAAGACACCGGCGGTGAAGGCACCCACGCCGAGTGCTACGAACATGAAGCCGAGCTGCGATACCGTTGAATAGGCCAGAACCTTCTTGATATCACGCTGTGCGATACCGATGGTACCGGCAATGAGAGCCGTTGTGATTCCGATGCCGGCAACAACGGCAAGCGTTGTTGGAGACATTGCAAAGAGCACGTTGGTACGAGCGATGAGGAAGATACCGGACGTGACCATCGTTGCAGCGTGGATCAGTGCCGAAACCGGAGTAGGACCTGCCATAGCGTCAGGAAGCCAGATTCCAAGCGGGATCTGCGCGCTCTTACCGGTACATCCGAGGAAGAGCAGCAGCGTGATGACGGTAACGGCGGTACCGCCAACAGAGAGAACTCCGGGAGCCTGAGCGTTGATGGTTGCGTAGTCCAGAGTGCCAAACGTGTTGAACAACATGAACATTGCAAGAAGCACACCGAAGTCACCGATGCGGTTCACTACAAAGGCCTTCATCGCAGCGTCGCCTGTCCATGTGATCTTCGTTCCGTCGAACTTCCTGTCATACCAGAAACCGATGAGCAGATACGATGCCAAGCCCACACCTTCCCACCCGAGGAATGTCAGGAGGAAGTTGCTGGCAAGGACCAGGTTCAGCATCATGAAGACGAAGAGGTTCAGATAGGCGAAGAACCGTGGGAACCCCTTATCGCCATGCATATAGCCAATGGAATAGACATGGATCAGGAAGCCGATCCCCGTGATGATGAGCGTGAACAGGATCGACAGTTGGTCGAACTGATATGCCACATCAACATTGAAGGAACCCGTTGCGATCCACGAGTAAACCTTGACGATCACCGTTCGATCTTCGGGGGCTCTATTGACGAGTCCGACGAAAACCATCACGGCCGTAACGAAGCTGGCAAGGATGGCCGAGCTTGCCATGCCCCCTATCAACTTTTCGTTCTTGATGCGTTTGCCAAAGAAGGCAACGATCACAAAACCGATGAGGGGGAAGAGGGGTATCAGTGCTGCGTAGTTCATCCGATTTCCGGGGCGATTGTCTCGAAGTCCAGTTTCTCTACGTCCATCTCGAGATGGTGGAAGTGAATGCGCATCGTCTCATCCACAACCATCATTGAATTGCGTTCTACCTTCATCCAGTCCGATCTGCGAGCGGTGAATGGCTCGGAGGCCACCACGATCGAGCTCGGTTTACCGTACGATGGTTCCATAACACAATGGTCGCCAACACAATGATACTCACGTCCGTGCATGTAGTACAACGATGCCGGTTGAACATTTGGGTTGGTTGTGTAGCGAACGGCGATAAGGCAGGTTCCGTTGGTAACGGCAAGATTGAGATATGAATGTTGTCGAACCGCAGATTCCATCAACAACGTGTTGAGGTCTGCGAACATCCCCTTCATTGCCTGTACCATGTCTTCGCAGGTAACACTTCCGTGCGGATCTGCGATGTGATTCAGAAAGAGACCGAACAGATGCTCGGAATCCGTGCTGCCATGAATGGCATCGTATGCTGTGTCATTGAGTGTGCGCAGGAGTTTGCGACGGATCTGTTTGAAGCCGCCAACAACTCCATTGTGCATGAACATGAGCTGACCGCAGGAGAACGGGTGGGAGTTCATTTCTTCCACCGGCATACCGGGAGATGCAGCGCGAACGTGCGCGAACATACACGGCGAGTTGATCTTCTTGGCCAGACTCTTCAGGTTGTGATCGCTCCATGCCGGCTTGATACTGCGGAATACGCACGGCTCGTTGTCGAGCTCCGGTGCATAGAATCCGATACCAAACCCATCGCCATTCACGGATACGGACATCTCACCCGCATTCATCGTCTGCGCCGTAACGAGCGAGAACTTGGGTTTATAGAGCAGATCGTCCGCTAGGATGGAAGGTCCGATATAGGCGATAAAACGGCACATGCGCGTTTACGGGGCTCAGTTAAGAGCTGCCTTCTCCGTGCACCACGTGTTGTAAACACCATCAAGCAGGAGATTGAACGCATCTGCAGCTTCACGAGCGGAATCAAGCGCGGCTTGCTTCTGCTCATCCGTGATGCACATGCGCTCGAGCGCTTCGCGCGTTACCGTGCGGTGGATCTCATCGGCGTGCTCGTGGACGGCAAAGAACTCAAGACCGTTCTTCGTGTCGAGGTCATACCACTTCTTGAGTCCAGCGATCTTCGTTGTGGAGATCTCCGGGATCTGTGATTCGTACGCATACAGGGCTGCAAGGCCTTCTGCCGGGTTGTTACGTCCTGCGAGTTCCTTGAGGATGCGAACAGAGGCGCGTGTGTGAGGAAGGAAACGGCGTTCCTTGATGTCCTCACGCTTCATGCCCAGTTCTTCTGCAAAACGGAGCCAGAGTTCCGGGTGATTGTCCGGACCGTGCTCTTCTTCGATGAGATTCTCGAGAAGCATCTGGCGGACCACCATGTCTTCCGTGTTGGCATGTGTTGCGCTCACGTACGTTGGGAACGCATGAACCTGATGGTAATACTCTGCAGCATACTCACGAAGCATTTCCTTTGTGAGGGTGCCTTCGTTCCACATGATATAGAACGGGTGTTGGAGCATGTGACGCTCTGTCACGATCTCGTCGAGCTTGATCAGGAATTCTTCGGTCGTCATGAGGTCGTCCTCGGATTGGTTGAAGTGCGGTGGAATGAGAGGCAAAGATAGGTCTTTTCGTAGTTTTGCCCTGTACCTATGAACGCAATAACGACTGAAATTCATGCCGGCCCGATGGAATGGGCCGATCCGGACAGCGACACCCTGGTGGACGTTGGTCTGGCTGCACGTGTGATCCTCTACAATGACGAGGAACATACCTTCGACGAGGTGATCACCCAGATCATTTCGGCCACCGGTTGCTCCTACGATCATGCTGAAGGCCTCACCTACGAGGTCCACTCTCGCGGCCTCGCCATGGTCTTTGAAGGACAGATGCCGGAATGCCTCCGCGTGAGCAGCGTCCTTGAAGAGATCGCGCTGCATACGAATGTCACCTTTTAAGACAGTGACGTAGTGACAAAGTGACGTAGTGACTATGTCACTTAGTCACTTTAACTATGGCTTTTTTGGCGGCGGTGCTACACGTGTGGAGTCCGTTGTGCTGCCTGGCATGGTGCCCTGGGCGTTTTTCAGCTGCTGCTGAAGCAGGTCATTCACTGAGCCCCCGTTGGGGGAAAGACCGGGGATGTTTGGCAGAGTAACATTCGGTCCGGTTACCTGGAGCGCATCCTGGTTGTTCTTGATGAGCTGTTGCAGAACGTTCTGCTCGCCTGCCTTTGCCTTGTCGAGAAGCTCCTGATCGAGATCGCGGAAGAGTGTGGAGTCCGTGATCTCTACGCCGTTGGCCTTGGCCAAGGCGTATTCAACGCTGGCATGGATCTCCTTTGCGTATTGCGACCTCGGATACCGTTCGAGCAAAAGGCCATAATAATACAGGGCACTGTCGTTCATATTCCTGTCGCGCTCATACATCCATCCCATAGCGTAGAGCGCCTTGGGGGCATATTCGTTCTCTGGGAATTTCTCAACGATAGCCATGTACTGACGTGAAGCGTAGCCGTAGTCCTTCACCAAGCGGAAGCTGTTCCCGGACCTGTAAAGTTCGGCGGCATCGTCAATGCCACCCTCCGAAGAGAACCCAAGATTAGCGGATGCTTCTCGTGCGAACTCTGATTTTGGCCAACGCTCTGCTACGATCTCAAACAAGGAATCAGCTCTGTCGGGATCTGTGTCCCTGATCAGACGTGCTTGCGAGAAGAGGTATCGACCTCTGGCTGGGTCGTTCGCCGACGTGCTGTCATAGGCGTAGTTGTAGTACACGAGCGCCGAATCATGTTGTTCAAGCTGCTCAAAGATCCGCCCAAGCGTGAAAAACTCAACGGATCTCCGTTGAATCAACGAGTCCTTGTACGTGGTGTCTATGACCAACGCTTGGTCAATGCTGCGGATCTTTTTGCGCTGATCGTCCCATTGCTTGAGCAAGGTGAAGTACTTGTTCGCAACATCGTAGACGGGCGTACGGACAACCTTTGCCTTAGCGAAATACTTCAGGGCCTCGTTGTAGTTGCCGGTTTTGTAAAGCCCCATTCCCTTTTGGAATGACTGGGCCATCATTTCCGGTCGACCAACAAACGAGGTGTCGGCCTGACGTTCTCGGGCAATGACGGCCGGGTCCTTAGGGTTCTCACTGCGAAGCCGGTCTAGGGCAAGTCTCTCTGCCTCGATATAGGATGTCCACTCGCTGAAGTTCTTGTTGGCATCAAGGTCGTCAAAGATCTTCTGGGCCTCGTCATACTTGCCAAGCCGAACCAAACATGAACCGCCATAGAGCAAGGCTTCAAATTCGGCCAGTGCATCAGGGGTCTCATCGAATACCTTGCGGAAGGCGGCTTCTGCCAGGGCATACTCGCCAAGTCGGTAGTAGATCGACCCAACGTCTACTTGCCACCGAGCACGCTGCTCTCCGTCCTCACATTGTGCAACGGCCTGTTTGTAGGGGTTCACAGCCTTATCGATCTGACCGTCCTCGATAGCCATCTCTGCTTGAATGCGATATGCCTCGGAGAGGATATCATAACGATCCTTGTACCAGGCAACGTCAACGGCTCTCGACAACGCCTGCTTCCCTTGCGTCATCTTCCTCTGCATGAGATAGTCTTTTGCAAGAAGAAGGTGTGCATCCGGAGAATAGTCGCCATCGGCAAATCGTTCAACGAGCTCGATACACTTCTGTTGAGACGGCACCCATTCCGACCGAATAAAGTAGGCCTCGGCCATCAGATACAACGAACCCTGGATGTAATCGGACTTCGGGTGATTGGCCACAACCTTCGATCCCTTGATCAGGATCGAGTCTACCTTTGTAGCCACGGGTTGCAGTTTGGCACGCTCAATAACAAAGGCACGCAGGAACTGATACGTTGCGTTCTTCGGCGGCCCACCCACAAGTCGCATACTGTCCATAGCCGGCACTAATACACGCGGCTTGTTGCGCTTGTTCTCGTCCTGAAAATCAAACTCGTCCTTCACCTCGGTCATGATCCGACGCATGTTGTAGTACGTGTTGAAATACGTGGTCTGGTTGTCAAACCACGCACATCCTTGCGTACCTACTGCAATGATCAGGAGGATAAGGGGCGATATGGTGCGGGAACGGATCAAATGGTCTTGCGGAGCCAGCGGTTGCGCATTTCTTTCTGACGGTCGGTGGGCTGCTCTATTTCAACCACCCGAAGCGTTGGCTGGGCCAACGGGGTGATCGTTGCGGTGTACAAACGTCCGTCACAATGTCCGGTCAGAACCGTGGGCATTCCGATCCGAGCACCACAATAATGGTCAACATTGGCCGGGGAAGCAACTCGCCTGCCCTCAATGGCTACGATCTCGTCATCGATCCCAATGCCGGCTTGGGCAGCCGGCGACCCATCATCTACGGCCCTCACAACGACTTTCCCGCCGATTTCCGCCACTGCCATGCCGAGATAGGGGGCTGGTGGTACGTTGGCAAATGCTACAGCCTCGCCGATCTTGACGGGTTCAGGAGCTTTTGGCGTATCCATCACCTTGAGTCCTACGGCTTCCAGTATCTCGTTATATGGCAGCTCGGTGGTTCCGTTGAGCCATGCCATCAGCCGATCCTTGATCTGGATCTTCGTCGATCCTTCGATGAGCTCGATCACTTCGTCTTCTGTGAGTCCCTTCGACGAGTCGGCTTGATATCTCGTCCAGAATGCGCGCATCGCATCGTCAAGAGAATATTTACCGTCGCTGTGATCGATCAGGTAAACATCTAGCAGGAGGATGATCACGCCCCCTTTGAGATAATACGAGGGGAATCTGTTGGAGCCATCCGGACTTGCCATGTAGAGCTTGAGCCAGGCAAGGGTTGAACTGTCGCGCGTGGACATGGCACTCCTGCCCTGCACCGTGGCGAGCTTTCCAATGTGATCCTTTGAGAGGATCTCGATGTATTCCTTGGCCGTGGAGAATCCGCATCGATACGCAAGCAGATCATCATAGTACGATGTGAGACCTTCAGCAAGCCACAACATCGGTGTATAGGTCTCGCGTGTGTAATCGAACGGTCCGAGCTCGATGGGTCTGATCCGCTTCACATTCCAGAGATGGAAATATTCGTGACAAAGCAGCGAGAGCAGTCCGATCACCTTTGACTTATCGAGCATGGCCGACGGATCAACGGCATTCACGCTTGAGCGTGCGTGTTCCAATCCGCCCCCTGCCCCGGGATAGACCTGGATGATGAAGACGTATCGATCATACGGCACACCACCGAACATCCCGGCTTCCACGGTAACAATGCGTTTGATCTGCTCGGTAAGCCACGAAACATCAAGCGTGAAATTCGTTGGCACTGCTACTTCATGCTTTGCGCCTGCTAGGTCAAATGTCTGTATTTGATGATCACCGATCTCAATGGGTGAATCAGCGAGTACATCATAATTCAAAGCTCCCAACAACATCCCTTGTGATGAGGGGGCTTGCACCGGCGAGAGTGATGTTGAAACACTTGGCCACGTGGATACATCGTGCGTGAGCAGCACGTGATGGATCTCATTGGTGCGACCTTCTACATACATGCAGACGGCTGTTGGAACGAGGAAGGCGTGGAATCGATTGACGTGATTTGTGCGTACGGTACGCTCATGTGCATAGATCACGTAGTCGATCTCTACAGTGCTTGCGCCTTGTGTATCGATCACGAGTGAGGCTTTGTCTCTCCAGTTCGATGTTGTGCGCTTGCGGGCAGCACCGGTACCGACCCATGTAGTGACGTTGCCTTGATATCCTGCATAGTCGCGGATCTTATAGCTGCCCGGTGACCATGATGGCATCACGACGGTAACGCTTGAACCCGTAACGGAGTCGATGCGCATACGCACAGTGATCAGGTGTTGTGCCGCACGATCGAAGCCAAGTGTATAGGTGATGGCGGCTGTTGTTCCGCGCAGTTGTTCATCGCGTTGTTCGATGGAATACATCAGCGTTGTCCGAAGTAGGTGTTCTTCATAAAGTCTTCGTCAAAGGTCTGGTCTTCTTTCGACTTCACAACATCTGTCCCCTGCGGGACCTCTCCGCCGGTGATCTCGCGGTAATGTTCCCTATTCTCTGCGATCTCCTTCTCCTTTTCGGAGACGGCATCCTGAAGCTCCTTTGTATGCCGCGTTCTCCACGCCTCGTCATCAAGTTCACTTTCGATCACGAACGGGTCTTGTCGGCGGAGTCGGTTCAGCTTGCGCTCTTCAATCTGCAGTCTCTTCTCAAGGATATCGAGTTCTGCCTTCCACCGTTCGATGTCCCAGGTATCGGTGATGTGGTCCTCTGTTTCATTCACGCCGAGCACGGCTAATAATGATCGGAGTTGACTCACATTGCGATCGCGATACGCATTCTGCACGCGGTGCCACTCTTCCGAGCCGGGAGCGTTGGCCCCAACAGCATCGGGGTGGAGTTTTTTCACCAGCGTGCGATACATCATCACAAGCTCTTCATCATCGTGAATGTCCACGCGTTGTTGCGCTGCACGTTCACGCTGTTGAACGTCCATATCAAATGCTTCGCGCAGTCGGCGATTGAACTTGGCGTATTCCTTGTCTACCACTTGATTGACAAGGTCGATGATCTCGGGAGTGAGTCTCTCACCGCGTGCGATCTTGATACTCAACAATTCAACACGACGGAACAGCTCGGCCCCTTCAAGTGCTTTGAACTGCAATTCGCGTTCTAGTTCGCCAAAGTAATGCTGGTAGGTGGCGTTGAGTCGAGGCCGGACCTCGTTGGACAGTCGATGCCACTCCTCAACCGCAGCACGCAGATCCGATCGAACGGTCTGATACTGAGACCTGATCTCTTCGATCTCGGGATGGATCTGGGGAAGCGTCATACCAACAAAGTTACGTTGCAGTTGGTGCCGCTGTCTCCTGCGCCATGAAGCGCGAGACCATCATTTCGGCTACGGCACAAGCAAGTGCAAGGACAATGGCGAGAGGCCAAAGTTCAGAGCCGGTGCGCGCTGCTTGGACCACATCGCGCATCGATCGTTCTGCAGTGACCTCGATGACATGATCGGGATCGGTCACAAGCGGATCCACAGCACTCTTCCATGCTGACTCTTGGAGGTAGGAGAGGCGCGACTCATTGGTAGGACCATTTGCTGTTACGGTCACAACCGGCAATGAATCTGTGGTATAGACCTTTACAACACCGCTGCGGAACTGCGGCGGAATGGATACAACCGTTGCTGTTGGAAGTCGAACCGGCGCTACTGTACTCTTCACCCTGAGAACATCATCAACAACAAAGGCTTCGCGTCCGGCAAGACGCGGAGGAACAGGTACGCGAACAGGCTCACCCAGTACAACATCCACACCTTGGTCGCGCGGAGCCACACAGTAGAGCATGGTTCGCACAACAAAGGCGGCAAAAAGTCCGGTCCCTGGATAGGTACTCCACGGGAGTGTTGGCGCAACGGCGCAATACATCACGCGACCTCTGCCAACCGCTTGCTCGCTGACCAAGGCCCCTGCACCCGTTTGAACGATGTCAACACCGCCGATGGCCGGCCGAATGCGCCATACCTTCGGTGATTCAACGCCTCTATCCTTGTTTCCATCCTCACGGAACACCCCTGCGAACAGCGGATGTGACCTGTCTGTTGTTGTTACGCTGAACGGTGCGTCGTCCGGTGCATTCTGGATGTCCTTCATCGTCAGACCGCAGGCAGAGGCAAGCGCTTCAACACCGGCTTGGTCCGATGCAAAGAGAAGGAGTCCTCCGCCCCTTCAACGAATTGTCGAACGAGTGACGTTTCGGTTTGCGATACTGCGCCGCCGGTGATGACGATCACGTCCACATCACCCAAGCTCGGAGCGGCCTGCGATACCGTACCAAAGGATCGGACGATCGGTGCGCTCCGTTCCATGCCGGGCAGATCGAGAACGGTTCGAACAAAGATGGATTCTGATGTCGGGCCGATCAACGCAACACGAGCTCGTTCAGGAACCGTATATCCTGCCCACCGGACATTGTCACGATCGATAGCATCATTTTCAAGTTCGATCGATGCAGCCATCATCCCCGATCGTTGAGGTGGTGCTGCAAGAGTGATGGTACGAGTTGCACCGGCAGGGATATCCACGGCTCGTTGAGCCACTCGTGTGCCATCAAACGCCATCGATACCAGAACACCAGTTGCATCTCGTTCGCTGCCGTTACGAATGGCCGCTTCGATTTCCACCGGCTTATCGGGCTGAAGAAGTTTTGTGACCACGTGGAGTGAATCAACAGAGAGATTCTGTTCGAGTCCGCGTTGCCCTTCTCCGATACGCACAAGGAAGACCGATGCATCCTTTTCGAGGATGCGACCCGAGTCATCCGACGCACGCCAGCCGATGCTTGATTGAGCATCACTTACAACATAGATCTCCCGGTGAAGATGCAAGGCATCATCGAGGAGGGGGCGGGCAGCACGTAATGACCGCGGAAGGTTGGCAGCACCTTCAGTGAGAGTGATCCGATCGATCTGATCAAGAGCCACTGAGAACGTGCGAGAGAAGTCAACTGTCTGTCCTGGGTCGAGCCCCGTCATTGGCAACACTGCAACCTCATCGCCATCCTGCAGACCAGAAACGATCTGCCGTGCCGTTGCCTGTGCCTGGCGGAGTCGGGAGCCACGCGCGTCGGCTGCCTCCATACTTCCCGAATTGTCGATGAGGATCACAACACTTGAGCGCGATGTAGAACTCAGGAGCGGCAATGAGCCCGGTATGGTTGGTCGGGCAATGGCGATGATCGCAAAGACAATGAGGAGTGTACGCAGGATAAGAAGCAGGATCTGTTGGAGCTTCAGTTTGCGAACGCGTGTCTGTTGCAGTTCTACAAGGAACCGCAATGACGAGAACTCCACCGTGCGCAGGCGGCGCAGGTTGAGCAGATGCAGGAGGACCGGGATGCTCGCGGCCGCAAGGCCGATCAGAGCAAAGGGGTTGAGGAAGTTCATTCAGCGAGCTTCACCTGGCGTTGCAATTCGAAGACTTCATCGCGTGTGAGGTGACGGTATTCGCCGCGGGCAAGACCACGCGTAGTGATACCGGCATACTCTTTACGGTCGAGACGCTTCACATCATATTCAAAGTGTTCAAAGATCCGACGCACCTCACGATTGCGACCTTCACGGATGCTAAGCATCACGTTGGTTCGGTCGGAAGGGTCGATCGTGACCTGACACGGTTGCGTAGGTCCGTCATCCAGATCGATCCCATTTGCGATCTGACGTGCATGGTCCTGACGAAGGGGCTTATCAAGCACTGCCTTATACACGCGCACGATGCCGTAGCGTGGGTGCATGAGCATGTTCGCAAGATCTCCGTCGTTGGTGAGGAGCAAAACGCCAGTTGTATTGCGGTCCAAACGTCCTACCGTGAACAGGCGTGTCTTCAGACGCACGATATCAAAGACCGTGGCTCGCCCCTTTTCATCACTGGACGTGGCGATCACATCCTTGGGCTTGTTGAGGACGATGTAGGTAAGGTGCTTGTAGCGTGTGATCGGCTCACCATGGACTGTTACCATGTCATCGATCTCAACCTTGGTACCGAGTTCGGTTACCACCTTGCCGTTCACCTTCACCACACCTTGGCGGATGAACTCATCTGCCTTTCTGCGCGATGCAACACCGGCATCGGCAATGGCACGGTTGAGCCTCACCGGTTTTTGCGGTGCTACAAAGTTTTGGTCAAGGGGCGGAGCAGATTGCCGCGGTGATGCGGGCTGCTTGGGCGCAGCAGTGCGGGAGGTTTTCTTAGCTGCTGGACGCGTTGGTTTTTGCTGGCGCATAGCGATTCTCATCGTGAGCGTGAAGGGTGTGGAGGACAGTGTCGAAGACCGTATCCACCGTTATGGTTGTCATACATTCATGGGTGCCAAGCGGACACGTTACCGTGCCGTGTGCACTACAGGGTCTGCACGCGAGCTCTCTCTGCTCGATCACGTGCCCATTGGGACCAAAGGGGGCGAACCCAAACTCCGGAACCGTTGGCCCGAACACTGCGATCACCGGCACATGCTGCAGGGAAGCAAGGTGCACGGGAGCACTATCATTCGAAATTACGACATTGGCGCGGGCTATCAGTGCTGCTGCTTGTCGGAGTGTGGTTCTCCCCGAGAGATCAACAACCCCGTCGAGACCCTGCATCATGCCCTGTGTTGCGGCGTCACCAAGGACGGCTACCTGTACGCCAGAGTGTACAAGTCTCTCAGCAAGTGCTCTGTAGCGGTCTGCAGGCCATTGTTTGGTGGGCCATGCCGACCCGGGAGCCACTACGGCAACCGGCCCGCCTGCAGCAGGAACCATCGACTCGATCACAGCCACATCATCCGACGTAAACAACCTTATCGGCGTGAGTTCCTCGATCGTTAGTACGTGCGGAAAAAGGGGCTCCAACAGCTTTAAGTGTCGGCGTGTATCGTGAATGTGCATGGGATACGGGATCGTATCCGACGCGATCCATCGCGTAGCTGCATCCGCATACGTCACCACTCTTTCTGCCTTCAGCGCCCTTGCAAGAAACATCGTGCGCATACTCTTATGCGGCACAACCGCGGTGATCGGACCTCGACTTCGAAGCGACGCAACAAGCTCCCCACGTCCGGCTGACGAACGATGAGCACCCCGTTTATCAAAAGCCACCACCTCATCTACAATGCCAAGCCCCCTCACAAACTCCGCAGCTGCAGGCGTAGTGATCAACACAACATTCGCACCAACATCCATCTGCTTGATGGCTGCACACATCGGCAATGTCAATAGGACATCACCAAGAAAGGCGGTTTGTAGGATGTAATACGTCAAAGTAAGCCAGTTACTAGTTACAAGTTACTAGTTACTCCCCAGTAGATTACGTAATCAGTATCTGCGTAACTAGTAACTAGTAACTAGTAACTAGTAACTGAGTAACTGAGTAACTAGTAACTAGCTTCTCCATCTCCTATGTTGCCACGACCACAATTCCGGTCTTTGAAGGATAACATCTTCGAGTTTTTGGACGTGACGTTTGGTGAGTTCTATGATGCCTTCCTTGGTGTTTTCAAGGTCATGCATTGGCAGCTCGCGTATCGGTGCATTGTACGAACCATCGGCGAGGCGCTCAGCAAAGGCATAAAAGATCGGCGCGTTGTATTTCAGTGCGAGTGCGGCGGGAGCTTCATAGGTTGGTGTTGAGCGTCCAAAGAACTCGATCCACGGATCTTTGTCGATGTGGCCATGTTGATCAACGAGGAAGGCCACAACGCCCCCTGAAGAAAGAGCTTTGACAAGGGGGCGGGCGGCTTCGCCCATTGGGACAACAACGTTTCCAAACCGCGTGCGATAGGCGTTCAGGAAGCGATCGGCTGCCGCATTGGATTGGGGATGAACAACGATGGTCACCGGTGCATCAAGCATGATGCCGGCCGTCATAGCAAGGTACTCCCAGTTGCCATAGTGGGCCGAGAGGAAAATGGATGGTTTGCCAGCACGATGTCTTTCGAGCACGGCATCAAACCCTGGGATCTTTACTAACGAGGGAAGATCGGTCTTTGACAGTGCCGGTGTGGCGAGCAGTTCAGAGAGAACGATGCCGAGGTTCTCATACGAGCCTCGCATGATCACTTCACGCTCCGGTGCGGAGAGATCGGGGAATGCCTGTGTGATGTTGGACATGGTGATGTCTCGGCGAGACGCAGAGAGCCCCATCAATCGTCGGCCAATAAATGCACCGAGGCGCTGCCTACTGCGCGGCCCCAGAGCCTGCGCGATACGTCCAAGCGCAAGAAGTCCGGCAGTAGATGTTGTGTCCGTGATCGACATCACCGATTCGTTGGCATGAGATTCTCCGGTGGGTTTGGAACCGGCGAGAATGCTTTTGCATAGAGGTTATACCAATTCGGTTCGCGCACCTGACCGATCATTGTTGAGTGAACGAGTCGGTGATTCTGCTGGAGTTGCCAGTCTACAAAGTAGAAGTAGACACCGCCTTGGATGTGTTGATAGAACCAGATCTCGTATGGCTTTGCATCGATCGACTGAATGAACTGTTCTACTTGAGTTGGCTGTCCGAATCGCAGGAGTGCTTGGCCACGATCCGTTTTCCATCCGTTACGAAACGCTGCACTTGAATAGAAAGTCTGCGCACGCTTATACATTTCGCGGAACTCATCCAGACGTTCATTGGACATGGTGGTCACGTCAGGGTCTCTGTTACGCCAGAAGAGGAACAGATAGCGCTGCTGTGCCCGTTCGTCTGTACACTGTTCACGAATAGCCTTCTCAGCCGATGATGCCAGTACGTCAGAAAGTTCGAGTTCAAGGGCAAGTCTCTCGCCCTTGATAACAGACCATTCCGAAGCCTGGAACTGCTCATCTTCTGTTAGCATGATCCTGCCTTCAGGGGGCAGTTCGGGATTGAGGATGTAGAATCGTTCCTCGCGGGTATCGTAGACTGTGGCTAGGTCTCTCGACATCATTCGAATCTTCAGCGTATAGACACCGGAGCGGAGAGCGCCGGCTGGGATCTCTTCCCGGACAACAAGTCCGTCACTGCCGCCAACCATCTTCAGATACGACGTGAGTTGTTCGTCGCGCACGTTGTCGAGAACTTGGAACTCCAAGGCGAAAGTGTCGAGCTTGGCTCGAACAGCATTATAGATCTCTGCATAAACGCAGATCGAAGGATCTCGTCCGATGATTTCGTGCCGAGGGTTGGGTACCGCGGGCTGTCCGTTTCGATCGAAGCGAGCATCAGACCCGAGCTTCATCGGCATCACGAACATCACATCGCTGATCACCGGTAGGAACGTAAAGGATCGGACCGAGCTGGAGAAGGTGCTTGTTACGGTTGACGATTTGTCGTTGACATCTGTTGCCACAAACCGAACAAGGTACTTGCCCGGAGACAATGTCAACGGCCGAACCCCGGCAAAGAACCGCTGATGGGCTGGAACCGAGCTTGTGCTGAACGCCGAGGACAACCATTCGTCACGAGTTGTGTCCCCCACCTCAGAGAACCACCTCAAGGCTGCAAAGAAGTTCTCCAACAAAACCATCCTTCGTTACGACATAACGAACGGCAGTATCAGCGAATGAGTAATGGAACTCCCACTTCGTACGTGCACCCTCACCGCGGAACTGCACAATATCGGCAACGATATCGAGCTGTTCTTGAGTCCACGTCAAGCATGGGTTCCACACCGTCATGGCGATGAGGACGGTCCAAAAAAATCGAGCGTTTGTCATAGTGGTGATCCGCCGTAAAAGAACAATGCCGTCGATCGAGGTGATCAACGGCATTGAGAGAAGACCTTACATTATCAGCCGAGGATCAGTTGAATCGCATCGCAATGCTAAGACGACTGATGAGGCCAAGATTTTGTGTAGGGTTGATCGAATAATCGACCTGACCTTCAAAACCGCCGCCATTATACTTCAGACCTACCCCGCCAGCCAGACCGAACTGATCCGAGCCGAAGCGATATCCTGCACGTACGCTGACGAATTCTTTCCAAGTGTATTCTGTGCCGATAGCGAATTGCTCTGGCACGTCAGAGAATGTCTCGAAGTCAACAGCGGCCATCCACGAATGTTGAAGCACACCATCGGCGTCGATCTCCGGCTCAAACACAGCCCCTTTGCAGAGATCTGCGCCAAGACCGATGCGGAATGACAGCGGGACGTTGAAGTCCGATGTCTGCATCTGCATGTCGAGCGGCATGGTATTGATACCATCCGTTGGAGGATTGGTGCGTGTTACGTTCGGTCCTGTATAGGCTTGTTGCGTTCCAAGGGAGTTCACAGAGAAGGCCAAGACCAATCCGTTGAAGCCTGTATTGTAACGCGTACCAACATCGAAGACAAATCCTGATGCGGACATGTTCGTGAAGGCATGCTGCACGTATTTGGCAGTGGCGCCGAATGCGAACTGCTCGGTGAGGTAGCCAGCAAGTGTGAGACCGATAGCGATATCGCTCACGTTGTAAATACCGCCGGTACCTTCTTGTTGGTCCGTTGTGGTAACGTTGATGTCACCACTGGAGAAGCCTGTGAAGCTAGCCGCTAGTCGGAACTTCTCGCCGACAGGGATGGCAACGGCCGCAAAGCTGTGCGACATTCCGGCGAACCAGAACGTTTGGCTGAAGTCGGCCGCGAACCTCTTCACATCCGCCAATCCTGCCGGATTCCAGAAGATCGAGGTAACGTCATTTGACAATGACGAATATGCACCGGCCATACCGGTACCGCGGGCGCCAACACCGATCTTGAGGAACTGTCCTCCGGAGAGACCGACCTTGGTGAAATCGCCGGCTGTTACTGCGATAAGCTGCGCCGATACGATCGACGAAGAGAAGCAAAGCAGGACAGCCGCAAGCGCGAGACGAAGTGTAGTGTTCATGTTCTTCATTGGGTGTCCTCCTTACTCTCCGTCACCAACAACACGAGCCGGGCCTACAACGACCGCGAATTTCCGGTAGATGCTTACGCCCTCCGGAGTCTCGATCTTTGCCACAAGCATCTGGCTTGCCACGCGCTGGTTGTTCTTGGAAATGAGCGTCCAGACATCGGCACCGGCCTTATCAGGTGTTACGCCGTTCAATTCATTATGCTCGATGGTAGTGATGATCTCACCATTCGTGTTGTAGATCGTGATCGTACAGACACGCGGTAGTCGCGTGAAGTAGATCATGCCTTCGAACGGCGTGCTTACACCTTCGTGGGTTACGTAGTATGGATTTGGAACAACCTGAACCTGTTCAAGTTGTTCTTCCGTGTACGATTGTGAACGTGTAGTTGCAGAATACTGATCATATTCTGCGACCTTGATATATGCCTTTGTGCTGTCGAACGGGAAGCCGAAGGCACCACCGAAGGTCATGAACCGCACCTTGTCACCTGCCTTGAAATCTTCCGTTGGGAATTCCGTTGGCGGGTTGGAGGTAGTAGGAGCATTCTCAACTGCTGCAAGGCTCGATGTGCGACGTCCGCGCAGTGAATAGTCAACAACGAATTGGCAGCCACCGATCGTGAACATATTAAGGAAGTCCAAGGTGTCCTTGCCTGTTGTAGACACGTTGCGTGACTTATAGTACCGCAACTGCTGTCCAACCGGGCGACCTGAATTTGACTCCGCAGCATAGAAGCGGAGACGAGCCGGGCTCCACTCGCCGTTACGTGAGTTACGCCATCCGAACGCAGCACTACCAAAATTCCCCATCAGAATAGACTCAGGATTTGGGAACGAGCGCTGTTGCACCTGGGTGAGAGGAGCGTAGTCCAACACCTGTGGTTTGAGATCGAAGTCATATCCAACAGTTGCTTTGCCGACGGTGCCGTCAGGACGAGGATCGTCGCGCTCGAATGAATACACGTTCTTCACATCGAATGTCAGGTATGGCACGTTCTGGAAGGTCATCGTTGAGTCCTTGCCAACATCATCAGTGGTGTTGAGCTGGAACTTTGTTGTGATGTTCTCCGTGCCACCATCCTTGAATGTCACTTCATAGATACCAGGGCCATTGTTATAACTCACTTCCCACGGTTGGGCAGGTACAAAGCCCGGATACGGAAGTTGGACGTATGCCGGTGGAGGATTCAGCGGATTGGAGTTATCAAACACGCTTGCCGGAAGATTACTCTTCTTTACGGATACAATAGGCGGACCGCTAACCGTGTAGGCAGTGTCTGTGCGATACACACCACCCCATTGCTCCATTGCATAATCGAACGCAATACCCAAAGCGCCGAGGGCATACTTGTTTGAGAAACAATATGCGTCGGATGAAAAAGTTCCGGAGCGGATGACTTTTTCGCGCGAGTCTGGCATGCCGAACGTGGTAGTGTCGAATCTGTTGAATGATCCGTCTGGATTGTATACAGTATCAATGGTGATGCCGAATGAGTCCGCGTATACGCCAGAATTCTCAGAGAAGTATCCCGGAAGACCTCCGCCTGAGGCTTGGCCACAGAGTTCCGGAGGCAAGAGGCTCGACCACGTATTGAGGTTCTGTCTTGTTGCGGAATCACGAAGGATGAAGACAACGCCATAGAGGCCCTGGCCGGCTGTTGTCGCCTGAGGGTCACGGTTAAAGTCACTCCAGAGTCGGAAGAACTCAAGCTCAAGGGTTCGGCCTGCAAACAACTGATTGAATCGCTGAGGGTCATCAACTAGGAGTCGGACGTTATAGATGCCGCCCAACTTCTTCCGATTGACGTCATCGCTTGAGAACGAGAATGAAACAGCACTTCCTGGACGAGATGCCAATGGAGTTACCGTTACAACATTCGAAAGTCCAACGGAGCGGTTGTTCAGCTTTGATGGAGTTGGAAGTAGGAAGTCGCCTTCATCATAGCCTCGCACCGCATAGGTGTAGTCGATGTTATTGATGAGCTTCTCACTTGCTTCCGGATTACTCGAATAGTCAATGCGTCCGTCACGATTATCATCGCCTTGGTCAAAGAACACCCGGCCATTCGTCTGGTCACGCATATTGCGCGCGATGAGCTCACGACGAACTTCATTCGTCTCTTCCCAAGGTCGCTTAGATGCAACCACTGTTTTTGAACCATCAGACCCTACGATCGTGTCCGTATCGTTGAAGAGGAATGGATCCTGCTTCACTCGGCGGGCGAGGATGAGTTTGACAAGCGAGTCTTTGGCCACCTTAGCCGCAACTGTATCCAGCTGAAGTGTTTGACCGGTGCGGCCAACTAGCGGGAGTGTTTCGATCAGCGTTGTGAAATAGGTGAAGCGAATCGAATCGAGCTTGTCAAAGTTCGGAACGCCTGCCGTTGTCCCTGACGTAATGATCGTTGAATCTGTTCGATTGATACGAAGCCCATAACGTGGATCGCGAGCACGAATCAACTGCGAGAAATAAGAACCCCACGGCTCTTGATTCTGATTGATCGTGCGAACAACCATGAACTTCTGCTGTCCGGGCTTGATCACGTCGATGATCGAGAACTGATCCATACGCGCACCCGTATTGCCGAAGGAAACACTACCATCCTTCAGAAATGGTGTAGCCAGTTGAAACTGACCGATCTGCTTCCAAGCAAGTGGGCCTTTACGAGCATTCTCTTGAAAATCGACGCTAAACGTGTCTTGGTCGGTACGACGAGCACGATATATGCGATAACCAAAGAAATCTAGGCCGCGTTCGAGCGTATCCACCGACAATTCAGCAGTTGAGTCCCATTGGAACACAACGGCATTGTTGAGCGGAAGGAAGCCCTCTGGTGGGATCGCAATGAAGCTATTGATACCCGTTGTGGAGCCTGCAGGCGCACCCTTGATGATCGAGATCCCGGGGGCATTCGGTGCACGGAATTGGTTGTCATAGACGAACTGTGCAAAACGAACCTTACGGATCAATTCTGCCATGTCTTCTGTTGTCCCTGTAGCATCACCACCGAGGCCAGTTGCACCGAGGATGATACCTACAACGATACGTGCCGAATCACCCGGACGCATGTTGAAGGGCCCTGTAGCCATCATCAAACGGCGGTCACCGGGACCCAGATCCGGATCCTTGCGCTGACTTGAGATGAAGTTATACCGGTCTTCGTTTTCGATCGGGTCTTCCGTGATCGGCCAGTTACGCATCGTCTGAAGGCCGAGTTGCTCTGAGACCGGAAATTGACGCTTGTCCTTGCGGAGGTATTTCTCCGCATCAATGGCTGGCGACTCAAGGAAGTTGAATCCGAGGTATCCGAATCCTTGGTTGGCTTCGCCACGGTCTGCGTTGGTCCATTGCACGGCAAGGTTCAATTCCGGCGCTTCGAGATAGTAGCGAGCACGGTCATTCTGTGCACCGCCAACAGGATTTGTTTGGAGAGCAATATCAACGTCCTGAACAGCAGCCATCCAGCAATCGTAGAGCGTGTCTTGGTACTTGATTGGGTGGATGAACATGTACTTCAGGAAGACGAAGTCTGCATAGTCACCAAAGCCCCATGAGTAGACGATCTGCTCGATCTGCATACCGAAAGGATATCCGTCTGCCTTGCGCTTGGTAACGCCCCCTTCATAATAGCTGAGGTCAGTGTCCTTGAATGTGCAGAACACGTCCTCTTCAGAGATGAAGGCCGGACCCTTTGAATAGTTCGTCTTGAACCGTTGCGCAGGGTCATTTACATACAGACCGTAGTAGTTGTTGTAGCGGATGGTGTCGGCCGGGCTAGTGTCCCAGATCGGCCAACGCGGAAACGTAGGATTCTGGAAGTCCAGACCGTCCGTGGAATTGAAATCTGTTGAGAAATACGTCCGGTACTTGTTGACGCCAGCATCGGTGGTGGTGTTCACTTCATCACCATCTTCAATGGTGCCCGGCACCATCCAAGACAGACCCGAATTCGGATTATAGGTGATCATAACGCGCTTACGGAGCGAGTCAGATCCAGGTGGTCTCTTGCGAGCACCGAACCATGCACCACCGGCAAAGATGTATTGGTTACGGCGTCCGCGCGGCCAGAATGTACCACCAACACCGTTCCGAACATCAAAGCCAAAGATCCCATAATTGGTGATCTGAAAATCGATATTCGACACAACGTTTCGTTGTTGATCGAATACGCCGCGTGGCGTTCGTTGCACGCTTTCGCCACCTTTGTCTTTCGACTTCGGTGTGGTTCCGGCCGTTCCTGCTTGTGCCGTCACGGTGACCATGGCAAGCATGGTAGCGACCGCGATGCAGAGCATCCATCGTTGATTCATGACATCTCCAGTGTTCTGCTTCATGTTCATTGTTGGTCTCCGCGTCAGAATCTGAATGCAACAGCGAAGTACGCTGTACGCGGGAATTGATAGTTGCCACGCTGTGCTACAACATCAGCCACATACTCTTGATAGCCGCGATAGGTCTCTTCATTCGTTACACGACCATCGTTGTTGAAGTCTACGAGTGGCTGATAAAGCCTCTTGCCGATACGATCATACTGAGACGGGGCGAGTGAAGCCTTGTTCACTGGGTCCGCGTCTCGGTAATACGTTACCTGCGGGAAGTCTGATGGTTGGCGGTTCAGAGTCGTTCCGTTATAGTCCGGACTTCCCGTTGCTGTGTAGTAGGATACAGCACCGGTGAAGTTCAAGAGATTCGTTACGTCGAGTGTGAGATCGATCGCGGAATTCCCGCCGAGGACATCACCCAGTGGAATTGTACGTGTGATACGAAGCTCAGTGTTCCACGTTGCCGGGAAGCGTGCCGAATTGATCTGACCTGCCGCCTGTCCACGGGCGTCGACCGGTGTATATGGAAGACCGGTCTGCCAAGAACCAGAGACGTTCATTGTGAAATACTCAAGGAAGGTGATGCCGCCGATAGACGGGCCTTCATCATTACCCCAACTGAATCCTAGCTGACCGTTCACGCGGTTGCGTAGGTCAAAGCTGAGCGGGAAGTCTGTTACAGGGAAGGCAGGGTTGCCCGTATATGGGTCAAGAGCGACCGTTGTTGCGCTGTTATTTGCCGTTCCTGTAGCTGAAGACAATGTGTAGTTGATGTTGAACTGCCAGTTATCGGTTAGTCTCTTTTGGAACGTAAGCTCTACACCGCGTGCATTTCCATAATCAGCCAATACCTGCTGATAGAATGGCGTTGGAGCAACACGGACGTAGGCAAGGCCAGACTGATTATAGATGTCCTTGTAATAACCCGTGATGGTAACCGCAAGATCATCGGTCAGCTGTTGGTTATATGCCACCTGATACTGGTTTGTCCGCTGCATTTCCATGTTTGGATTACCCAGAGACTGGGAACCGCGAAGCTGGAATGCATTGAAGGAATCATAGAAATCAGACCATGGTGGTGCCTGATAATAGATACCGTAGGAGAGCTGGAAATTCTGACGTTCGGTGAGTGGATACGTAATGGAGATACGAGGACTGAAGTAGAACTTCGGCTTCACCTCAGCAAAACCCGTAGGGCTGCCGAACGGATAGAACTGATCGAAGCTCGTACGATAGAGCGCATCTGCGTTCAAGTAGTCTACACGGAGACCTGGAGTGAACACAAGCCCCTTGAACATGATCTGATCTTGTACGAAAACAGCCGCAGTTGTTGGGGTGTATGGCTTCTCTGACTCTGCCTTAGCGTTTAAGGCCGCTGGGTCATTCAACTTTGTATCGAAGTATAGATTACCTCCGTAGAGGTCGCCATAGACGTCATAGAACGGTGCACCATCCCAAGGTGAAGCGTTGAGGTGACGCTGCAGATTCAGTGAACGGAACTCGACACCTGCCTTAAGCACATGCCTTGTTTCACCAAATTCCGCATTGTGTGTGATGTTACCATCGATTTGGAAGAACGTTGCTTTACGGAAGTCAACACCCGTTTCATTGCCACGAGCAGCGAAATAGCTAATCAGACCATAAGGATTTGCTGTGGACTGGAAATCCGGTGGGCCCTCCACATACCCGGTGATCGGATTACGCTTCGTCGTTTCGATCTTTACGTAGCCATCCTCAGTATACACAGTCTCCCGCAAGTAATCGTAGGCATCAAGGATCTTATTAGCCTCTCCTTGAATGTATGAGGTATCATTAGCACCGAGGTTGTCTTCCGGGTAGTAGACATCAAATCCACTGAAGATACCGGGTGCATCAAACGTCTTACGTTTTGCGTTCTCGGTTGTTTTTCCGTTGAAGGAACCACGGATTTCATACACGGTATTTTGACCGAGTGTATGATTCAATTGTGCGAAAGCATTCGAACTATACTCTTGCACTGCTACCTGCTTTGCTGTTCGAGTTGGAACGCCGTTCGGCGAAGCCCCAGAAATGGGATCTCCTGAATTGTTCGTCACAACACCTTGGTCATTGGCGTATAGCCAACCCCAGCTACTGCGCTCATAGTTTCCTAGGCCATACATACCACCAACAAGAAGGGCAATGTCATTGTCAAGCTGGAAACGCAAACGACCAGTGATATTACGTGCCCATGTGCGCTCGTTTGGCCGCATGCCGATGTTGTTGCCGATCGGGTCCATAACCTGGAGTCCGAAGTTGCGGTGATTCTGATAGGTATTGCGCACTGCAATGAAAAAGGTGGAACGGTTGAAGCCAAGCGGACCACCCAACGTAACGTCCACTAAATCTTCGAGCGGATACCCTGCGTCAACTCCATTACCTGCTGTACCAAAGAGGAACGGAACATCCTTCCGCCAGCGAACAAGACCTTCGAACCTGTCTGTTTTTCCTGTTCTAACAACGGTATTGACAATAGCGCCTGTAGCATTTCCGTATTCAGCACCGAAACCACCGGTTTGAGCTTGCACTTCTTCTGTTGCAAATGGGCTCGGCATTGCCGCGGAATTGGTCGCTCCGGAGGTACCGAGGCCCCCAGTAAACTGGTCCGTTACGGTAAGGCCATCAACAAGCACCTGGGTCTCTGTCGTACGTGAACCACGAACAATGAAGTTGTTACCGGACGCACGGATGCCGGCGTTAAGTGACAAGGCTGAGGCGATGTTATCGCGAGCCACCTTCGTCATGTCGGAGCCCTTAATGGTACGTGATGTACCAATGTCCGTACTACGGATCATTTCTCGGTCTGCCGAGACGTCGATCGTCTTCATCTTTACACCACCAACCGAGAGTTCGAAATTCACGGTGAGCGTCTGATCGGCAATGATCGAGATCCTCTTTACGGCAGTGTCATAACCAACGGCTGTAACACGGACATCCCATGTACCAGCGTTGATGTTGACGATCGCAAACGAACCGTTGATCTTCGTGATACCACCGCGAGTGGTCTCAAGAACACGGACCGTTGCGCCTGGAACCGGCTTGCCGTCTTTATCCAAGACCTTGCCGGTGAGAATACCGGTGATCCCGGCCCAAGACGCCGCGCTGGCGGCAATGAGAAGGATCGCGACGAGAAGGTACCGATGTACCATGGATCTACTCCTGAAGGACTCGATGGACATTTTTTCTTTTTTCTTCTTGATCAACGGACCACGACAACAGGCACTACGGTGCGTAGCCCGTTCTGCTCAACAACACAATGGTAGGTGCCGGCAGCGAGTGACCGCGTTGCGATCACGAGTTCCCATTCACCTTGTGCTGTTGGACTTTGCGATGTCATGATGGTCTCTCCGAGTGTCGAGAGAAGGGACACCGTCATTCTTCCACTAGTTACACTGTTGATTCGAACCGTTGCAACATCATACGCCGGGTTCGGCATTACTCGGACAGTTGCGTCAAGGACAGCACCCTCTTCATCAACACTGTTCACAGGGGTTAACAATGCTACATCATAGGCCGCGAACATAACCTTGGCTGCGTCTGCTGGTGTCTCAACATTTGTAACGCGATCGCCCGGGTTCGGACTTGCGCTGTAGGCCATATACATACGACCGTTGAGCACATCGTCACAAAGTGTGCCGTACTGACAATTCACGCCGTCACCGGTTAGGTCTGTAGGGGGCGACCAGATATTCACACCGGCTGGCTTATAAGTTGCCCATACATGTCCGTTGAGTGCATCAACCGAAACAAGTGTGTCCGGCTCATTCTGTGGATTGCCACCCGTTGTGTCTGCGAGAATGTTCTTCGTATCACCGTTCTTGAACGAACCGTACAAACAATACACAGTGTTCTGTGCATCGATGCCAAGCTGAGGCCAGCGGCTCACACCATCGAACACGCGCAAGTTCATCACATAGCCTTCACCATCCCACGTTGATCCATTCGGTGGCGCCATGAAGAAGAGATTGGTCTCACCTTCTTTCGTATACAGCATGCCAAGATCTGTTAGGAATTCTTTGCGATTGAGAATGAAGATCGTGCCGGTCCGAGTACCATTTGTGTCTTTGCGTACAACATGCGAAGGCACTACACCCATCACATAGTGAGAGATGCCCTCAGAGTCAATGATCACATCAAGGTGACCATTTGGCGTTGGTACAGTGTCTGAATACACTTCAAAGGTTCCGTACTGATTCAACGCCGAGTCGATGTCTGTGTATTGAGGCGAGAAGATGACCCGAGCCTCTTCGGACGGCCACGTCGCTCCACCGTCGGTAGAGGTGCGCGAGATCATACGCAACGAGTTGTCCGTGTAGACGATAACAACCTTACTGCCGCGAGCAGTTACCGCATAGGTATCTCCTCCAAGTCCAACAGGAGTTGCACCTTCCGGCGCTCCAGACCCAGTGAAGATCGTTTCGCTACTCCAAGAGAATCCGCCATCGGTGGAACGACGATACCCAACTTGTGGAGAGCCGTCAGGCAGGGTGCGGTTATAGATCAAATGGGTGTTGCCCTGACCATCCACAGCAGCACGCGGCCATAGTGATGAGTCAGCCGGTGATGTTACTTCCTTGAAGAAGATCGGTTGATCTCCAACACCGGAGTTTCCATAGAAGCGGATCGGTGTGTGAGACGGTGTACCGATGAGTCCATCAGCATATTGAACAAGTGATGGCCATCCGGCTCGCTGCGTTTCGATCTTTTGCCAGTCCTCAATTCCCAGCGCCGGTGCATCCGGGGCAGAAACCTCAAGGAAGGTGTAATGGGTACCGCGATTGTTGCCGGCAAAACCAGGAATACGTGTTGTTAGGTCGCGCGTGGAGTCTTTCGAGGTCATCCAAACCATCTGGACGTATTTGTCCGGGCCATCAGCATAGTATGCAAGACGGTTGGACATAGCTCCGTTGGTTTGGAAATCGTAGTACGTAAAGCCAACCTCAATACCGGGGAGCCCGGCTTGAACGGCATCCACAACCTTCGGAGTGCGATGGCCGAGGATCGGAGACGAAACGGCCTCGCGATACTCTACGTCGTTTTGAGTGGTTGAAACTTTCCCAATGGACTGCCGTACTGGCGCACTCACGGACGTTTGAGGCCGTGGCACAACGATGTTCTTAGCGCTCTTTAGCGACTGGGCAGGCGAAGCCGTGCCTGCAATTGCAAGCGCAAGGACAACACCATACATATGGAATTGCGTCAAAAAACGGTTCATTCCATCTCCTGTATTACAACTTCTTCATAAGAGGGCGCACGAGGCGGTGCGCAATATACAATGGTTTTGAAACCATTACGGGGTGATTTGAAGGCCAACAACGGCATTGAATAATATCCCCTGCATCGTACGTGCTTCCGCTCCAACGGATAGCGATACCCATTTCTGCAAATTCACCTGTCCGGTAACACGCCCGTATCCGATGATTCCTAGATCGTCGACGCCTACACCCCCACGCACAAGGAGCTCACCAACTCCGGATCGGAGCAGTGACTTCTGGATAAATGCTGTCCCCCAAAGCCGGGAAACTGTGGATGTGGTGGTGATCGAACCACGGTCATATTCACCAGTGGGTGCAGGGTCGAGCTTTGACGGCCGACCACTTTCGCCCGGAACTCGCCCGGTCCAAATGGCTCCGGGCTCAACTCGCCGGATGTTCGCCGTAGTCACAACATCATTGGCATAGGAAATAGACCCGAATTCGAGTCCTACAACCAGACCTTCTCCTACGCCAAATCCCACACTCTGAGATATGATGCGGGCATTGGATACTGTGGGTTCACTGCCGCCAAATCCGGTTCCAACATAGGTCCCAAGTACAACGGCCAAGGATGGGGGAAGGGGCTCCTCGACATACTCTGGCCGTTGGTCCGGCAGACCGTCCTGCCCTGACGGCATATCAGTAAACAGAGAGGCAATTGACGGTAATGTGGCCATGGAGGACTCTGTATTCCCCTGAGAACCTCGTTCGGCAGTACCCGCATCTGCTGGAACCATGCCTGCCTCCGTGGCAGGAGCGGGATCTTGGGTTGCCCCAGCAAGCCGACCGGTCTTGCGAACTGGCACGCTCTCAGCGGAACCGACAGTTACGCCATCAGTGTTAGCGGCAACATTTGCCTGAGCGCGAAGCTCCGTGAGATGCATCATCACATCCTGAACAGGAATGGTAAGGGCAAACAACCCTACCACCATCGCTGCCATCAAGCGCTGCATGCGGAGACCGCCGCCGCCGCCAGGTGAACGCAGCGGTCTGGCTGCTGCAGAGTCGATCCGGGCAAAAACCGCAGTCAGCGTATCCTCACGTGTATCCTCTGGGACCTCGATAGGATCGGCGCAGGACATAGCGATATGAATGAGGATGGCCGCATCAAAGGCTTCTTTTGCAGCAGGATCTTCGGAGATCCGCTTACGGAGCTCCATGTCCTCTTCGATCGAGAGATCGCCGTCGAGATATTTCGAGACGAGAATGTCCGGTATCATTTTTCGTGCAGCACAACTGCTGCGAGAAGTTTGCGCATCATGAGTCGGGCGCGATGCACGCGCACCTTGGCCAGCGAAATGTCGATCGAACAGATGTCTGCGATCTCCTGATAGGAGTGCCCTTCATACTCTCGCAGGATCATAGCCTCACGCAGAGCGTGCGGAAGGACCTTCATCGCACGTTCGATCTGTTCACGAAGGGCTATATCTACGTCGGCGTCTTCCTTCCAAGCATGAGCCCCCTCATCAAAAGCTTCATGGGTCTTACGCCTGGACCGGATCATGTTCAGACAAGTTCTGCGGGCGATCACAAAGAGCCAGGAGCGGACATTGTCTCCGCGGAGTTCCTCGCGATGCTCATAGAAGCGAATGAAGGTGTCTTGGAAGGCATCTTTGGCCGCGGCCTCATCATCCAGCATGTGCCTGCAGAAGCGGTACACGGCGCTCTGATAGAGATCGTAGATCGTGCGGAATGCTGCTCTGTCACCTTGCCGGAATGCAGCTACCACCAGAGTGAGTTCCTCTGGAGGTAGTGGTTTGCCGGTATGGTTGCTGCGTCCGCGCATGATGATCAACCCTTCGTTAGGAGGTTGACAACGCGGAGCAAAAAAGAGTTACAGGGAGACCACCCAATTCACCAAGGTGAGTGCGCCGAACACGAGCATGGTGATGATCCAGACAACGAGACCTACAACGATTCCAAACCGACGATGAAGTCCACCCCACGTGGTAAGGGCTATAGCGATGGCGATATACTGCCACACGGACACAAGACTGATCCGTTGGAGCCATGTGAAAAGGACCGGTGCCTCTAAGGGGCTTATGAAGATCCCGGCATGGAGTCCGGCCCGAGCGGTATGGAAGTATAAATGACTGGTAGTTGTGAGGGCGAGGTCAGCACACTGCAACAATGCCGACGACGCAACGGAGACCATGGCCATTGAATATGTGACCGGTGCATCGGTCATGAACCTGGTCATTACAAGGAACAGGCCGGCCAGCGCGGCGATCGATACGATGGTCACCATCAACGCGCCGCCGAGCGCGCCTGTGAACTGACGTTGTGGCGAAGAAAGGTCGAGCTGCGCATCCTTCACCGGAGCAACAGCTGCATTCTGCGTAAGAATGCGAGACTCAACGGCCAGCGATACATCTCCATTCTCGAGCATTGCACACCACGTGCTTGTCATGGCAATGAGCAAGACGGCTATGGCGAAGATCGCCATAGCCGTTTGCGGTGTTGCTTCTTGAACTCTCCACGGCGCAACAAGAAAATGCCAGAGAGCCTTACCTGCAGAAATGATTCGCACGAAGGATCAGCCCCTTACTTCGTTGGCGGAGTGAAGAGTGCATCGGTGATCGGTGCATTGACGGAATAGGAAGACCGCATCGTCATGGAGTAGATGCTGTTCTGGATGTGTGTAACACCCGGCAGCTTCACACCACCAACGGTTGTGTAGTCTTCGTACTTCTCTGTCGTGGTGAGGATCCCCTGTTGTGTCTGCTCGTCCTTTTCAAGGCGCGCGACCAACATTGTTTTCTCGTCGATGAAATATCGATCTGCCCGACCAAATGGACTGGTAGCCTCAAGAAGGATCATTCCATCGCGCTTGCCCTTCACGGTAACCGTGTATCCATCGGAAAGGATGGTAGCGAATGGGAAGATGCGCGCTTCAAGGATGAGTTTGGCTGATTCGTCCTTGCTCTGCTCCCCTGCCGGACCATTCATCATGGAGACCCATGCAGATGTTCCGTTGATCCATTGAGATTGCTTCATCACGCCGAGATCCATCACTGACATCTCTTTATTCGGCGCCGAAACGGTGCGTTCGAAGGTTCCGTTCATGTCGCGACCTTGCATCTTCATCTCAACGGTGCCCTTGATCACTACGTTCTTTACGGAGTCAACCGCAGCACGTCCACCAACGGCTTCAACATATTTGTCAACGATCTGTTGTGCCGTGAGGTTCACCGGCTCCAATGCTGCTGCCTTGGCAGGTTCAAGATCGAGGGTGAATTCTTTGATCGGACCGAACTGCTCCAGCTTTGATCGTATGTCCGGACTGCCAACAACGATGAGTCTCAGGTTGAACATGTTGAGGTATCTGCTTGCTGCCTCTTGAATGTCACCCTCAGAAAGCGCTTGAATATGCGAAGTATGGTTGATGACCTTGTCAATGGATATGTCACTCAACCAAGCATTCTGAAGAACCGCGGCTACAGTACCAGCACGCTCAAAGGCGATCTGATATCCACCAACCACAGAGGCGATCCGACGTTTAAGCGCTGCCTCTTCCGGGCCTTCGCCGGCCAGTTTGCGAAGCTCTCGATAGATCACCGTGATCGCCGAGTCTGTCACAGCGTTGCGCACTTCCGAACCAAGTGCGATACGATTGTAACGACGTCCGCGCGTAAGCGTCGAAAACGGTGAGTAGGTATAGGAGTACGTCTCGCGCAAGGTATTGAACAGCATGCTGCCAAAGCCACCTCCTACGTAACTCACCATGATGTCAGTAGCATCGTAGTCTGGCGAGCTAACGGCTGGACCTGCTGCACTAACGATGATCGTACTTTGAACGGAACCCTTGCGGGGCACGAAGTAGACACCTGCCGGCTCTGTTGTCATCTTCGGGAAATCCACCTCCGGACGTGTGCCTTTTTCCCACGAGGTGAAGTACTTCTTCAGAAGATCACGTGCTTCCTTCTCAGTGATGTCGCCAACGATGGCGATTGAGGCAGAATTCGGTCTGATGTAGTCACGATGGAAGGTCACAACATCTTCTCGAGTAACAGACTCAATGGTCTTCTCTGAGGTGCGGCGTGCAAGAGGATTGTCCATTCCATAGATCACCTTGCGCGAGAGCGCGGTGGCGATCTCCATCCCACGCGACCGTCTGCTCTGGACGCTCGCCTGATACTGTTGCTTGAGTTTCTTCAACTCCTCTTCATCGAACGTAGGCTCGCGCAATTGTTCGCTTAAGATCGAGAGTACCGTGTTTGTGTGGCGCTTCAGGAACGAGGCATTGATGGTCATCGACTCACCGGCAGTGGACACCGAGATACCGGCACCTACGCCATCGAGCGTCTCAGCGATCATCTGCGCCGTCCTGCTCTTCGTGCCCTTACCAAGCATGTCGCCTGCAATCGCAGCAGTGCCTTCCTTGCCCGTCGGATCATAGGCATCGCCGCCTCGGATCGCAAGGCTGAACGTGAGTGTTGGCTGCTCATGGTTCTCGATGAGATACACATGCAGTCCGTTTGACAAGGTGAATTCTTTGTACTCCGGGAACTGAAACGCCGTACCAGGGAGCGCATTTGGTCTGACGTTCAGATCTGGCGGATCGAGCTTCTCTGACTTCGGCGTCTCATCAGCCGAAGAAGGGGCTTGTGTGGCAGTCGATTTCTTTGCCTTCTTTGAAGATTTCTTCTTGGATGTCTGTGCGCCTGCTTCAAATGAGAGGACAGTAAAGAAACTCAGAGCAAGCAACGCGATTCGGTACATGGCTTTTGATGTTGTGTTGGTTTTCATGGTTCACCCCTTCACTGGCAAGTAGGTGAGAACAACGCGTTCGTTCGTTCCAAAGATCCTCTTTGCAACGCGCTGGATATCTGCCTTGGAGACCTTCATGTACTTGGCCATCTCGTCATTGATTGCGCTGGTCGACTTCTCAAAGCGATAGGCATTCGAGAGCGAAAGAGCCTTTTCGTAGACCTCCGTGCGACCTTCAACGAAGTTTGCTTCCGTGATATTCTTTGCCTTGGCGAGTTCTTCGTCAGTCACACCATCGCGAATCACCCGTGCGATCTCGGCATCGATGCTCTTCTCAACATCTGCAAGCCCCTTACCTGGTGCTGCGATCCCAACATAGAAGGCCATGCCTGTGAACTCGCGCTGGAACACAGAAAGATTGGCTTGTACAGCAACCTGTTGGCTGTCTATGATAGCACGGTAAAGTCTGGATGATTCGCCATTGGACATGATGGTGCTTAGAAGGTCCGCTGCGTAGGCATCCGGATCTGTCTGCGGCATAGCGCGGTACCCCACAAACAATGCGGGAAGTTGCGCCTTTGGATCGTTGATGGTCTCGCGCACTTCGCCCGACATCGGTACATATTCACTCACAACCGGACGACGTGGCTCTGGTGCCTTTGGATATCCACCGAAGTAGGCATTGATGGTCTCACGAACGAGTGCTTCGTCAAAGTCTCCGCTTACAACGAGGATCGCATTGTTCGGTTGATAGTACATATCGTAGAAGGCTTTGAACTCTGCGATCGATGCACTGTCGATGTGTTGTGCCGATCCGATCGGCGACCACTGATACGGCGTCCCTTTGAAGAGCACAGCTTGCACCTTCTCCATCCACCCGCCATACGGTGCGTTATCGTAGCGGTTCTTGCGCTCCTCTTTCACCACACCGCGTTGGGTTTCTACACCCACCGCGTTCACATGCAGCTTTCGCATGCGTTGTGCTTCGATCCAAAGGGCAAGACGTACTTGATTGGATGGAAGAACGAAGTGATAGACGGTCTGGTCGTTGCTCGTGAATGCATTGAGCTGTCCGCCTGCCCCATTCACCATCTTATCGATGGTAGCACGCTCAATGGCATCTGTTGATTCGAACATCAGATGCTCAAAGAAGTGCGCAAATCCTGTTCGCGCAGGGTCTTCATCACGTGAGCCAACCTTATAGTGAACCACGGTGGCAACAACGGGGGCTGAATGATCCTCGTGGAGGATCACATGCAATCCATTCGGCAGGTCATACTCAGTATAGGCAAGGGGCTTTGTTTGCGCCATGGCCGACAACGAGAGACCCACGATGACAACAGCAAGGGCTGCCATCCGGGAGGTCTGACGATTCATAGGGAAGTGTTCTCGATCGATGTGAAACGAAACGGAAGATTACGAAGGATAAGGGGAATTCGTGCAGAGACCACGGCCAGAAGAGTAAGGATGAGTCCGAGGATCGGCATTGGATCTCCGAGAACAGCATACAACGTACGATCTCCACTTCGCTGCGCGGCGACCATAACAGCCCCCTGCGTCATTGGAGCAATGGCAGGATGCGGATCTTCCGACCCATCGGATCGAATGATACCACTTACTCCGGAGTTCGCACATCGGATCACATTCCTGCGTTGCTCGACAGCGCGCATGCGGGCAATGTCGTAGTGCTGCTCCGGTCCCCACGTGCCGTTATACCACGCGTCGTTTGTGATGACGCATAAGATGTCCGAACCATTGTTCACGAGATCCCTGGCAACTTCGGGATAGATCGACTCGATACAAATGATCGTTCCGATCCGAGCGAGTGTATCACTCCCCTTTACCACAGGGAGTGGGAGTCTGGTCTGCCCCTTCCCCCATGCTGAGATACCTACGCCCCATTCTATCCACGACATGGCGAACGTGAGCTGATCCGCAAAGGGCAATCGTTCTGCAAATGGCGTCAACATCGACTTCCGATGGACCGGAACATCACTTTTGCCGGCGTTGATCATCATGGCCGCGTTGAAGGCGTCGAAGCGGACAGAAGGATCCACGCGTGACTGTCTAGCAGAAGGAGGTGCTTGACCGGGTGCATAGATCATGATATCTGCATAGCCGGCCAGCAAGGAGATGGATGAGGTATCAACCCACTGCTGCAGAACATCCCATTCGGGCATGAACCGCGGGTCCCTGATGGTATAGGGTATCGACGTCTCACTCCACACAACGACGTCGGCCACTACGCCGCTGTTGCGCATCGAATCCGTTAACTGCTGATGCATCCGAACTTGAGCGCGGGTATCACCCCACTTATCCCATGGGTCCTCATTAGGCTGGATGATCATCACGCGTACGTCGCTGGCTGCTCCAACGAGATCAGCAGCCTTCCAGACTCCAATTCCAAGCCACGAGGCCAGCACCAGACAGAGTGCAACAGCTTGGTAGACAACGGTTCGACCAACAACACGCTGAAGCGTGAGATAGACGATAGCCACATTCACGCATGCGATCAGAAAGCTCAGACCGTATACACCAACGGTGTCGGCGATCTGCGCGAACGGTGTATGGATGAGCGAATATCCCGTTGTAAGCCACGGGTACGAGGCATCCGTTTGCCCATGAAGCCACTCAAAACCAGCAATGGAAAGGGGCGCCATGAACAACATCCAGCCAGTACCAAGTCTGCGTCGAATGGAAGCCAAGGCAACGAATGGAAGCATCAGAAAGAACGGATGAAAGAGCCAAAGGGCAATACCGCTTGCAAACAGATACGGATCGGTACGTTCTTGCCACGAGCATACCCACCAATTGGTGAGACCATGATAGATCACAAATGTGAGATAGAACCAAGCCACGATCTTCCATGAGCGTGTTGCCCGCCCATCATCAATGATGGCGAGGAGTAACGGAACGAAACCCAAGAAGGACAACACGCCGGCCAAACCAAAAGGAAGAACCTGCGGGAATGCAAGACCGAGGAGTGTACCGCTCAGGGCAGCTCGGACAAATGGAGCACGAAGGATGGATGACATGGCTGGCCCAAAACTACGAACCGCTCCTGCGCCATTGGGCACAGGAGCGGTTCGATGAACTGCAAAATCGAGGGCGAATTACTTCGCGATCGTCACGTTCTTAGAGACGATCATGCCGTTGCTGCGAAGCACGAGTGTATATGCACCCGAAGCAAGCGTAGCAGCGTCGATCGAAGCCGTGTGTTGTCCGGCTGCAAGTGAAGCATTCACAAGTGTGAGTACTTCTTGACCTGCCGTGTTCAAGAGAACAAGTTGAACTTGACCGGCAGATGTGAGCGAGAAGGAAACCTTCGCGTCATTGGCAACCGGGTTTGGCGATACGTCTGCAAGGAGAAGACCAGTGCCTTCTTCGCCGATCGTAACGTTCACTTCTTGCGAAGCAGAACGAGCGCCATCCTTGTCAACTGCTGTCAAGCGATAGGCATATGTGCCTGCCGCAAGGTCAGCGTCCTTGATCGCATAATCACGACGGATGCTTGAGGTGCCCGAAGCCGGAACCGTGCTAACGGTAACGAAATCGGAACCGCTGATCGCATCGCCGGCCTTAGCACCGGAGACGGTTGCACGAGCCACATCGAAGTGGTCCGTGTTCTTCTCTGTCGCTGTCGACCAGAATACGTCTACATCATTTCCACGAGCCTTTGCATCGAACGACACGAGTTCAACAGGGACGAGACCGCCACCGTTGGATTCGAAGAAGTCGAAGATGCCGCGAACAATGCGCTCAATACCAGTACGTACGCCTGAACGTGCAAAGTGACGCCAGTCTACGCCGAGATACACAGTGTTCGTTGTGATAGCAGCAGTAGCTGTACCCATGATGGAGTCCACAGTGTTGCGGTCACCGGTACGATACGAATAAGCGATGTTCGCAATACCGGACGTAGTTGGATCCGAGTAGATGCGGATGAGTGCAGGAAGTGGTTCTGCGTCGTTCACAAAGCCAGTGCGGTTTACGAGATCCGAAGAACCGCGAGCGATAGCGCGACCTTCTACTCTGCGACCACTATAGGTTGATGGGAACGGTGTTCCAGGTGCTTGATTCGACGCACGAAGTACGCGCTGAACGAAGTTGATATCACTTGATACCGTTGCACCTGAGTGCTGTGCAGGGAACCCTTGACCTGAGATCGCAAGGTTCTTCTTGATACCCGGCTCACCGGATGCAACATAATTGCGGATATCATCACGTTCAGAACGTGTGAGTGCCGAGCGATCATGTGACCAGAACATCGTGTGATACACCGTGTAGTCTACAGAACGTGTGGCCCATGCATTGCGCTCAAACACATCGAAGTCGAAACGATTATTCGATGGGTCGTTGCGGTATCCAAGGTCATTGAATGACTTCTGGAGACTGTCTGCGTTAAGACGTCCGGCAATGTCATTCTGCGTAGGAGTACCGGTCGAAATGACGTTGGCTGATCCACGAAGCGACAGGACCATCTTCTTCGTTGACTTGCGCAGGTAGAAGCGAACAACTTTCGAAAGCGTGTTGTTCGGGATGTACTCATCTGATGTTGTGGTTACTTCAATGCGATAGCGCGGAGTAACGTTGAGGCGCATTGAAACGAGACGAGAAGGAACATTATACCCAGGCATGCCGAAGTATACCTGCGGCGTCCAACCCGGGATGTTGAAGACGATGTCCTTCGATTGACCTGAGCCAAGTGCCGTCTTTACAACACGGTCAACAACTGGAGTTGTATTCCATGTAGGTACTGCGGCACTCGAATTGTTCGAAGCAGCTGTTTCGAGATAGACTCGAACACGAATGTCAGAGTTGGTAGTTGCCAGTGCACCGTTGTTACGGATACGAGCAGTAACATCAACCGGAGCAACGGTCATGATGTACTCTGCGTCGTTCGTTACGCCCGTTGCATCTTGATAGGCACCCGGCTTGAGAATGTCGATCACTTCGAGGTCACTCACAAAGAGACGACCATCGAATTCATCGGCCCCGATGTCGTATCCGAGACCAGCTTGGCCACGAACATTGCCATCGATGTCTTGTGTAGTACCTGGCAGACGCTCACCGCGGTTGTTCAAGATCGAACCAACCGGAGGTTGAGGTGTAACCTTCACGCGAAGTTGTTGATTTGGAGCAACTCCATTATACACGAAGTCCGTTGTGAAGTTTCCGATCACAGAGTTGATGTCTTGACCTGTCCAGTTACGCCACTGAGCGATCGTTGAGAACTCTGTTTGTGAACCACCAGAAACGATTTCACTCGTAGCCGAGATCTCAATGACTCGGGCGATGCCTGCGTTTGGAGCATAGATGGCATTGCGATTCGAAACAAGTGCACCCGGTGCATCCGAAGGCAGGTACCATGTATTTACTCTTCCATTGCGGAAGATCGTTCCTTCGTAAAGGATCGCTGAATGCGTCAGTGAAGCAGCATTCGCATTGCCCATCAAGGCAACAGCGTTGTTCAGGATCTGTGGCGTATTAGCATTCTGAACACCAACACCGACAATTGCACCTGTTCCAACAATGTTGTCGTTGGAAAGCAGGACGGTGTTATTCACAACCGAGTCTGCGAGTGTGAAGTACGTTGGAATGTTCGGCGTGATGAGCATAGTCAGTGGATCTGCTGATGCTGCTCGGCGCGTCCAGAGATGGATACCGGCCATATGTGTTGCAGCGGCAGCACGGGACAATCCCCAGATCGTATTGCTCGTTACATATGTGTGCTCAGGCTGGTTCGGGAAGCTTACCGTTCCTGCTTGTGTGCGTGGACCAAATCCCTTGTTTGTGCTGTTGATCGACTGGAAGTCATTGCGAGCTTGCTCAACAACGATACCACGCGTCCAAGCATTACCGCGAACGCCGCTGATCTCATTTCTCGAGATGAGAAGGTTCATGTTGTTGTACCGCTGCTCACCGCCGGCAATGATACCGGCAACATCCGCTTCTGTACCGCCAGTGACGGCGCCAACATTATAGATGCGGTTCGCAACGATCTTCACACCGTCTTCGTAGGCGGCAAAGATACCGGCACGACGGACGTTGAAGATCAAGTTGTTCGAGATCTCGGTTCCAAGATTGTAGAATGGACGGAAGTCGTTCACACCGGCCTTGATGAGCGGTCCGATACCGATCGAAACGATACCGTATCCAAATCCGCTGATCTCGTTGTTCATGAACCTGTTGTTCGTATTGATCAACGTATCAAGGTTTCCGAGGTTGTCAGGGTTGATGGTATCACGCTGCGTGATACCAGCCGTGAAGCTGATGTTTGTATTCCGTGTATTGCTTTCGAAACGGAACTGGTTCGAACCAGAGTTGAACTGCACTTGCGGGAGTGATGATGCATAGGATGGTGTTACACCATCTGCATTACCTACGATACAGTTCTTGATCTGAATATTCGAGGATCCAGAAGAGAGGTAGAACACCGAAGTGAACGGCGATGGGAAGCTCGGAGTAGACGTCTTACGCATCGTGAACTTCAACGACCGCTGAGCTCCACCATCGAATGTGATGTACCCTGCGGAGTTTGCATTCTGAGCATTGCCGAAGTAGGTCTGACGCTGGACTGCATTCAGATTTGAAGGGGCAATGTTCTGGCCTAACAAGACACCGATGCCAGACTCTGTAACGAAGTTGATCGTAACTGCGGCCTTGTTGATCGAGCGCTCGAGGCTTGTCTTAAACGTGATCGTGTTTGTGGCGCTTACCCCGATGATCCTCGATGAGAGATCCATGGCTGGCGTGTTGATTCCAAGCTTTGTTTGCGTATACGATGCGTCCGTGAATTCAAACGTTACCGCACCGCTTACACCCCTTGATATAGAGGTCATCCAACGCTGCATCGATCGTGAGATAGTTGCGAGGACCTGGCTTTGTAACGCCGATCGTGTACACGCCGGCGAGGTTTGCGTTGATCGTGCGATCAACACAGATCTCGTTGTTCGTAGTTACAGGATCTCCCGGATATTCAACACGGAAGCAGAAGCGATAATCGCCACCGTCTGTTGGCGTGAATGCAGGGAATGTGTAGATGGCTTTATTGAACTGTCCGGCACCAATATCCGCCACGATACCTGTTTGATTGTACACAACAATATTGTTGTCGCGTGATGATGAGGCGAACAGGAACATTGGAGAGATCCTGAATACCATTATTCTCAAAGACCGCTTCTGGACGCATCGGACGGTTTGCATAGAGTGCAGGCGTTGTAGCCGGTACTGTTACCGAGCTAACGGCTGGCTCTTCGTTGTAGCCAACTTCAAAGATGAAATCTGGCTGGCCCGGGCGTGGGAGACAGTCATTGAAGGAAGTCTGATCCGGAAACGGAGTAATGAGCTGCGTGCAAATCTGTGCCTTATACAAACCAACTTGATGGCCTGTGCCCGTTGGAATGAAGCTTTGGAATGCCTGCGTAAGACGCGCCGAACCTGGGATAGCTTCGTCGAGTTGGACGGTATCGAGGAAGACGAGATTGCCCGATGGGCCCGTGATGCGTGCAATTCCGCGGAAGGACTTCACTGTATCCAAGCCTGAATTCTGGAAGATCGCTTCAACAGGAATTGGAGTGGTGTTAGGATACTTGTACTTCCGTGGTGCTTCGTTCGTTTGTGGCGAACGGATCTGTCTTGTAGACATGTCTCTGTTCACAGCTATCGTAAAGGCTTTGGCATAGATGTTTGAACATGCCGAAGCTCCGCCAACAGATTCTACCAACAACGTGTATTCGCCGCCAACGGCTGTTGTGGTATTCAACGCAGCACCTGAACCGGCCAAAGGGCCGGAGGCCGACGATGGAGACGAAATAAAGCTTACAGGGAATGTACCACTGGAAGGGCCGGTTGCAGTCCAGTCCGCGCGATACACGGTATCTGTGAGTGGCAGCGGTCCAAAGATCCGGTACTTGATCGTAAAGTTCTGGCCTGCACGTCCGGCACGAAGCGTCATGCTTGGCTTTGGGCGCTGTGGAGTTGCACCATCATATATGTTGCCACGAGGCAAAATTGCCGAACTGTCCGGAGTGTCATTCGGGAACGACGAAACGAAATCGCCGATGATCTCAATGTCATAGTCTTCAACTTCACCTTGAACAAAACCAGGGAACACACACGGATCCTGGGGGCAAGTGCCTGCTTGTGTCATGAAGAACAAGCGAAGACGTGTAACTCCCGTCCGGGCACTACATGGAATTCTGAGCGTTGTTGTAAACAGGTAGTTACCAAAGACGTAGTCAGCAGAGCAGTGCAAACGCTCGTCCGTTGTGAAGATGCCGTCTTGGTCGAGGTCAATCCAGATCGAATATGCTTTTTGGCCAAAAGCGTTTGTTTGAATCTGAACGGGAATATCTGTATTCCGAGCTCCCTGAAGAGTGGCTCCCGTGTAGTATTCATAACCACTCTGGTTTGCATAATCCGTACCCGGAGAGCTTCGCGAGAAGGATCCGAAGGCAAAGAACGTGATGCCTTGTCCCCAGAAACCAGGCATGAGCTGCGGTTTACAGTACTGCGCCTGGGCTTCTGTAGAGAAGCTCAGTAGACCGACTATAACAACGAGCCCCAAGAGAAAGGAGTAGATCCTCTTCATAGGTGTACCACCAGAATGTTGAAATTATACGTGCAATTCGTTTGTAGAGTCATGCGCAAACAGCCGAGCCGAGACCTGAGGGGTCCCAACCATGAATGTTTAAAATATACACATTCACCATACTGTACAACCCAATACCTAGGGTTTTGTGACAGATGCGGTCCCAGTTTTTTTTGAGCCGAGGTATGTCGTCATGCTCGTAGCCCCGGGAGGAACCAACATATTACAGCTCGTCTGACTTCGATAGCCGGAACCGCAGTACACTTCGGTGCGACGTTGGCCGCCCCCTACTGAGAATAGGGCGGAACTGACCTTCATCGGATTAACCTTCTGGACGCGAAGTCCTTCTGCCATAGGGAGATACGTCATTGCCTCCCGACTATTCACGGCAGAGATCAACACGAGTGGCGTGGTCTTAGAACCGGGATTCCGAACGCTTACAAGACCCCTAGTATCGAATTGGGTGATGAACCCGGATTCGGGGAGGGTAAGGGGCTCAAATTGTCCGTCTCCCTTGCCATACATGACCAGTCCTTTTCCTGCATCGTAGCGCACTACGTCATCTTCCGCTCCGTAGATATTGCCGGAGATAACAAGGTCGATCCACGCATCTCCATTGAGATCAAGGGCTTCGATGCCTAGGACGGGCGAGATCTGGGCAATGGCCGGCAACGGACGCAGGGTGAAATGCCCCCTACCGTCATTGATCATTACCATGGATTCCATCATAACAGCTGCCCTGTGGAAGCAGGTATCGAGCATCTGTTTATCAACCACCTGCTCCACGGAAGCCATGGCGAAGTCAATGAATTCATTGAACTTACGGTTCAGCGTGGGCATTTGGGCAAACACCTTGCCACGGTCGCGTATGATATGTCTCTTTCCTCGGAACCACCACGTAATGAGTGGGTCAATACTCCCGTTCTCATCAAAATCGGCGGCAAAGATCTCGATCGGTGTGTCCGTACCTGGCTGATATCGGGAATTGAGCCCGAGGTTTCCCGCCACATAGTCCATATCGCCATCATTATCTACATCGGCGCCCATCAAGCTGTACCACCAGCCCGTCGTCTTCTCTAGACCCGAGGCTGCGGTGACGTTTTCGAACCGTGAACCGGTGTTTCGGAAGATGGTAAGGGGCATCCACTCGCCGTTCAGGAGGAGATCAAAGCGTCCGTCGCTATCAATGTCTGACCACAAGGCGGAACGAATAATGCCGATCCGGGCGACATCTGGGATCACTGTTGAAGTGACATCGGTGAAGAGCCCCTTCCCATTGTTGGAAAGGAGGTAGCTCTGTGATGCGTATGGATATCGGTCTGTCTCTACCCCGCCACCGATGAAGACATCGAAGTCACCGTCCCCGTCATAGTCACACGCGTTGATGGTGGTAGCGTTGGTACTGATCTGCGGTACACCGGTGAGCTGACGTGTGAGAATGCCCTTACCGTTATTGATGTAGACCCGGAGTCCACGTTCTACATCTTCTTCCGCGAATTCCGGACCGCCCCCTGCCACAAGGAGATCTCGATCACCATCGTTGTCGATGTCCACGAGAACCATTGCTTGTGTTTCATAGGTGGTATCAACTCCATCGAGACCGGAATTGGAGCGAACAAAGGAACCCGGTGTTTTCTGCAGGAATGTTGCAATGCTGCGACCAAGACGGTCGCCGAACAACACGTCATCCAGACCATCACCATCTACATCTCCAACAGCAACGGCCGGACCGCCCCAGGATACTCGCGTTGGCATGATGCGATAACGCTTGAAGTCGTCGAAGTAATTTTCCGTGTGTTTGAAGGCGAGTCCACTTGTTGAGGTTGCATCAACAAACACTGGTTTGTGATTCTCTGGCGATTGGAACATCGACATCGCAGCGGGCTCGGCATTTGCACGATCGAGGGCAACGGTAGAGTTCACCGGCTGTTGCAGAAGGATCTGTACCGGACCATCCGGCCATTGGACGATGATGGAATCGATGATGGTTGCAGCGCCAAGTCCGATAGACATCTTGTCGTCCATTCGAGACTGATATCCGCGCACGAGGTAGTGTTCTCGGTAGTAGGAACGTCCATCGGCAACAACATGTACCTTGGCACCTAGACCGCCAGTGTTGCCGTTGGAACCCTTGAATGTGAGGCAAACAAAGGCTCCGCGTTGTTGTTCGACAGCGTTGTTACGATAGACAAAGGCAACCGTGTCCATATTGGCTGCTATCAGATCGAGGTCCCCATCGCCATCAAGATCTCCGTAGGCGGCACCAAAAGTTGTGCTTGTGTCTGCTACGCCCCATTCCCTTGCTACATCTGTGAACTCGAGATTGCCTTGTTGGCGGAACATGCAATTGGGTTCAGTGAGGAAACCTAGTTTGGGCACAATGCCTTGTTGCCGCAAATTCAAGTTATAGATATAGTCCTGATTGGAAAGATCCGACGTGTATCCGTTACCGATATAGACATCGGCAAGTCCGTCAAGGTCAAAATCGTTTATGAGGCAGGCCCAGCTCCAGTCAGTAGCTGCCATGCCTGTCATGTACCCAATGTCTGAGAACTGGTTATAACCACGGTTGAGCTGAACCATATTCCGAGAGACTTGATTTGAGTCGTACGTCGGATTATGAATAGACATATCTCCGTTGCTACCAGCGTTGAGAATGCGTCGGAAATGATTTGACGGCAACATGTCTGTGGTGACGATGTCCGGCAGTCCGTCTCCATTGAGGTCTGCAATATCACTTCCCATGCTAAAAACGGAAGCACGCCGTGTCATACGATTCATGCTCTCGGCAAACGTACCATCTCCGTTATTGAGATAAATCAAATCCGACGAGTTAAAATCATTAGCTACGTAGATATCGGGGAGTCCATCAAGGTTAATATCCGACACCGTTGCTGAAAGCCCCATACCATCGTCATTGATCCAAGCTTCATACGAAACATCTCGGAAGCGACCATCTCCGAGATTCTTATAAAGCTTGTCCCTATTCCCGGAATGTCTGAGTTCTGTAGCCGAGAATTCATTCAACTTCCGTACCTGATCAGCAGTCATGGATTCCCGTTGTGCATCGAACTTTGGAACTGAGCTTCCGTCGCGTTGCCGCTGTGCAGATTCAGCACCAACAGCGCTATCGGACCGAATATTCGTAGTGACCAAGGAATAGAAATTGGAGTAGACAACGAGGTAACAGTCTAATCTGCCGTCGCCATCATAGTCGAAGAAGACACTATTCACGGTTTCATCGAGAAAGTTGAGCCCGTACTCAGCAGCTTTTTCAGTAAACCTTCCTCTTCCATCGTTGATCAGAAGCCTACACGTATTTTGCCACCGAGCAACAAACAGATCCAGGTCCCCATCGGCGTCGATGTCCACAAGATTGACGCCGGTTGAGAACTTCAGCGAATCATTAGTGTAGCCGATGGTCGGCATAATGTTCGTGTACTTCCAGTTGCCTTCATTGCGATAGATTCCAAGCCCGAAGAAACTTGACAGTATAATATCAGGCCGACCATCCCCGGTGATATCGCCGATCGCAACGCCACATCCAGGAACCATTGAATTGATTCGCTTCAACGAATCTTTAGAAACATTCAGGTCGTTCATTTCGTGACGAAACTCAATCCCAGTCTCGTGAGGCAACATCCGAGTGAACAGCATTTGTGCCTGCGCATAACTTGTTGTCAACATCATGACGACAGCCATGATCGCCCAACTCAGAGGTTTGTTCATAGCGTACATTGAATTTCCCAAAAAACAAAGTGCTTGGAGCGGGGCTTGAACCCGCACACCCCCTTACGGGATACGAGATTTTAAGTCTCGTGCGTCTGCCAATTTCGCCATCCAAGCAGGACGGTAGCCTGTCAATTTACAATTCCTTTTTGCTGCGAATGATCTCCCATATCGCGGGCAGCACACTTATCACAATGATCGCACCGATCACGAGCGTAAAATTCTTCTTCACCAACGGCTGATTGCCGAAGAAGAACCCAAGCATCGTGAATGAGGCCACCCAGACGATGGCACCTACAACATTGTAGATAAAGAACGTTCGGTAGCGCATCGATCCTACACCGGCAACGAAGGGGGCAAACGTTCTTATGATCGGCATAAACCGAGCAAGGATGATCGTTTTGCCGCCGTGTTTCTCGTAGAAGGCGTGTGTTCTATCGAGATGTTGTTTGTTCAAGAACTTCGAGGTAGAACTTGTGAAGAGTCGAGGTCCCACCTTCTTCCCGATCGCATAGTTCACCCCGTCTCCCAGAACGGCGGCGATCATCAGGAGCCCCATGAGGACCGTTACATCCATTGAGCCAAGTGAGCAGATGGCCCCTGCTGCAAAGAGCATGGAGTCTCCCGGCAGAAACGGCGTCACCACCAGCCCCGTCTCCGCAAACACGATCAGGAAGAGGATGGCATAGGTCCACATCCCATACTGCGCCGTGAGGGCTGCCAGGTGGACGTCGATGTGGAGGATGAAATCGAGTATTGTTTCCACTAGGTTACGGGGTTACGGGGTTACGGAGTTACGGACGTGACCGTTGGAAAGGGCGAGACGATTGAGGGCTTCTTCTCGTAAGCAGGAGTGGGCGGCCATGACGAGGGCAGTTTTGACATGACCTTCAGCGGCGGCGAGGAGTTGGGTAGCCCCCTCATAATCGACATTGCCGAGGGTCATCACGATCTTGCGGGCGCGTTCGACAAGCTTTTCATTTGTGAGTTGGAGATCCACCATCACATTTCCATAGGTCTTTCCTATGCGGACCATGGAAGCCGTGGTGATCATATTCAGGATCATTTTTTGGGCCGTGCCCGATTTCATGCGTGTGGAGCCTGTGATCGGTTCCGGGCCGACCACCGGGCAGATCAGGACCTGAGCTTCAGGGCAGTGCGTCCGAACCACGTCCTTCGGGTTTGTGCTGACCAAGATCGTCGGGCAGCCGAGGCCATGGGCATGGCGGATAGCACCCAGCACGTAGGGCGTTCTGCCCGATGCCGTGAGTCCGCAGACCACATCCAGGCTTGTAAGCGGAGACGGCTCGATCGAGTTCAGGTCAGCCACCGCCTGTTGTGGGGAGTCCTCAGCCCCTTCCACAGACCTGAACACCGCATTTGGTCCACCCGCGATAAGTCCTTGCACCATATAGGGTTCGGTGCCATAGGTAGGGGGCATTTCCGACGCATCCACAATGCCCAGACGTCCGGACGTCCCTGCGCCTACATATATAAGACGTCCGCCGGCGGCAAGCGCAGTGGCAACCAGATCCACCGCCACGGCCACATCATCCAGGACCAGGCCCACGGCATCGGCCACTGTGCGGTCTTCGGCATGGAGCATGGCAACCACATCATGCGTAGAGGCCAGATCAATCTCCGTGGTACGGGGATTGATCGCTTCCGTTTGCAGGGCGGCCAGTTGTTCGAACAGCGTCATGCTGCAAATCTAGCCAGAACCGACAACGATTTTGGTCGGGGATTTGTCAGGTTCTTGACTTTCCCTATCTTTGTGGCCCTGTCATTACAATCGACGCAAAACCAGGCCATGGCACATCACAAGTCAGCAATCAAGCGCATCCGTCAAACACGCAAGCGCAAGATCTACAACCGCGGCAACAAGAAGCAGCTTCGCGAGGTCATCAAGGCCGTTCGTACAGCTACAACACTTGAAGTAGCACAAGAGGCGCTCAGGAAGGCATTCAGCATTCTGGACCGCACCGCTGCACGTGGCATCATCAAGAAGAACAACGCAGCGAACAAGAAGAGTCGTCTCACGATGGCCGTTCGCAAGCTCGAAGTCAAGGCCTAACAAGGTCCACAAGGACCCGTAGCTCAACTGGATAGAGCATCTGACTACGAATCAGAAGGTTTGGGGTTCGACTCCCTACGGGTCCACAGAGGTTGTTACAGCAGGATACGCCAAGATCTATCAAACTTGGCAACTGACAGGAAAATCAACGAGTTATGCCGAATGTAGCACAGTAGCTTGTATCCTGATGTAGCCCGATGACACACGAAAACTGCCAGTTAAAGCGTCAGTGGTAACTTGGACGACCAAGTACGGACGCACTAACTGGCAGTTTTTTTATGAAGCTCACCTTCTACGCCGACAAGCCGTCAGAAGTACGAACGCCGATCATGGTTCGGCTCTCGCTCTCCGGGCATCGGCTGCGATTTGGAACCGGGATCTCCACGGAGACCCGTTATTGGAATCCGGAGAAGCAGGAATTCCGATCTCAAGATCCTAACCGCAACTCGCACACGAAGCGGAAGGATCTCATTGAGCAGTTCATCAAGTCTGCCTACAATGACATGACTCCGTCCGGCAAGGACAAGTTGCTGTCGAAATCAGACATTCAATCCCTCGTTGAGAAGATCCGCAACTACCTTTCGCCGTCTCATCAGAACACGGCTGGTGAAGCTTCGTTCGATGAGCGGTTTGAGGAGTTCATTGCAACGTATACCCTACGCACCAGATCGGGTCAGATCACATCGCACCGACCCAGCAATGGAACAATTGTCCAGTACCGGCGCTGCCTTACACTTCTTCGTGAGTGGGCAGTCTTCAAGAAACGGACGATCACCTTTGAGATAATTGACGAAGCCTTTTACAACTCGTTTTGTGAATGGCTTGGTACTGCCAAGTCCATGCGCGATGCATCGATAGCCAATCACGTCAAGGTGCTGAAGATCTTTATGAAGTGGGCATTCAGGAAGGGATATCACACCACTACTGCATGGGAGTCCTTCTGGCGCGACAAACGGACCGGCGAGACGATGGCGCTTACTGTCGATGAACTTCGGCGTATTCGCGACGTTGACCTTACCGACAAACCACGTCTAGCAAGAGTCCGCGACATCTTCCTTTTACAAGCGTACACAGGTATGCGTTATGGCGATCTTGAACGACTAACACCTGATCACTTTGACGAAAAGGCCGGGATCATTCGATACACATCGGAAAAGACCAACACGAAGTGTATTGTACCTATCACTCCCCCATTACGCGCACTTCTCTCTCGCTACCCGTCGCGCCTGTTTGAGTTTCCTTCAAGTGTAAAAGCGAACCTCTACCTGAAAGAGCTGGGCATCGCTGTTGGACTCAATGAATCAATCACCATCTCGCACTATCGTGCCGGAAAGAGAGTTGACGAACGGATGCAACGAAATGAACTCCTGACAACGCATGTGGCGCGACGCAGTTTCGCGAGCACTTCGGTACAGTTCGGACTCTCCGAGGCCGTCATCTCGCGCGTAACAGGTCATGCCGCACGCGGCGTTCTCCAACAGCACTACATCATCCTCAACGATGAAGCCGTGCGGGACATGGTCTGCAAGGCATGGGAGCAACTATGACCATCACCGATGCTATCCTCATCAATCCAATGGCAATGGAGCACGCCCGCGGAATTCTCGCCGGCGAGCGTGCGATGCTGCATAATGGTGTTGGCACAAAGAAGCGCATTGAATGGCTCGTTACTCAGCGCGACACCGTATGCCGAGACGCATCGGTTTTCCTCCCTGCCCACCTAGCCCCTGAGCTTGAGGCAATGTCAACACGCGATGCTGTATCGTATCTCGAATCAGCACGTCGCAACCTCGCTGCCTTGAACATTGGCTCCACATTTCGTCACCTGCGGAACGCAGAGCGTAGAATGGGTCGTTCCGGATTCACTCTTGATCCGATCTCTCAGCAAGGGGCCATGTTGTTATTGGCTGATGACGAGGATTTCGCTTCCGCATACAGGCGAGCCGTGGAGCCCCTTTTACAGCACATGGAGTCGAGTCCGTTCTTTCTCGAAGCCGAACAGCGCTACAGCGAGATCATGTCAACCACAGATCTCGAAACCAACAAACAGCGCCTGGTGATCGAGCACGTTATGCAGACCCTTCCGGACATGCTTGTGGGGATGCCCGGTTTGGAGAGCAGCATCGTCCGTCAGATCGCCTATCTGAATGGAAGACTCCTTGACCAAGATATCATGCTCGCTCTTGCCGCTGTCATCCGCGAACTTGGAGCAGGCGTCATCGACCAGCTGAGTACATTCATCATCGACGACGTTGTAGATACATACCGGATGGTTCTCTCCGGACTTATCAATGACCGCATCACCGAATTGATGGGTGATCGCCAGCCTGCAACGTCGCACATTGAACCAAATGCCCCCGCGCCTTTACCAGCTGATCCCTTTCCAGCCCAAAACCAAGACGCCGCACAACTCCCAGACCTGTTATCGATCAACGAGACAGCTGACTACCTCCGTGTAACACGCACAACTGTAAATCGGCTGATAAGATCCGGCGCACTCACCGGCACGCACGTAGGTCGGCGTCACCTCATCACACGAAAAAGCATCGAGAACTACCTTGCGCTGTCAGGAAACGACTAGGTTTTGACGTTTCCACCAGCTATTCTGTCCCTCAAACGTTCACATAACATCCTTGGGGGTGTCGTTAGGGTGGTCGTTAGGGGTGTCGTTTGGGGGGTCATTTGATTGCGATTTGATCTATGGTTTGATTGTGATTTGATTGGTCTTTTGATCGCGAGTTTTCAGGCCAAAACTTGAA